>DASRSM010000251.1:0-14026 GCA_035656415.1 Vulcanimicrobiaceae bacterium | reverse complement strand
CGTCGAGCGTATTATGGCGGCGCTCCGCCGCAACGGCTTAGCGAGCTCGATAGGGCTGGCGATGTTTCCAACCGACGGGACCGACGGTCAGACCCTCTTCTTTGCGGCCGACGAAGCGCTCTATCAGGCCAAACAGGCCGGCAAGAACGCCTACCGCTTCTACGACCGCTCGCTCTCGGGCAAGTCGAAGGACGCCAGCGCATAGCCTACTCCAGGCTTAGGGCCAGGAAGGTCGGGCAGGCGTAATCGGCTTCGCCGTACGCCTCGCACTCTTGGAAACCCAGCGCCCGGTATAAGGCGTACGCCGCTTCCAGCCGGTTGCGGTGTGTGTCCAAGACGATACGCCGGTGTCCGGCAGCGCGGGCCCCCGCGATGGCGGCCTCGGCAAGCGCCCGTCCCATACCGGTTCCTCGCGCAGCGGGAGCGACGTAAAGCCGCTTGATTTCCGCGGTATCCTCGTCGCGGCGGCTGAGTACGACGCAGCCTACCGGCCGGTCTTCCTGGTATCCGAGAAGCAGCGCGTGGCAGCCGTAATGCTCGACGAGATGGATCACCTCTTCCTCGAGGTTCGGAACGCGCAGATCTTCCGGCAGCCAGGCCTGATACTCGCGAATCAAGCCCTCAAACGCCTCTAGCCGTTGCGGGTTACTCCCGACGCTTACGATTTCCCCCATGCCAAAAACATGCACTAAAGTCATGGGGGTTCCTCCAGCACCCGCGTACTATAAGAGGGACCAGGATGTGAACGTTTTTCGGGGGCCCGCGTGATCAAACACGACGTAGTCGTCATCGGCGGCGGTCTTGCCGGCATGCGCGCCGCGGTGGAAGCCGCGGAAGGCGGAGCCGACGTGGCCATCGTTTCCAAGCTTCATCCGGTGCGCAGCCATTCGGGCGCCGCGCAAGGCGGCATCAATGCAGCGCTCGGCAATCGCGAGGAAGACTCGCCGGAAGCGCACACGTTCGACACCGTCAAGGGTTCGGACTATCTCGCCGACCAAGACGCAGCCGCGGCGATGTGCGAAGACGCTCCCAAACAAATCATCTGGCTCGAACATCGCGGGTGCATCTTCTCGCGCGTGCCCGACGGCCGCATCGCGCAACGTCCGTTCGGCGGTGCCGGCACGCCGCGCACGTGCTACTCTGCAGACGTGACCGGCTTGGTCATCCTGCACACGCTCTGGGAACAGCTCGAACGCTTCGGCGTCAAAGTCTACGAAGAATATTTCTGCACGGCGCTGGCGATCGAAGACGGGGTGGGCAGCGGCGTAGTTGCGTACAACATGCGCAACGGACAGCTCGAGTTGGTTACTGCAAAGGCGACGATCTTTGCCACGGGCGGTGCGGGCCGCATGTACCTCAAGACGACCAACGGTTACGCCTCCACCGCCGACGGTCAAGGTATCGCGTACAAAGCGGGCATCCCGCTCATGGACATGGAGTTCATGCAGTTCCATCCCACGACGCTCAAAGAGAACGGCGTGCTGATGACCGAGGGCGCGCGCGGCGAAGGCGCCTACCTGCTCAACGCGCAGGGCGAGCGCTTCATGTTCAAATACGCGCCGAATAAGGGCGAACTCGCTTCGCGCGACGTCGTTTCGCGTGCCGAGTGGACCGAGATCCTCGAAGGCCGCGGCGTCGAGGGCTGCGTGCTGCTCGACATGCGCCATCTCGGACGCGAAAAGATTTTGGAGCGCCTGCCGCAGATTCGCGAGCTCGCACTCGACGCCACCGGCAAAGACGCGATCAACGAGCCGATTCCTATTCTTCCGGGCGCGCACTACACGATGGGCGGCATCGAAACCGACAAGTGGGGAGCCACCCGCGTACCCGGCGTTTACGCCGCCGGCGAATGTGCCAACGTCAGCGTGCACGGCGCCAACCGCCTCGGCGGCAACTCGCTGCTCGAGACGATCGTTTTCGGGGCCCGTTCCGCAAAACACGCCCTCGATTACATCAAGACGGTCGCCGGCGTCAAAGAATCGGCGCGAACGTTGAAGCAGGAGCAGGATCGGATCGCGGGATTGCTTTCGCGCACGGCCGGTACACGCGCGCCGCAGCTGCGGCGCAAGATGAACGAGACGATGAGCGAGAACGCCTTCATCTTCCGCGACGAGAAAGGCTTGACCAAAGCGGTCGACGATCTCAAGGCCGTTCGCCGGGAGTTCGATGCAGGCGTTTACGTGATGGACAAATCGTCGACGTTCAACACCGACCTCGTCGGCGCACTTGAAACCGACTTCCTGATCGACGGCTCGTTGACGCTAGCGACGGGCGCGCTCGCTCGCGAGGAGTCGCGCGGCGCTCAGGCGCGCACCGACTATCCCGAACGTGACGACGCAAACTGGCTCAAACACACCCTGGCTTGGCGCGAGACCGACGGCTCGCCGCGGCTGGATTATTCGCGAGGCGTAACGATTACGAAATACGACCCGCAAGTGAGAACGTACTAAATACATGGCTAACGTTCAGCTCGATATCTTCCGCTTTGACGAAGCCGTCGACGACGTTCCGCATCGCGACGTCGTCACGATCGACGTCCCCGAGACGACGACCGTGCTCGACGCGCTCGAGATTGCCAAGGCCGAAGTCGACGGCTCGATCAGCTTCCGCCGCTCGTGCCGTTCGGCCATCTGCGGATCGTGCTCGATGAACATCAACGGCGTTACCGGCCTCGCGTGCAAAACGCCGTGCAACACGGTGATGAACGACGAAGGCCTCATCAAGATCGATCCCATGCCGAACTTCCAGCCGATGAAGGATTTGGTCGTTCACATGGATCCGTTCTGGGACAAATACCACCGTCTCAAGCCGTATCTGCAGCCGCCCGATCCGGATTCCGATCACGAGCGCGAGCGGCGCGTTTCACCCGAAGACATGAAGAAGCTCGTCGACGTCGCCAACTGCGTCATGTGCGCCACGTGCTACGCGCTCTGTCCCGTAGTCAGCGTCGACCCAGCCTTCGCCGGTCCGGCCGCCATCGCGTACGCGTACCGCTTCATCGAGGACGTGCGCGACGGCCAGCGCAAAGAGCGGCTCGCGCAAATCAACGAAGATTATTTGTGGCTGTGCGCGCACTGCTATGCGTGTTCGTACTGTCCCAAGCACGTCGAACCACACGACCGAATCGTCGACGTCAAGCGCGCGACCGTCAAAGATCGCGTGATGATGAACGAGCGCGGTCCCCGCCACGCGCTGGTGGTCGGCCGGACGATCAAGCAGACCGGAATGCTCGCCGAAACCGAGGTTATTCAAGGTACGATCGGGCGCTTCAACGTGCGCGGTCTCTTAAAAGTCGCTCCGCTCGGACTGCGCATGGCGGTGAAAGGAAAAATGCCGCCGCCGTTCCTCAAGCCGATTCCCAAAGTGGACGAAGTCCGCACGATTTTCGAAAGCCTGGAGGTCCCGGTTAACTGATGGCTGCCACTCTCTTACCTGAGAATATCCCGCTCGACTCGCACCGCAAGAGCCGCTCCGCGCAAACGCGCCGCTACGGGTTCTTCCCCGGATGCGTCGCCAAGGAGTCGTGCAAAGAGCTTTTCAACTCCACGATGCTGCTGGCCGACAAGCTGGGCATCGAGCTCATCGAGCTCACCGCCGCGTCGTGCTGCGGCGCATCGGTCGTCAACGACGTCAATCGCGACGTCGCGCGCGTGCTCAACGCGCGCACGTACGCCCAGGCCGAGGCGCTGGGTCTCGACGACGTCATCACGATCTGCTCGACCTGCACCGGGCACATGCGTGCCGCGAACAAGGAGCTGCTCGAGAGCGAAGAGCGCATGGATCACGCCAACTCCATTCTCGCGAAGTTCGGTGCGAAATACCAGGGCAACGTCATGGTGCGCCACCTCCTGTGGCTGCTCATCGACGACATCGGCTTAGAGAACTTGAGCAAAATGGTCGTGCGCCCGCTCAACGGTTTGCGCGTGGCGCCGTTTTACGGCTGTCACATCATCCGCCCGGAGAGCGTCAACGGCTGGGAATCCGCCCGGAATCCGCATTCGCTCGAAGATGTCATTGCGGCGATCGGGGGCGAACCCGTCGACTACGCCGGGAAAACGCGCTGCTGCGGTTTCCACATTCAGCTCGAAAAGGACAACACGGCGACCAACATGGTTGGCCAGAACATGCGCATGGCCAAGGATCACGGAGCGGAAGCCGTGATCACGCCGTGTCCGCTCTGTCACTTGGCGCTCGACGGCTATCAAGCCGACTCCGCCGCGCGCTGGGGACGCACCGATCTGCCGACGTTCCATTTGCCGCAGCTCGTGGGCTTCGCTCTGGGGGTATCGGCCGAAAAACTTGGGCTCAACAAGCACCTCATCGATCCCCGCGACATCATGGTCGAGCGCGAGCTGATCAACTAAAAGCCAACGCTGCAGAAAGCGTAGCTCATGCATATCGAAGCCTACATCTTCTTCAACGGCAACTGCGAAGAGGCGTTTACGTTTTATCAAGCCGCACTCGGCGGCGAGCTCAACCTCAGCCGTTACGAGGGCTCGCCTATGGAAAGCCAAACGCCGGCCGACGCAAAGCACAAGATCATGCACGCCTCGCTCGGTACCAGCGGCGCCGCGCTGATGGGCGCCGATGCGGTAGGCGACTGGAAGCGAACGATCGGAAACAACGTGGCCCTCTCGCTCGTCATGGACGGCGAAGATGCCGCGAAGCGCGCTTTCGCGAAACTCGCCGAGGGCGGAAAAGTGACGATGGAGCTCGCGCCGACGTTTTGGGGAGCGAAGCTCTTCGGGATGCTCACGGACAAGTTCGGCGTGGACTGGATGGTTAGCGTCCACGAATAAAACAAAACCGCCCTCGTCGTCTTGGCGTCGAAGGGCGGCTTTGATGCGTTTGCGATCGTAGAGCTTTTTCGACTCGTGTGCGCCGGCAGGCCGCAGATTCGTCGCGGGTCCCAGCCGGGGAACGAGCCGGCGCTTTCGTCGTTTCGTTGCCATGGCTTACCTCCGCCAGGCATCATACCATGGTGTGCCGATTGCGCGAATGGTGTGCGAGCAAAAGGTCGATGCGTTTGATCGCGTCGGCCGGAATCGTGACTTCTTCGCCGTCGAAACAGACGAGCGGCTCGCCCCGGCTCATCCGCTCGATCATCGCCTCGCGCATGAACTCGGCCATCTCCAACTGATTGTAGCGTTCGCAGAGACTGCGCCCGTCTTTGAGACGAATCCAGAGCTCCGCCGATTCGGTCATCATTGCTTCGCGCTCCCCAGGGCTCAATGTACCCATCCAAAGGCCGGAGAAATCCCGTCCATGACCGTGCTCGCGAATCCCGGCCCTACCGCCCATCCCCAGGTCGACCTGGAACTCCACGACCTGCGCGCCGGCGCGGCGCGGTGGGCTTCACTACCGCTCCCCGACAAGATCGCGCTGCTGATGGAATGCCGCGAAGGCGTCTACCGCCAAGCCGCGCGTTGGACGGCCGCAGCGGCAGAGGCGAAGGGCTTGACCGACTTACCCCTGGCCGGGGAAGAGGCGATCGGCGGCCCGTGGGCCGTACTCTACGCGCTCAACGCTTACGCCGCAACGCTATCGGACGTCGATCGTTACGGACGCGTTCGCATCGATCCCAAGCGCGTTCGCCGCGGAATCGACGGACAAACCGTCGTCGACGTGTTCCCCGCGAATCTCTACGATCGCGTTTTGCTCGACGGAATTCGTGCCGAGGTTTGGATGCACCAGGACGTGACGGGCGAAACGCTCGACGCAACGACCGCGACGTGGTATCGGCAAACCGCGCACGAGCCGCGTGTGGCCCTCGTGTTGGGTGCCGGGAACATCTCTTCGATCGCGCCGCTCGACGTTCTCTACAAGCTCGTCGCCGACGGTACCGTTTGCATTCTCAAGATGAATCCCGTGAATCACTATCTCGGCCCCATCTTCGAAGACGCGTTTGCGCCGTTGGTGCGCGAAGGGTACTTACGGTTCGCATACGGCGGAGCCGAGGTCGGAAAGTATCTGTGCTCGCATCCCGCCGTCGACGAGATTCACATCACCGGCAGCGACAAGACGCACGACGCGATCGTCTTCGGCGACGGAGCCGACGCGGCCGACCGCAAGCGCCGCAACGAGCCTCTACTGAACAAGCCGATCACCAGCGAGCTCGGCAACGTGAGTCCCACCATCGTCGTCCCGGGACCCTGGAGCGATGCGGACGTTCGATTCCAAGCCGAGAACGTCGTCACGCAGAAACTGCACAACGGCGGCTTCAACTGCATCGCGTCGCAGGTGCTGATCCTGCCCAAAGACTGGGCTCGCACGCCGGACTTCATCGAAGCGTTGTACGCGCTGCTCAAACGCGTCGGAGATCGCCCGGCATATTATCCGGGCGCGGCGCAGCGGTGCCGCTCGCTCGCGCTCGGGCACCGCGACGTTCGGGCGTTCGGCCGCGACGAGGGCGGTTTCGTCGCACGAACGGTTGCCGCGCTCAATCCCGCCGACGACGGGGAAGCCGCGTTTACGACCGAGGCGTTTTCGTCGTTTCTCGGGATCGTCGCCCTGCCGGGAGATACGCAGTCGTATTTGCGCGAGGCCGTCGCATTCGCTAACGACCGGCTGTGGGGAACGCTGGGTGGAAATCTCATCGCGCATCCGGCGACGATGCGCGAGCACCGCGCGGCGTTCGATCGCGCCGTCGCCGACCTCCGCTACGGCTGCGTCGGCGTCAACGCCTGGACCGGTGTCGGCTTTCTCCTATGTCAAACGCCGTGGGGCGCTTATCCCGGTCACACGCTCGCCGACGTTCGCAGCGGCATTGGCGTCGTGCACAATTCCTATCTCTTCTCGCGCTCGCAAAAGAGCGTCGTGTACGCTCCGTTCGCGCCGTTTCCGCGCAGCCTCGCCGGCTACGGCGCGTCGCTGCTGCCGAAGCCGCCGTGGTTCGTCACCAACCGCAACCAGCTCAAAATCGGCATGGCGCTCTGCGACTTCGAAATGCACAAATCGCCGCTAAAGCTCGCGCGGATTGCCGCTCTGGCGATGACCGGCTAAGGCTTACGCTTTTCGCTTGTGAACAAAGACGAGATTGCCTTCCGTATCCGGGAAGGCGATCATGAAGCACGTCGGCAGCTCGCGTTCGAACAGGATCTTCAGACCGCGCTTCTTGACGGCTTTGACCGCCGCTTCGAAATTGTCGACGTTGAAAAGAATCCCATTGCTGGGCTGAAACGGCATCACTTTTCCGCCTCCACCCCATAGACCGAACGTTGTGCCGTCGGCGAGATCGTACTCGGCGCCGCGATCCTCGGGGTAGTAGCGAGCGGGTTCCATACCCAGCGCGTCGCGATAGAACGCGACCGCCCGCGCTGCGTCTTGCACCATGTAGCCGCTCAAATCCATACCCGTAATCGTAAAGGTTCGCTCTTGCGTCGCACTCATGAGGCTTTTGCCTCCTCCCGCCGCTCGATCTCGAGCGGCTCGCCGGTCTCGAGCAGCGTTTTGAGACTGCTGAAAATGATCTGCCATCCGCGGTGCGTACTTTTTGCGGTGCTCGTCTCGCCGGCCAAATGTTCGTGCGTCAGACGCAGCAGACAGGTCGGACCGAGCCGCTCGATTTCGTACGTGACGCGCGACGGCGGATCGGTTGGATACGCTGAGTTATCGTCCGGACTCGATTTGAAACTGTGCACCAGGCGCTTACACGGCTCGATCGCCTCGACCGTCGCCTCGAACGGAACGTAACCGTCCTCCATAGTGTAGACGAGCGAGCTGCCGGCCTGCCACTCGGACTCCACCGAGCAGCCGAGAAAGTACTGCTTCGTCTTTGCAGGGTCTGTAATCGCTTCCCAGAGCTCTTCCGGCGTGGTGCGAATGTAGACCTCGTACACGTGGGTGAGCGTCTCGCTCATGCTTCCTCCAACTCTCTCTTGAGGTCCGTCAGCGCGCGCGAAGTACGCCGACGATATTTGTCGACCCAGCGGTCGTAGAGTGATTGAATCGGAACCGGATTGAGATAGTGCAGTTTCTCGCGCCCGCGGCGGCGCGTCACGACGAGATGCGCCTCTTCCAGCACTCGAAGGTGTTTCATGACCCCGAAGCGCGTCATATCCAACTCGGCAGCGAGCCGCCCGAGCGTCTGGCCGTCTTTCCGATAGAGACTGTCGAGCAGATGCCGCCGGCTCGGATCGGCAAGCGCCTTAAATACATCGTCCACGACCTTACGGGTCGATTATATGTGACCTTTCAGTCACCTGTCAATCCCATCCGTCCTGCGAACGCAGCGCGTGACTGAGAGTATAGTCGCTGGGCCGGTGAGCCCGCCGAATCGCTTCCTGACGACGTCGTTGCCACCACAGCGCCAGCACGATCATGCCGGCGATAAGTAATGCGTTCATCGAATCTCCTTTCGTACCGCTCCGAGAATTTGAGAACCGTCGTAACCCAACGCACGCGCGCGCGCGACGAAACGCTTGGCGATCTCCGCAAGACGCGCCAACGTCGAACCGCGCGGGGCGGAGGTTACGAACGTGCCGCGTCCGCGCCGCGTCTCGACCACGCCCTCGCGTTCGAGTTCCGAATACGCTCGATTGACGGTGTTGGGATTGATCCCGAGCGTTGCCGCGACGTCGCGCACGCTGGGCAGCTGCTCGCCTCGTCGTAAGCTCCCGCGTGCGACGGCAGACATCAGCTGTTCGCACAGCTGCGCGTACACCGGCACGGGAGAAACGTCGTCGACGACAAGCCGTTGAACTTGCACGAGCCTCTTCCTAACTTATGCGTCCTGGTGTCCTAATACACTATGACACTCACAGCATACGAAATAGACCCCTAGGCTGTCAAGCGTACGCCCGCCGCGATCGCCGCAGCCATCGCCAGCTTTTGATCCTGACCCCACGGCGGTCCCACGGTATTGCGAAGCTGAATCGCGTCCGCCTCGAGATTCAATTTCTTCGCGTCGTACCAATGGACGGTCCAGCCGCGCGCCTCGGCCGCCGACGCGAGAGCTTTGCGGTACATCACCCAGTCCGCGACGTTTCGCGCACGATAGTCCTTGATTCGTTCGGCGATCGTGGGCGGAAGCGGCGGGCAACTGCGAAGCGCGATGCCGGTAATGCGGGGCACCGTCGCGCCCAAAGTGCTTAGCGCCGCCGACGCATGTCTTTCTGCCGAAGCGCGCACGCGCTCCACGAGCGCCTCGGCTTGGTGCGCGGGCAACATCTGGGCTTCGTGATGATGCGGAATGCTGGGCAGATCGTCATCGACGAGCTCAACTCGCCGGCGGTCGAGAAACGTGCCGTCCCGCGCTACCGTCACGAAGACCGCCCAGCCGCCGTGATCCGATACGCCGACGATGGCGCCGTCCTTCAACACGTTACGTCACTGCTTCGCTTGAACGGATAACTCCCACCGGTAACCGTCCGGGTCGTGGAACCACAAGCCCATATTGGGCGATCCCTTCGCTTCCGGACCGATCTCGTCGCCGGGATCTTCTACTTCAACGCCGCGTTCTTTCAAAATCCCAAGTGCGGCGCGCAGCGTATCCATATCGGGCAGATGAAACGACACGTGATCGATCGTTTGCGGATTGGGTTTTCCGCGCATCAGTACGATCGTCACGTCGCGGCTGGTGATCCCGACGTAGTCGTCGCCTTCGAACATCTTTTCTACGTCGAAGATCGACTGCCACCACTTCGCGCTCTTCTTCGGATCCGCAACGGCTAACCCAAAGTGTCCAACCCTGCCCAACGCTATTTTCACATCGCTCCTGCCGCTTTAAGCATCTCCAGCACTTTTTGCCCGGGAAGTGCGTAGACCTTAACGCCGTTGCGGCCGGTCGCCGTCTTGGCTTCGAAGAGCGCGTCGTAAATCGAAGCTTGCGTGGCTTCGGCGGTCGCCGTGTAGAGCGCGTTGAGCGTGCCGTCGTCCTCGACGATCGTTCCGGCTGGCGCGTGCACGTCGTAATCGCCGCTGTACTCGAAGACGCGCGACGTCGAAAACGCGATAATCAGATCCCCGCTCGAGATCGGCGAAGTCATTCCCGTGCGCGCCATGCCCATGGCCGCGCGCAGCGCCACCGCGCGAAGCTGCCGCGAATCGAGCGGAGCGTCGGTCGCCACCACGACGATGATGCTTCCCTCGCCGAGACGCCCCTTCGGCCAGCCGGCCAAGGCGGCGCGCTTTGGAAAGACCGGCAAATACTCGTTCTTGAGCTTCTCTCCGACCGGCACGCCGACGACTGTGAGCGACGCGCGCGGCGCACTGCCGGTGTTGTCGTTGACGAGCACGCCGACGCGATATCCGCCGAGATCCTTCGGCAGCACGCGCGACGCCGATCCGATCCCGCCGCGAAAGCGGAACGCGTTCATTCCGGTTCCGGCGCCTACCGAGCCGCGCGCGAACTGCCCCGGAGCGGCGGAGTTCAGCAAACGCACGACGTCTCCGGCGGTGACGACGCGCGCCTGAATGTCGTTGAGCAAGCCGTCGTCGCACTCCGCGACCACCGGCAGCGGAACGTCGTCGCCTCGGCCAATGTCGGGATGGCGCTGGATCTGCCAGCTGACGACGCCGTCGTCGGCCCGCCCGACGTCGAGCGTGTCGGTTAGGACGATGGGTTCCTCGAGGTACCCCGCCTCGTCGATCCAGTGCGTTCCCGTCATCTCGCCGTTGCCGTTGAGCTCGAAGAAGGCGGCCGATACCTTGTGCGTCCAAGGGTCGCCGTTGGGGAGGATCGCAGTCGCGCCGGTCATGATCGACGGGGGCTCTACGCGGGTCAGGTTGGCCACGCGGACCCCGGGGACGTCGGTGATCCCATCGAGCGGCCCCGGCGGAAAGAACCCAAAATGAAACGGGAGAACCGCCCGCGCCGCGCCGGTTGCGGCCAGCATGAGTGCGACAAAAGCGGGGAATAAGAAGCTTGCTCTAGGCATGGGGCCTTGCATTGGACTCGGCTGAACGCGCCTCATGCAGGCTCGCTACGCGTTCTGGGAAAACCATCCGTAATCTCTTGTTTGCGAGGGTCGAACAATTCTTACCGTTCCGGAAAAACTCAAGGCCGCCAAGCTTTGGCACAACCTCAGCGTTCCCGAACTGATCGAACATGCAGTACGCCGTGGCGAAGGCGTTATCGGGAACGACGGACAGCTGATCGTCGATACGCGTCCCCACACGGGACGCTCGCCGAAAGACAAATTTTTCGTCAAGGAGCCGTCCAGCCAGGAGCATATCGACTGGGGCGACACCAATCAGGCGATCGAACCTGCCGTTTTTGACGCGCTCTTCGAAAAGGTTTCCGCGTACTTTTCGGAGCGCGAAGCCTACGCTCTCGACTGCTACGTCGGCGCCGACGAGAACTATCGAGTTCCCATCCGCGTCTACACCGAGTTCGCGTGGCATAACCTTTTCGCGCATCATCTCTTCATTACACCCGAAGAACGCGATCCGGGTTTCGTTCCCGAGTTCACCGTGGTCGATGCAGCGTTGTTCCAGGCCGACCCGGCTCGCGACGGAACGCGCACGTCGACGTTCGTGCTCGTCAACTTCGAGCGGCGAATGATTCTCATCGGCGGCACCAAGTATGCCGGCGAGATCAAGAAATCGATCTTCACCGTCATGAACTACCTGTTGCCGTTGCGCGAGACGATGTCGATGCACTGCTCGGCCAACGAAGGCAAGGACGGCGACGTCGCCATCTTCTTCGGCCTCTCCGGAACCGGAAAGACGACGCTGTCGTCGGACCCGCACCGCCCACTCATCGGCGACGACGAGCACGGCTGGTCGGTCGACGGCGTGTTTAACTTCGAGGGCGGCTGCTATGCAAAAGTCATTCGCCTTTCCGCCAAAGCCGAGCCGGAAATCTGGGCAGCAACCAATCATTTTTCGACGGTCCTCGAAAACGTCGTCTACGACGAAACGACGCGCAAGCTTAACGTCGACGACGAGTCCAAAACCGAAAACACGCGTTCCGCCTACCCGCTCGAGTTCATCCCGAACATCGTTCCGGGCAGCAAAGGCGGCCACCCGAACACCATCGTCATGCTTACCGCCGACGCGTTCGGCGTGCTGCCCCCTATCTCTAAGCTCTCGCGCGAGCAGGCGATGTATCACTTCCTGTCGGGATATACGGCCAAGGTCGCCGGTACCGAACGCGGGATTACCGAACCGCAAGCGACGTTTTCAACGTGCTTCGGCGCGCCGTTCATGGTGCATCATCCGACGGTGTACTCGCGGCTGCTCGGGAAAAAGATCGACGAGCACGACGTCGAGTGCTGGCTCGTCAACACGGGTTGGAGCGGAGGCCCTTACGGCGTCGGCAAGCGCATGTCTATCGCGCACACGCGGGCGATGCTCAACGCCGCAATCGAGAACCGCATTCCGCAAGAATTCGAGACGGAACCGTTCTTCGGACTTCGCGTTCCAAAGTCGGTGCCGGACGTGCCGTCCGAGGTACTCAACCCGCGCAACGTATGGCCGGATAAGGCTGCATACGACGCGCAAGCCAAGAAGCTCGCGACGCTCTTCTTTGAGAACTTCAAGCGCTTCGAAGCGCAAGCTTCGGATGCGGTGAAGGCGGTCGCGATCAAGCCGCAAGCTTGATTCGCCGCTTCGAGGGATTCGACCATATCGACTGTCGCGTGCGATCGCTCGCGGCAGTCGAGTCGTTTTACGACGCGCTCATGCCCGAACTCGGTCTGCCGCAGAAACGCTTTTCGTACGTCGACGGCGACGGCGAGTGGCACGAGATCTCGGCCGAGCGCGGTTACAACACGGTCGAGTATTTTGAGCTCCAGCAGCCGGGCCGGGCGCCGTTTTTCTTTGGCTTGATCGAACGGGCCGACCATGAGCCGGGCCTCACTCGAACAGCCTTTCGGGTCGAGCCGGCTCGCATGCTCGAGCTCGAGGGACTGCTCGTCTCGATGGGCGCGCGGAACGTGGAGCGCAGCGCGGATCTCGAGGCGTACCCCGCGATTTTCTTCGAGGATCCCGCAGGAACGAAGCTGGAGCTGGTGGCCAGGCAGCCGGCGGCGGCCTAACGCTCGCCGAACGCGACTCTAATGGCGCGTTCAGCCGCGTCTGGGGGCGACCCGGGTAGAATCGTGGCAATGAAACTCTTAGCCCTTGCGGCTCTCGCAGCCGCCCTCTCACTACCTGTGGCGGTCAGCGCACAGCAGGCGCCGGCGCCGCCGGTCATGCAGCAAGGTCAGGCCGGATCCCAGGCCACGCCCAAGATCTATCGCCGCTGGTCTCGCATGCTTAACGGTATAAATCTTTCAAGCCAGCAGCACAGTCAGATTCAGAATCTGCTCGACCAATACGCGCAGGCACACCCCGCCGGATCGCAGCGCGTTCCCGGTGCGGCGCGTCAGTTGCGCGATCAGATCTTCGGTATACTGAACTCCGACCAGCAGGCACAAGTCCGCCAAAACATGCAAACGATGCGCGCTCAACATCAAGGACGGCACGAGCAAACGCAACAGCAACAGCAATACCCCGCGCCCGGCGCGACGCCCTAACCTAGACTAAGCGATATACAACTCGACTGCGCCTGCGACTGCTCCCAGGCGCAGTTGTGTAATTGCGTCGAGCACGTAGGTCGCGTGGCGCGCAAAACTCGGTACGCGGCCGCGAAGGATCGCGACGACGTCCATGCCGGCTTCGCGCGCCGCCGCGACGCCCTGCAGCGAATCCTCGACGACCAGGGCGCGTTCTGGAATTACGCTCAAGCGCTGCGCCGCGTATAGATACCCGTCGGGCGCCGGCTTGTTGTGGACGACGTCATTCGCCGTTACGAGGACGGGCGGAGCCGGCAGGTTGGCGTGCGCGATGAGACGCCGCGCGAAATCCGTACCGCACGACGTAACGATCGCCCAGGGTACCGCTTCGAGCGCGCGAAGGCATTCGAGTGCTCCCGGAAACGCCTTCGCTCCGTCGTCGACCAGCGTTCCGAAGAGGTCGAACAGAACCGCGTCGTACGATATTCCGGCTGATCGTTCTTGCGGCATCTCTGGTTCTGACATCTGCGTCATCAGGGCTAACCGTACCCCCAAACTTTGCTATTATCACGGTGATTCAAATCCCC
>DASRSM010000250.1:0-11039 GCA_035656415.1 Vulcanimicrobiaceae bacterium | reverse complement strand
CGGCATCGTCGTCGTGCACAGCGTGATTCGTCCGCCGAAGGTTCATTTAGCTTGCCAACATCAGGCGTTGCAGCGTTGCGGTGTCGCTGACTATAGGTTCGCCGCTAAAATCGAATCCGTCTATGGCGCGCTGACGGGCGGCGGCGTCGCGAAAACCGCAGGCATCCAACGCCACGATCGGGATGTAGTTCAAGTCGCAAGCGTGCCGTACGGTCGGATCGATGCCGACCTCCAGCGCCACTCCCGCGATGACGAACGAATCGATGCGTGCGTCGCGAAGGGCGAGGTCCAAATAGGTGCCGCAGAAGGCCGACATCGTGATCTTATCGATGATTGCTTCGGACGGCTGCGGCGCAACTTGCGAAACGATTTGCCACTCCGGCGAGCCGCTTTCGAACGGCGCGCAGAACTTGCCGTCGGACGTAAGGAGCCGCCAAATCGCCGCGCGTCGCAGCTGTGCCACGCCCATCGTTTCCGGAGGCAGCCACGTGTGTCGCGTAAAGAAGATTCGAAAGCCGCGCCGTCGTGCGGCGCTCAGAAGTGTCGCAACGTTGTTAACGATCGCGTCGGCACCGGGAATCTGCGATAGGACGCCCGCCTGCATGTCGTACACGACGAGCGCCGTGCGTTCGGGTTTGCACGACTCCGCAAGATCGCTCGGAACGTCTAAGCCGTAGAATTTCTGCATGACGATGCAAAACGTTGAAACGTTGGTGCCCAGAAAGGGACTCGAACCCCCACGATGTTGCCACCACTGATACCTGAAACCAGCGCGTCTACCAATTCCGCCATCTGGGCACGGCGCGACCGGACCCGATTCGCGCCGCCCGGCCCCTCCCCTGCCCGCAACCGGCAGCCGCGGCTCGGGTTTGGAGGGACCACGATGTCCCTTACCCTCGTCGGCGCAGAAGCGCCAACCCTTCTCGATCCGTACTCCGAAGCGGTCACCGCCGCGGCCGAAAGCGTCAGCCCTGCCGTCGTCTGCATCGAAGCCCGCAGCGGCCGGCGCGGCGGCACCGGATCGGGTTTCATCTTTACTCCCGACGGCTTCGTGCTCACGAACAGTCACGTCGTGCACGCCTCAGAGGACGTCAGCGTAGCGCTGCTCGACGGACGCGAACTACCCGCGAGCCTAATCGGCGACGATCCGCATTCGGATCTGGCGGTGCTGCGAATCGATGCGCCGGAGCTCGTACACGCCACGCTCGGTGACTCCTCGGCGTTGCGTCCGGGTCAACTCGTGGTTGCGGTCGGCAATCCGTTCGGCCTCGCGTATACCGTGACGGCCGGCGTGGTCAGCGCGCTCGGCCGCACGCTGCGCTCGCAGTCCGGGCGCATGATGGACAACATCATTCAAACCGACGCGGCGCTCAATCCGGGCAACTCCGGCGGACCGCTCGTTACGAGCGACGGAACCGTCATCGGCGTCAACACCGCCGTGCTCCCGGGGCAAGGCTTGTGCTTCGCGATCGGCATCAACACGGCCAAACACGTTGCCGGCTTGCTCATTCGCGACGGCAAAGTGCGCCGCGGCTATCTCGGCATTGCCGCGCAAGACGTCGTGCTCGCGCCCGCAGCCGCAAAACGCTTCGGACTCGACGACCGCCGCGCGATCCTGATCGATTCGGTCGAGCCGGGAAGCCCCGCCGACACCGCGCGCGTCCAGGCGGGCGACGTTCTCGTCGCGTTAGAAGGCCAGCGCTTGACCGGACTCGACGCGCTTCACCGGCTCATGACCAGTATCGATTTGAGCCGGCCGTACAAACTCGACGTCCTTCGCAAGAGCGAGCGACTCTCACCGATAATCTTGCCGGTAGAGTCGCCCGAATGATACGTAAGCTTTTACCGATCCTCGGCGTTACGTTTATCGACATTCTCGGATTCAGCATGCTGATTCCGATGCTCCCGTATTTCGTCACGCATTTCGGCGCGTCGGCATTTGTCGTCGGCATACTCTTCGCAACGTTCTCGTTCTGCCAGCTCATCTCGGCACCGCTGTGGGGCAATATCTCCGATCGCATCGGACGCAAAATGGTGCTCATCATCAGCCAGATCGGTGCGACGATCGGCTGGGCGATGCTGGGGGTCGCTCCCAATATTGCGCTCGCACTCGGCTTGCCCGCGATGGGCGTCATCTTCGTAGCGCGCATCGTCGAAGGCGTTTCGGGCGGAAACATCAGCATCACGCAAGCCTACGTCGCGGATCTGGTCGAGCCGAAAGATCGCTCGCGCGCGTTCGGCCTCATCATGGCGATGTTTGCAGCCGGCATGGTGTTTGGTCCGTTTGCGGGCGGCATTCTCTACGCGCACTTCGGTTTCGCCGTCCCATTTTTGGCGGCTGCCGCGTTGCAGTTCGTAACGCTTATTCTCACGATCGTCATGCTGCCCGAGTCGCGCGCGAAGAACGACGACGAAGAACGCGTCGGCCTTCGGAAGATTTTCGCGATGTTCCGGCGTCCGCAACTGGGGCGTTTGCTTTGGCAGAAGCTTGCGATCTCGCTCGGTCAATACGGATGGTTCGCAGCCTTTGCTCTGTTCTTGCAGCGCCAACTCGGATACGGGCTGACCGAAACGGATTATCTGTTTTCGATCTTCGCGGTGTTCAACGTCGGTATGAATGGTTTTATGGTGGGGCGCGTATCTGCTAAATTAGGCGATCGCACGATGTCGAACGTAGGGTTAGCGGCGTTGGTAGCCTCATTCGTCACCGTTCCGTTCGTACACAATCTGCCGATGATGGTCGTCACGATGGTGCTGTTTTCGATCGGAATGGCGCTGACGAACACGGGCATCACCGCGCTGATCAGCAACACCGCTTCCGACCGCGAACAGGGTACGGTGCTGGGCACGAGTTCGTCGTTGGACTCGCTGTCCGGAATCGTTGCGCCCCCGATTTCCACGGGCTTGCTTGCTTCATATGGACCGCGCTTTGCGAGCGTGGAATCGTTGGGCTTTGCAGCCATTGCGCTTGCGATGGGTATCGCCAGCGCGCGCGGCGAACAGGCCTCCTCCCAACTCAAGGAGGCGCTTGAATAATGAAAAGCAAGGTCACGGGAACCACCCTCCCCGTACTCGAGATCGGGCTCGAGGCGGGTGACACCATCGTCGCCGAACCCGGCGAGTTTTCGTGGATGACGGAAACCGTTCAGCTCAAGACCACGACTATGACCGCCGGTGCAAAAGGTCTCTGGGGCGTGCTGGGACGCGCGCTCTCCGGCGGCGGCTTGTTCATGACCGAATACACGGCGCCCAGCGGAAACGGCTTGGTCGCGTTTGCCTCAAAGGTTCCGGGGCAAATCATGCAAGTCGACGTCCAGCCGGGCCACGGCTACATGATTCACCGTCACGGATTTCTCTGTGCGACGCAAGGCGTCGAACTCTCGGTGGGATTCCAGCAATCGCTTGGCGCCGGCATCTTCGGCGGCAACGGTTTCATTTTGCAGAAGCTCGCGGGCTCGTGCAGCGCGTGGGTCGAGCTCGGCGGCGAAATCGTTACGTACGATCTGCAAGCCGGTGAATCGATTCAAGTGCACCCGGGTCACATCGGAATGTTCCAAGAATCCGTCAACTTCGACATTCGCATGATGCGCGGCATCACCAACGCACTCTTCGGCGGCGACGGACTCTTTATCGCGCACCTTACCGGTCCCGGAAAGGTGTGGCTGCAAACGCTCACGCTTCCGAACCTCGCGCACGCGCTGATGCCCTACATGGGCAAAGAAGCCGTAACGCAAACGGCACAAGCCGGAGTTGCGGGCGGTATCGCAGGCGCCGTGCTAAAGGACATGTTCGGGAATTAGAACGTTTGTTCGCGCCCGCGCTCAGGATGACAATTAGGCGCTAAGCCGCAGTTTTCTTTTTGCGTTTTGGTGCGGGCTTCTCTTGCGAAGCGCCGCGGCGTTTCTTGCTCTGTTCGAGAGACTGCGCGAGCACGTCCATGAGGTTGACGACCTTCGAAGGCTTCGAAACCTTCTTCGGCGTCGGAAGTTCTTTGCCGGCGGCACGCGCTTCGATCATCGCGAGCAGCTCGTCGTGATACTTGTTGTTGAACTTCTCCGGCTGGAACTCGTCGACCGTCATGGTGTCGATGAGCATGCGCGCCATCTTCATTTCGGCTTCGGGAAGCTTTTCGTGATCGGGTAGATCGAGCGAGCCCGAATCGACGATCTCGCCGGCCCAGTGCATCAGCTCGAGCACCAGCGCGTGATCGATCGGCTTGACGGCCGCGATATATTCTTTGGTGCGAATGACGACGCGCGCGATGGCGACGCGATTGCTTTGCTGCAGCGCTTCGCGCAGCAGCGCGTAAGCGTGACGGCCCTGCTTCGTCGGCTCGAGATAGTAGGGCTTGTCGAAAAACATTGGGTTGATCTTTTCGATCTCGACGAACTCCAGGATGTCGACGGATTGCGTCGCCTCCGGATTGACTTTCTTGAAGTCTTCGTCGGTGAGAATGACGTACTCGCCCTTCTCGTACTCGTAGCCTTTGACGATCTCGTCCCACGGCACGGGCTTTTCGTCAACGCTGCAGACCCGCTCGTACTTGATGCGGCCTTCGTCTTTTTTGTGCAGCATATTGAAGGAAAGCTCGTCGGTTTTTACCGCGGTGAAGAGCTTCACCGGAATGGTGACGAGCCCGAAATTGATAGCCCCGGACCAAATTGCATGCGCCATAGCCCGGCTATTGTACCCATAGCTTCTGGGCTTTTGCAATGGCGGGCTCCAAGCGCTGCTTCTTCCAGGCCTTGCCGCCCCAGAGGTCGCCTTCGGCCTTCAGCCGCTTACCGGCGGTGCGGATGTTGAACTTCGCAAACTCGTCCCACGGAGCGATCGCCCCGCGCTTGCGTGCGTACGCTTCGACTTCCGACCACTTCAACGGGATCGATACCGGCGCACCGTCGCGCGCGCGAACCGAATAGGCCACGACGTACGTCTTGCCGCGTCCAACTTGTTGGAAATCGAGATAGACCGCTTTCGGATCGCGCTTTTTGAGCGTGCGCTCCAGCGAAACGGCGTCGCCGATTTTGCTCGCCACGTGACGCGCCGCAAGCTCGGCGAAGAGCTTCACCGACTCGTACGAATAGCCGCCGACGAGCGGCACGAACAGATGCAGCCCCATACCGCCCGACGTCTTGACCAATCCGTCCATGCCGATGGCACGCAGCGCGTCGCGCATCGCAACGGTAACGGTCGCGAGGTTTTGCAGCGTGCACTTCTCGCCGGGATCGAGATCGAAGAACACGAAATCCGGTTCGTCGAGCGTTTCGACCCGCGACGTCCACACGTGTAAAACGATCGACGCGAGATTCGCAACGTACGTCAGAGTCGGTTCGTCGTTGCAGACGACGTACGTGATTTTGCGGCCGCCTTCGGCGCTCGTCGTGGTGACGCGATCGACCCAGTCGGGAACGCCTTTCGGCAATCGCTTTTCGAAGAACGATTCGCCGTCGATGCCGTTGGGGTAGCGCTGCAACGTGAGCGGCCGGTCTTTGAGATGCGGCAAGATCGCCGGCGCCACCGAGCGATAGAATTCGATGAGATCGCCTTTGGTGTAGCCGTCGCGCGGCCATAAGACCTTTTCGAGATTGGAAAGCGAGAGCGTGCGGCCTCCAACTTTTACCGGCACGCGTTCGGCGGTACTCATTGGCCCTCCAGATGTTTGGGCAGCTCGAGCACGACTTCGCTCGCATCCTTATCCGCACGCAACCCGAGAAACGCAGGTTGTCGCAACAGCATGTCGCGCGTCCATTCGGTGAAACGGATTTCCGCAACCAGCTCGGGCTTGACCCAGTGTGCCAGCATATTGCCTTCGACCGGCGTATCGAACGGCGATGTCTTGCGCTCGATCGAGCGAAGCTTGGCGTGCAGCTCCAGCAAGAACTTATGCGAGAAGCCGGTGCCGACGTGGCCTACGTAGCGAAAGCGCTTGCCGTCGTTCGCCCCGAGCAGCAGCGCGCCGAAACCCTTGCGGCTTCCGCGCGGCTCCGTGTACCCGCCGATGACGAACTCTTGCTCGAGTTGCGCCTTGATCTTCACCCAGTCGCGGCTGCGTCGTTCTTGATATACGGAATTGCGCTTTTTCCCGACGATGCCCTCGAGCTGCTTTTGCTTGGCCTGCGCGAACAGCGATTTACCTTTGCCGACGATGTGTTTGGAATAGAGTACGAGTTCGTCGTCGCGGATGAGCCGCTCGAGCAACTCCTTGCGTTCTTCGAGCGGAGTCTTGCGCAAATCGCGGCCGTCGGCGTAAATGAGATCGAACGCGGCGTACGTCAGCACGGCGGTCTTCTTTTGCGACTCTTGGAGCCGTTGAAATGCCGAGCGCCCCTCCGAATCGAGGCTGACGATCTCGCCGTCGACGACGATCGGAACGCTTCCGAACGCGTCCTTGAGCTCGACGAAGCTAGGAAACCGCGCGAGCATGTCGAGCCCGTTGCGCGAAACCAGGGACAATTTTCCCTTTTCGTCGATGGTGCAAATCGCTCGGTACCCGTCCCACTTGATTTCGAAGAGCCAATCGTCGTCATCGAAAGGCGCGTCGATGAGCGTCGCAAGCATTACCGACTTCAGTTGCGGCAGCTTGTCGCGGCGCGCGCGTTCGGCGAGTTTGGGAACCGCCGCGTGGCGCGCACGCCCGCTCGGCTTCGACTGCCACGTTTTTGCGCGCGGATCGCGCGCCACGTCGGCGAGCGTCTTTCCGCTCTTTACCGATTCGGGATGGTCGACCGGATCGTATTTGGGATCCGCGTATTCGTCGCGATCTTTGAAGAGCAGCCACGGATCGCCGGACTCGCCCTCGCGGCCTTTGATGCGCACGAGCGTGAACAAGCCATGCAGCTTCTTGCCATGCAGCACGAACTTGATCTTTCCGCTCGCGATCTCTTCGGCGGCGTCGGTGCCTTCCGCAAGCGCGTAGGTGCCGCGGTCCCACACGATGACGTTGCCGGCACCGTATTGGCCTTCGGGGATGTTGCCTTCGAAGTCGCGATAGTCCATCGGGTGATCTTCGACGTGCATCGCAAGCCGGCGGTCGAGCGGCGCGAGCGTCGGTCCCTTGGGGACGGCCCACGACGCGAGCACGCCGTCGGCCTCGAGCCGAAAGTCGTAGTGCAGGCGGCTGGCGCGATGCATTTGCACGACGAACTTCAGCCGTTTGGAAGCCGCCGCTTTCTTACCGCGCGGCTCGGACGTGATCCCGAAGTCGCGCTTCTTCTGATACGTTTCGAGCGAGCCGGGACGCCGGCTCGCTCGAGTTCGCTTCGATGGTGACGGCATCAGAGCCGTCTTCGACGGGTTACCGCCGTTACACCCTCGCTCCGCGTCCGCTGAATAGGTTAATGATCAGCAATATGACCGCGATGAGTAGCACCAGGTGGATCAATCCGCCGCCGATATGCACGGCAAAGCCGATGAGCCAGAAGATGAAGAGTATAACGATGATCGCCCAGAGGATGCCTGCCATATACTTTCGTGCCCCTTCTCTACGTCGGCGACGTTACGGTCTTCTGTTGAGTGGATTGATGCGTCGAGGACGAACCTTGGCCATTTGCGCCGGGTTGCGTTATGGTGGTGGAGGAGGACGTCGTCGACGTCGACCACGGATGCCATACGAAGAGCGCAACCAGTATCGCTACGATCACAATAGCAACCAGTGCGACACCCGCGGAGCCGCCACTATTCGTTTCGACGACAATCGGATCTCTTTGCCCCATGGGTCTCGTGTTTCCCAATCGAAGGGGGCGACAAAACGCAAGTGTGGAATGTTGTAGGCATTGCGCTCGCACTCTGCATCGCGGGACTGGCGCTTTTTCGCAGTCGCGCGCGCGGCGGTCATTACGATGCCGAAGTTTACGGAATGGAACCGAGCACTCACCGGCGCTACGCGGCGATTAGCCTGGCCTTTGCTCTCTTTTTCGCCGTCTCATTTGCGCTTGGAACGGAGCTAGCGAGCCTCGTGGCGCTGTCGATGTACGCAGTAATCGCACTCTTGTATCTCACTTCCTTCATTCGCGGGTACGCAGACAACGATGACTGATTTCAGATTTTCGCCGCGCGCGAATCGCGCGAACGAGATCGCCTGGATGTCCTGGGGAACGCAAGCGTTCGATCGCGCGCGCTCCGAGGACAAACCGATTCTGCTTTCGATCTCGGCGGTATGGTGCCACTGGTGCCACGTGATGGACGAAACGTCGTACTCCGATCCAGCCGTCATCGCGACGATCAACGACCGATTCGTTCCGGTGCGCGTCGACAACGACCGCCATCCCGACGTCAACGCACGTTACAACATGGGTGGCTGGCCGACGACGGCATTTCTTGCGCCCGACGGATCGATCCTGACGGGAGCGACGTATCTCCCGGCCGCGCAGATGCGCCGCGCGCTCGATGAGATCGCGACCTTCTACACCGAACAAAAAATCTCGATCGCCGAACGCGCCCTGGAACTTCGCTCGCCCAGTGCGACGCACCGCCCATCGTCGCGGGACGAGTTGCGCGAGAACATGGTCGTGCGTTTGACCGAGGAACTGATGGAGGCGTTCGACGAGGAGTTCGGCGGCTTTGGCGAGGCGCCGAAGTTTCCGCAGCCCGAGATGCTCGAGTTTTTGCTGACCGAATGGCGCGTTACGCGCGAAGAGCGTTTGCACGCCGCGGTCGCACGAACGATGCTCGCGATGGCGCGCGGCGGAATGTACGATCGCGTCGAAGGCGGCTTCTTCCGATACTCGACCATGCGCGACTGGTCGGTGCCGCACTTCGAAAAGATGTCGGAAGACCATGCGGGGCTTTTACGCGTGCTCGCGCAGCTCGTACTGTACGCCCCCTCCGACGAATTTCGCGAGACGCTCGTGTCGGCATCGCGTTACGTCCGCACCGTGCTGCGCGATCCGCAAACCGGCTTCTTCGCGGGAAGCCAAGATGCCGACGAAGAGTACTACGAGCTGCCGCTCGCGGAACGCCGCGCGCACGGCGAGCCGTATGTGGACCGCACGTCGTATACGAACTGGACGTGTGGACTGGCGGGCGCTTTTGCGTGGGCCGGACGCGCCCTCGACGACGACACCTTCGTGCGCGATGCAAGCGCGACGCTCGACGCCGTGCACGAACGAATGCTCGGCGGCGACGGCCTGGTGGCGCACTTCATCGAACCGGGCGGGACGGCGGAAGTGCACGGATTGCTGACGGATCAGGTTGCCTACGCCCGCGCGCTGCTCGACGCGCACGAGATCGCCGGCGAACCGCGTTTCCTGGAGCGTGCCGTGTCCCTTGCGCGGATCGTCATCGACCGCTTCTCGGCCGAGGACGGCGGATTTTACGATCGGATACCAGAGGACGAATCGTTGGGGCGCCTCGAGGTTCCGGATCGCCCAATCGTCGACAACGGCCTCTTTGCCGAGGTGCTCTTGCGCCTGGCGGCGCTCACGAACGATGAGTCGTGGCGCGAAAGCGCGGAGCGGACGCTCGCGCTATTCGCCAAGACCTACGCTGCGGCCGCATCGTTTGCGGCCCCGTACGCCCGCGCGCTGCGCCGGTACCTGTCACCCGCGATCGCCGTACGCGTCGTCGGCGACGCGGCGGCAACCGACGAGTTCCGCGAGGCGGCGCTCCGGCTTCCCGCACCCTTCGTCGCAATCAGAACCGCGCCGACGGGGGCAACGCTGGATTTGCCCGAGGAACCCCGGCCGGCGGCCTACGTCTGCCTGGGGACGGTCTGCGGCCGCCCCGCCGCCGATGCGGGAAGCATCCGGGCGGCTTACGACGATCTCTCGGCGGTGAAACACCGGCCATAGTAGTCCGTACCTGAAAGCGGAGGATCAAAAAGGTGACACCGTACGCCCAGATGTTGGCTCTCCGCCTGCGCCCCGAAGCGCAAGCGACGTTCGCCTACGAGTACCAGCGGTATTCCAAGGATTCCAATCTCGCGCTCGTGCTGACGGTCGTTCTCGGAATCGTCGGCGGTGAATCGTACTACATCGGCAACTACGTTCGCGGCATTCTCATGTCGATCGCACTCTTCACGGGAATCGGCATCTTCGTAACGGTTCCGATGTGGATCGTGCGCTGCTTCACGATTCAGGGTGAAGTCGAAACCTATAACGATTACGTTGCGTACGCGCTGGCGTTACGCTACGGCAACTACGAAGCCGCGCAGACCGGTGAAATGCCGCCCTCGCCGCCGCAGCCGCCGCAAAACGCGCGCGAGCGCCGGCCGATCGGCGGATTGCCGGTTCCGATTCGAAGCCTCTAAGGTCGCGTGGTCGGATTCAAAGGTGCAGCCGGAGTGCGCTCCGGCTGGCGCTTTGCCGGCTTCATGGCGCTCGTAATCGCGCTCGTGCTCCTCTTGCAAGGACTCGCCGCGGCGCCGATCGCGGCGTTGCTGCACGTCGGCGAAAACACGCTCAACGCGAAGAGCTTCTTGCTCGACGAGGGATTGGTCTTCATAGCCGTGCTCGCCGCTACGGCGGTCGCCGCTCGGCTGGAGCGCCAAAGCATTTTCAGCTATGGCCTTCCCTCCAGCGAAGCATTCCGCGGCAAGTTTTGGGAGGGCGTCGCGATTGGCGTCGTCACCGCCGGCCTCGTCGGTGCGGCGATGTACGCGATGGGAGGTTTCACGATCTCCGGCTTTGCGCTACGCGGGGCCGATTGGATCGCGCTGCCGTTGTTGTGGGGCTTTGCGATGCTTCTCGTCGGCGTCGCCGAGGAGTCGTGGTTTCGCGGCTATCCGCTGCAGGCGTTGGCGCGCGGTATCGGGTTTTGGCCCGCCGCCGTCGTCTCGTCGCTGATCTTCGGAGGCTTGCACTTGTTGAAGGCCGACGAGACCTTCATCGATATCTTCAACATCGTGGCGCTTGGGTTGATCCTGTGTTTTGCGCTCCAACGCACCGGCAGCCTTTGGCTTGCGGTCATGTTGCTGTTGCTCGCCTACATTCATTTTCGCCATCCGGCTCGACCCACGACCGATTCGCTTTCAACCATTCCTGCCGCTACGTCCGTATGAACGTCTGCCAGTACCAAATGCCCCAGAAGCCGGTAAGGCACGA
>DASRSM010000249.1:0-5399 GCA_035656415.1 Vulcanimicrobiaceae bacterium | reverse complement strand
CCAGGAGAAAGAGGGCCGGCGCGCGCAGCGCGAACGAGGCTCGCGACAAGAAATAACCCGCCGGAACGCCCAAAAGCGTCGCTGCCGCGGTCGCGCCGATCGAGGCGATAGCCGAGACGCGCAGCGCATCTCGGGCGCTTTCGCCGAAACCGGCCAACGCATCGTGGGGTGACATTGCCATCAGTACCGCGGCAATCGGCGCGGCCAGCACCGCCACGAGCAGCAGGGCGGCTGCGGGAAAGAGCGGCCCCGGAAACCGGCGTACCATGATCGAAAGTTTACCAAAGCCGGACCGGGTAGGCGAGGCTGCGGGTGCTTGGACGCGAATGGCAGGCGAAATGGTGCAGCGTAATTGGCGAGTGCTGATTGCAGATGACGATCCAGCCATCTGCACGCTCATCGACACGGTCCTTCGCAAAGGTCCCTACGAAATGATGACTTGCAACGACGCGGAGAGCGCGCTGGTTGCCGTCGATCGCTACGGGCCCTTCGATATCATCATTTGCGACTTCATGCTACCCGGAATCTCGGGCATCGATCTCATCGAGCGCTTGCGCGCCAGCGAGAACACGCGAGGAGTTCCCATTTTGATGATCAGCGGCCACACCAACTACGCGATGGACGGGCGCGCGAAAAACGCCGGCGCCAACATGTTCCTCAACAAGCCGTTTACCATTTCGCAGTTGCGGGCCGCAGTGAATCAACTGCTGTCGGCCTCGCCCCGAGTGGACACCTTCTCCGGATCTCCCGCGAATAGATAGCAGCCTTGGCTGCGTTCGGCAAGATCCTCATCGTCGCGTTGGCGCTCGCGCTCGACGTTTTCGCCGTTAGCGTCGGCGTCGGCGTGCGAGGCGTGCCCCGCAAGACGAAAATTCGGATCGGGATCGCGTTCGCGTGCGCCGAGATCGTCATGAACTTGATCGGCGCGGGATTGGGCATCCTCGCCGGTAAGTTCATCGGCAACATTGCCGGTTATATCGGGTTCGCCGCGCTCGTCGGACTCGGCATTTACATGATGAAAGAAAGCCGCAGCCAGCTCTCCGAAGGCGCGAAGCTGGACTTGTCGCAAGGCTTCGGGTTGCTGCTTGCCGCGCTTTCCATCAGTCTCGATTCGCTCGGCATCGGCTTCTCGATTTTGTACATCGGCGTTCCGCTCGCTGAAGCGCTGGTGGTGATCGGCATCGTGTCGGTCTGCTCGACGACGCTGGGGCTTTCGCTCGGGCAGCATATCGGAGCTCGCGCCGAATCGAACGCCGCGTTCCTGGGCGGAGTGATTCTGCTGCTCACCGGTATCGTCTTCACCGTACTCAAGGCGCTCAATATCGGCTAATCGAAGCGAGGTCTCATGCAAGTGGGACGGGCGCTGTTCGATCTCGCTCGGGAAACGGGCGCGCGGTCGATTTTCGTGGTCGGAACCGGCAAGAACGTCGGAAAGACCGTCGCGATGCGCGCGATCTACGAAGCCGCGACCGATGCGGGCGTAACCGTCGGTCTGACGTCGATCGGACGCGACGGCGAGGCGGTCGACGCCGGCGACGCTCAGCCCAAACCGCGTCTCTTTCTGCGCCCCGGTACGGCAATCGCAACGGCACGCGGCGTGCTCCCGTCAACTCCCGCGAGCGAGATATTGCGAATTTCCGATCTCCCGACCGCCGCCGGGCGTCTGCTCTTCGCGCGCGTGCGGGGTCACGCGTTTTACGAACTCGTGGGACCCCCGACGGCATCGGGCGTGCGCGAAATCGTCGACGGACTTTTGGAGTTCGCCGGATTGACGATCGTCGACGGTGCGATCGATCGAGTCGCGGCACTAGCCGGGGGCGACGACGCTATCGTCGTGTCGTGCGGAGCTTCGGCTGCCGGCACCGTGGCCGAAGCGGCCGGCTACGTCGGCGCGCTCGTGCAGCGCCTGCGCGTTCCGGCCTTCGATCCGTCGCAGCCGTTCGTGCGCGTCGACGGCGCGCTGACGCCCGCGAAGAGCGCCGCGTTGATTGCCGCGCGCGAATCGCGTCAAGTCGTGGTACGCGATCCAACGCAAATCTCGCTAACGGGTAAAGCCGCAACGCACGCCCTGAGCGCGCTCACCGTGCGGTGCGAGCGGCCGCTTCGCGTTATTGCGGCGACCGTCGCATCGATCGGGCGCGATCGCGCGTTCGAACCGCGCGCCTTCGCGCACGCGGTTGCAGACGCGACGAATCTGCCGACGTTCGACGTGTACGCAGGAGCCCGCGCTGCATGAACGGCGGCGCTCTCGTCGACGGCGCCACCGCGCAAGCGCTCGACGTTGCGTGGCTCGTGAAGGCGGTGTCGCCCGCGAGCGAATACGGCCGTCGCGTCTTTGCCGAACTCGCGCCCTTCGTTCCCGGAGAAGAAGAGCGCGCGTCGCAGCGCGCGTCGACGATCGACGCACTTGCAACAGCCTGCGACGTCGCGAGACTCGATGCCGTGCGCGACGCGATGCGCGCCGCACCGGATGCATCGGCCGCGGTGGCGCGCGCCTCGATGGACGACGTTCTCGCCGACGCCGCGCTGTTCGAGCTGCAGCGATTTTGCGATGCAGTCGCGCGCGTCGACTCGCTGCTCGACGGTATAACGCCCGCCGGTCCTATTGCGAGCGATGCCGTACGCGAAATCGCGGCAGCGTTAGAAGGCGGTCGCGCGGGAAAGTTCGGTTTCTATCTCGCGGACGGATTCGATCCGTCGTTACGCGATGCGCGCGAACGCGCCGCGCGACTCCAGGCCGAGTTCGACGCTGCGCGCGGAAGGGCCGCGGAACGTGTTGGACGCGAGCTCGGACGCGACGACGTCGGCGGTGAGGAGTTCATCGTGATGCGCGCGGGCGCGCGTACGCTTCCGGCAGGTATTCGCGTCGTGCGTGAGGCGCCGACGTATTACCTGTGCGCGCTCGAATACGACGAGCCGACGCTGGCGGCAATGCAGCGGCGCGACGAAGCCGTCGATGCGGTTGCCGATGCCGAAGAACGCGTTCGCGCAAAACTGTCCGAGACGGTGCGCGCGCGTTCTGCCGAACTCGACCGCGCCGCGCGGCGCCTGGGCGAAACCGACGTGCTCGCCGCAGCGGCGCGCTTCGCGCTTTCGTACGGCTGCCGGCCGGCGAAGATCGTGCAGCAGTCGTCGGTGCGTTTCGAAGGCGCGCGCTTCTTACCGCTGGTCGACGAGCTCGAATCGTCCGGGCGGCATTTCACGCCGATCGACGTCGAGTTGCACGACGTTGCGGTGTTGACCGGGCCGAACATGGGCGGTAAGAGCGTTTGTCTGAGAACCTGCGGTTTCGTCGTGCTGTGCGCCGCGTTTGGACTTCCCGTTCCCGCAGGCAGCGCCGAGACGGCGCTATTCGACGAAATCGCGTGGCTCGGCATCGGCGCCGCAGACGCCGGCTTGGGCGGATTACTGTCGTCGTTCGCGCGCGAAGTCGTCCGGTTACGCGACGTTCTGGCGCGACCCGCGCGCAAGACGTTCGTGCTGGTCGACGAGTTCGCGCGAACCACGACGCCGCACGAAGGCAAGGCGCTCTTGATCGCACTCATCGAAGCACTGCGCGAGCGCGGCGCGTGCGGCATGGTGGCGACGCATCTCGGCGGCGTTGCGAGCGACGCGGGCGTGCGGCATTTTGCCGTCCGCGGGCTGCGCGGCATTCCCGAGCGCCCGGCCGCTGCCGACCTCAACGAGGCGCTGGCCTCGCTGTCCCGGTCGATGGACTACACGATCGCCGAGGTCGGCGAGGGGCAACCCGAAGCTCGCGCCGACGCGATCGCCCTCGCCGCTCTGCTGGGCCTAGACGGCGGCCTCATCGAGGCCGCATACCGCGCGCTGAAGTAGGCCGCAGCAGCGCGCAGAAGATTCCACCTCATGGACCCGCTCATTATTACCTGTGCGCCCGTCGGTGCCGAAATCAGTCCCGACCAGACGCCCTACCTGCCGTACACGCCCAAGCTCTTGGGTGAAACGGCGCGTGCCGTACGGGAAGCCGGCGGGTCCATCGTTCACGTGCACTGCCGCAACGACGACGGAACCAACACGCATTCCATCGAGCGGTTTAGGGAAGCGTACGAGGCGGTGCGGGCGGAAAGCGATTTGATCGTTCAGTTCTCGACGGGCGGCGCGATCGGTATGACGCCGCAGGAACGTGCCAGCGTGCTCGAGCTTCGTCCCGAGATGGCGACGTTGACTTGCGGCAGCGTCAACTTCGGCGACGAAATCTTCGAAAACAGCTTTCCGATCATGCGCGGCATCCTGCAAAAGATGATCGAATTCGACGTCAAGCCGGAGCTGGAGATTTTCGACAAGGGACATCTCGCAAACGCGCGGCGTCTCGCCAAAGAAGGGCTGCTGAAGCTCCCGCAACACGTCGATTTGGTTTTGGGCGTGCCCGGCGCGCTCGAGGCGACCGTTCAGAATTTGTGCGACCTAGTCGACGATCTGCCGCCCGGCTGCACGTGGTCCGTAGCAGGGATCGGTCGCCAGCAGCTGCCCTTGGCTATGGCAGCGATTGCGATGGGCGGTCACGTCCGCGTCGGGCTCGAGGACAATCTCTACTACAGTAAGGGCCGGTTAGCGCGTAACGAGGAGCTGGTGGCACGCGTCGCGCGGATCTCCGAGGAAGCCGGCAGGCCGGCGGCTACGCCCGATCAAGCTAGAGAGATCTTGGGTCTGAAGGCAATTTCCGCAGTCGCGCGGTAACCGGGGCGACTAGCGTGTTCACGTACGTCGTCCGGCGGACGCTTCAGGCGATCCCTCTGCTCATTGCGATCTCGATCATCCTCTACGGCATCCTTTACAACATGCCGGGGGGTCCGCTTGCGCCATACTTGCAGAATCCGCATATTACGCCGGCCGACATCGAGCGCCTCAAGCACAATCTCGGCATGGACCAGCCGGTGTACGTTCAGTACCTGAAATGGCTCGGTCACGTGGTTACCGGCGACATGGGATACTCGACGAGTAACTCCGAGCCGGTTTTCCAGGCGATCCTGGAGCGGGTTCCGGCGACGCTCGAGCTGATGCTCACGTCATTCGTGTTTTCCGTCTTGATCGGCGTGACGGCGGGCATCATTTCGGCGGTGTATCGCTACACCCTCGTCGACTATCTCATCACGACGCTGGCGTTCTTCGGTCAGTCTATGCCGGTGTTCTGGTTCGCGCTGATGATGCAGCTCGCATTTGCGGTGCACGGAATACCGCTTCCGTTCGGCTATCAGATTCAGCTGCCGTCTGCCGGCATCTCGAGCGGGGACACGTTCGATCTCGGCGATCGCTTATCGCATTTGATTTTGCCGGTGACCGTGCTATCGCTGTTGGCGCTCGCGCTCTATAGCCGGTTCATGCGTTCGTCGCTCTTAGAAGTGCTCGGCACCGATTACATGCGTACTGCCGCAGCCAAG
>DASRSM010000248.1:0-1927 GCA_035656415.1 Vulcanimicrobiaceae bacterium | reverse complement strand
CGAGTATCAGCTCTACACCGACGCCGGTCCGCTTTCGATTCACGTCGTCGCCGCGCAACTCCACCGCGACGACGTGCACGTCGCCAGCATGCTTGCGAACAACGTGCTCGAATCGCGCGGCGAGACGGTCGGCTCGATGGCCAAGCGAACCGGCGCCGTCGCCGGCATCAACGGCGATTATTTCGACATCGGGAACACGAACCGTCCGCTCAACATCGTCGTACGCAACGGCCAACTGCTGCAGATGCCGCGCAAACGTTACGCGCTCGCCGTCGCGCGCGACGGAAGCGCGAGCATCGACGAGTTCGGTTTTCTCGGACAGGTGCAGCTCGGCGACAAAACGATCTCGCTCGATGCGATCGACCAGCTTCCCGCACCCAACGGCGGAACCGCGTTCCTGACCCCCGAGTTCGGCAACGTTCCGCCGCAAGACAACACGACCCTGATCGGTTTGCAGCTCCTCGACGGTACGCCGCCGCTGGCGCGTTACCGCGTAACGTCGATCGCGGACAATCTGTCGGCCCAACCGCCCGGATACTATCTTGCGATCGGTCCGGGTGCGTACGGCGACGTCGATACGCCAAACGCCGGTGACATCGCCAGCGTCAGCGGCGATCTCTCACCCGTGGGACTGGATCAGCTGCTGACCGCAATCGGCGGCGGTCCGCTGATCCTCCACAACGGTGCGTGGTACACCGATCCCGACGGCCCCAGCGGCGGCGAATTTTCTAAGCGCATCCCATCGTCCGGTGCGGCAATCGCGCCCGACGGAACGCTTTTTCTGATCGAGGTCGACGGACGCCAGCCGACGGTCAGCGTCGGCTTGACGCGCGCCGAGTTTTCCGCGCTCATGCGCGCGCTGGGCGCCACCGAAGGCCTTGCATTTGACGGCGGCGGTTCTTCGACGATGGTCGTGCGACGTTTGGGCGACGCGGACAGCAGCGTCGTCAACGCTCCGTCCGACGGCGTCGAACGCCCTGTCGGCGACGGACTCTTGGTGTATAGCACCGCGCCGGTCGGAGCTGCCGTACGACTCGTCGCGCAGCCCGGCGTTATTCGCGCCGTCACCGGCTCCGACGTTCCCGTACGCATCGCTGCCGTCGATGCGGCCAATCACGTCGCCTCGACGCAGGCGCCGCTCGACGCAAAGGTCGATCCGCCGTCGCTGGGCATCTTTCGCAACGGCCGTTTTACCGCGTTGCAGCCGGGCACCGGTAACATTGTGATGCATAGCGGCCGGATCGCCGGCGCAGTTAGCCTCGAAGTTTTGCGCACGCCCGCGCGAACGACGATTCTTCCCACGAATCCCAACGTCGAAAAGGGCGCGACCATAGCTCTCTCGGCACGAGCGCTCGACCCGCGAGGCTATCGCCTCACGCTGCCGGCGCTGCTGCCGTGGGAAACGAAAGACGGGTTCGTCGACGCGCACGGCCTGTATCGCGCCGGCGCGCACGATGGCACGGTCAGCCTTCGCATCGGCGCAAGCATCGCTAGCGCGCGCGTGACGGTCGGTTCGCACGAATCGGCTTTGGCGTTCGCGGATCGCGCGCATTTCCTGACGATGCCGCGCGGCGGCGGAGGCGCGCTCGAACGCGACGCGTCGTGTACGAGCTGCGTCATGCTGAACTACTCGTTCTCGGGCAACGAACGCGCCGCGTACGCGATGGCCGACGTGCCGCTTCCGCCGCACACCATCGGACTTGCGTTCGACGTTCTCGACGACGGCGGCGCCGCGCGCCTAAAAGTAGCGCTGCGCAACGCGATCAATGAGGACGTCTTCCTCGACGCCGCCCGGCTCGATACGCCCGGATGGCGTCACGTCGTGGTGCGATGGTCCGGCGAAACGGCCGAAGTCGCTCGGCTCTTAGGTATTTACGTGCTGCCGCCCAAAGGCATGGAACTCTCGCGCGGACAGGTCACGATCCGC
>DASRSM010000247.1:0-9627 GCA_035656415.1 Vulcanimicrobiaceae bacterium | reverse complement strand
AGATCGCCACGTGCCTGTGCCCGTCAATGCGAAAGAGCCGTATGGTCGTGGAAAAGCGGAGGTTGCACCTCGCATGCGGTCGTCGAGAGACGATCCCGGCATCGCGCGAGCGCTGCCCGGGATCACACCGTGTGCTGCCGGTGGAAGTCCGGCGCGCGAATCGTCGGGAATACGCGTTCGCCCGGCGCCAACCATCGGTTTCCTCGTGGAATAGATGGCTATGGATTTAGGAACGGTACGATCGCGTGCGTGAAGTCGCTCGCTAAGCGACTCGCCGTCGCCGGTACCATACGTCTAGTTTTCTCCCTCGAGGGGAACGGTGGATGAAGGAGTTGTGAAAAATTCGGACAGCGGCCAAGAGGAGGGACGCATGCTTCCAACGGCCGGCCGTCAGGTAGTGACGATCGCTTTGCGCGGCGACCTATCCGTGCAGACGCTTTCCGAGCTGCGCGAAACGCTCGCTATGGCAGAGCGCAGCGACGTGGTCGTTATAGATCTGAGTGCGGTAGATTACGTCGACTCGACGACCCTTACCGCGTTCGTCAAGCTGCGCAGTCGAATGCTGGACGCGGGGCGCTCTGGTACCGTGCGCATTGCGGGGCCGGGCGTGAACGTTCGGCGAATCTTCGAGATCTGCCACCTCGACAAGCTCTTCGAGATCTACGACTCGATCGAGGAAGCGCAGACCGCCTAGCGTTCAGTGATGGTCGACGGAAATCGCAGACTCTCGCGCCAGCATCTCGTCGATCAGCGTTACGATACCGTTTGCCGAAGCCTCGAGTAACGCGTGGCCTTTCTTTGCGCTGGCTTTCGTCGGATCGCCCATGACGCCTGACTGAGAAAGCGAGCTCCACGGTTCCATCATAACCAGCGGGCCGTCGCCGGCGACGAGATCGGTCCAATAACTTTCGGTTGGACGGTGCGACAGCTCGCGTCGTGCTAAGTTCATGTCGACCAACTCCGGTGCGATCGCGAGATATAGCGACGTCTCGAATTCGCACGCGTGATTCATGCCGCCGATTTTGTCGGACTCGCGCAGCCCTTCGGCGACCTCGCGTACGCCGGGCGCGTTCCAGTAGTTGACTGCGGCGGCAAGCACGCCGCAGTGCACCACGGCCAACCGTGCGATGATGTCCACGAACGGCGTATTGCTGCCGTGACCGTTGACGATGAGGAGCTTCTTGAATCCGTGATGCGCCAAGCTTTTGCACACGTCGAGGCCGTAATCGAGCAGCGTGTGCGGTCCGATCGTGATCGCGCCCGGAAAGTCCATGTGGTGCGGACTGTATCCGTGATTGATCGACGGAACGAGCAGCGCGCGGTCGGCGGCGCGCGCGACGGCCGCCTCGCACACCGCGTTGCACAGGCGCAGGTCGGTATCGATCGGTAAGTGCGGTCCGTGATCCTCGATGGTCGCGATTGGGATTACGGCGATGCGATCCTGCGCCGCCGCCGCTTTGACTTCAGGCCACGTCAGCTCGCCGTACCGATATTTTGCGGTCACTCGGGAACGCCGCCGTCATTCTCGATTACTTGTCGTGCCGCACCGCTGGACGAACAGTGTGGCTTTTGGTATGGCGCCGCAACCGGCGTAAAGCTGCGCATTTTCTGCGAAAAGTCAAAGCTGTCCGAGATCGAGGCGGCGCTCGCGTCGCTTGCGCCGAGCGAGGCGGCACCGAAGGTTTGCTCGACGAACTTGAGGATGCTGCCGAAGTCGTATTGCGTGTGTGACACGTAGCCGCTTCGTGCATAGGGCGAAACGATGATGAGCGGAACGCGCATGCCGAGCGTCGCGTACGTCGGCTGCGGCGGCGCCACGGGGTCGTAGTAACCGCCCCAATCGTCCCACATGACCAGGATCGCCGTGTCGTTCCAATATTTGCTCTTCCCGACGGCATTGATGACTTCCGAAACCCACGACGGACCTTTATTATCGCCCGATGCCGGATGGTCCGAACAGAGCAAGCCGGGAATCACCCACGACATCTGCGGCAGCGTTGCCTTTGCGATGTCGCTCAAGACGTTGTCGGAGGGTTCGCTCACGTGCGTTTTCCAATCCGCAGCGTAGCCCGAACAATTTTCCGGAGCTTTGAAGTGCGCGCAGCGCACCTTCGCGATTGCGTCGTAGGCGTTCCAAACGGCGCCCGAAAAATCCGTGTTCGGACCCGACGAAATAAAGGGATTGCCGTAAACGTAGTATTTCCACGACACGTTCGCTGCGTCGAGTACGTCCGCCATGGTCTTGTACTGCGTAAAGCACGGAAATGGTCCGCCGTTGACGATCACCTTTCCGGCGGTCGTAATCACCGACGTCGACGTTCCGGCCGGCGCGTCGCAACCCCACACCGGGCCGCTCGGCGTATCGACCACGGATTCGTGCGAGTTGAGCTGGGTGGTTCCCGCGATAATCTGCTGGTGTGCGACGAAACTATCGGTCGTTGCCGTCGAGAACATGTTGTCGGCAAGTGCGTACGTCGTCGCGAGATCCCAGTACGGCTTGATTTCGGAACGTTCGACGAACGCGTAGGGATAAAGCTTTGCGTAACCCTGACCGCCGCCCGTTCCGAACGTGATGAGATTGAACCCGTCCATCTTGCCGCCGTCGTACTCCAGCTCGTAGGCGGCGTGGTCGTGAGCGATATCGATGCCGTACGCCGGTTTGCCGCGGGTCTCCAACGTTATTTGACGCAGCGGCACGTTCGAGCCGGTGCACCACGGAGCGGGGCTGGCGTTAGGAAAATGCGTCGCGCAGTGACCGGACATTGCCGTCGTCGCTCCGGGAAAACCGGCGAACAAATTGTTGAAGCTCCGGTTTTCCTGGAAGAGCACAATCACGTGCCCGATCTTTGCTTTGGGAGTGACGGGCGTAACCGGGGTAGTGTTCGAGCTGTTGCAGGCGGCGAGTGCCATCGCAGCTGCCGCGACGGCCGTCGCCGCGATCGCCTGGACGCGAGAACGTTTCAAGGAGACCTCCGCTGGAATCGTGCTGGAGAAGCGACGTTCGCTTCATCGGGCGGGGCTTCTTTTCGGGCGCCCTACAGGACGGGCAGGGGTGTGGACGGCGGTGGACGATAAGTGGACGGCATCGGCGCCATAGTATGGCAGGCGTTGCCGAACCAACGCACATCGCTACTGCTAAAGGGAGAAGTACATGCGTTTGCTCACCACGTCGCTGGTGGCCATTCTGGCCGCGGTGGCTATCACCGCCTGTGCGGGCGGATCGTCGTCGAGCGCGGCGTCGGACCAGTCGGCTTCGACGTCCTCGGCCGCGTCGGATAACTCGTCTTCGGATTCTTCGTCGTCGGCGGCTTCTTCGAGCTCGGCCGCGGCAGGTAGCTCGTCTTCGGATGCGGCGACGGCCGCGGCTGGCGACATTCCCAGCTATCCGGACGCGACCACCGAAGCGGCGGGCAGCTCCACGAGCATGGGAATGGCGAAATCTGCGGCCGGCAAAGTGATGACGACGGCCGATTCGTTCGACAAAGTCTACGCCTGGTACCAAAAGAACATGCCGGCCGGCTCGGAGAAGGCGCACACGACGACGCCGGTCCAGAGCGCGGTTTTCATGCTCGGCGAACCCGGTAAGGATCAAAAGTCGGTTACGATCTCGGTCGCGGGCGGCAAAACCATGATCAGCATCGCTGCAGTCAAGATGTAGCTTCGCGCATCGCTTAGCGGCGCAAACGACTGGTTTGGGGCGGCCCGTTATGAGGCCGCCCTTTGACGTTCTTTAAGAATCCAGTCGCACGACGACCACGGCAACGTCGTCGTCCGGCCGGGCGCCGCCCATGACGGCGCGCGCTATTTCTGCGGCGGAATCGCCGTTGGACGTACCGGCAACTAATCGCGTAAGTGCGTCGCGCGCGGACGCCTCCGCGCGGTCGGCGTGACGGTTGAACTCGACCAAACCGTCGGTATAAAACAAGACCGCCGACTTCGCAGCAAGCACGATGTCGTGCGTGCTCGTCTGCACGTCGCCGCCGATTCCCAACGGAAGACCGCCGAACTCGAGAGCGCGCGCGGGCTGCGACGGCGACGCTACCATCGGCGGCGGATGTCCGGCCGTCGCATAGCGCATGCGGTGCAGCGACGGATCGAACATGGCGACGAGCGCCGTCGCTAACGTCTCCGCTTGTGCGGGCAGCGCACGGTTGACGCGCTCGAGAACGCGCGCGGGATCGTCGGTGTCGAACGCGGTTGCGAAAATCGCTTGCCGGAGCTTGCCCGCGGTCACCGCCGCGACCAAGCCGTGCCCCGCGACGTCGCCGATTGAGACGACGACGCTGCCGTCGGGACGCTCGAACGCGTCGTACCAGTCGCCGCCGACGTGCGCTTCGCTTTCGGCAGGCAGAAAGAGTCCGTCGATTCGCGCGCCCTCGCGCTGTGGAAGGCTTCCGGGGAGAAAGCCGGATTGGAGCGTCTCGACCGCGCTCGCGAGCCGCGAGTTGGCGGCCCAGCGTTCGCACATCGCCGCCGTTAGCAGCAGTCCCGTCGCAGACAAACTTGCGACGAACGCCATCACCGAAAGGAGACGTTCATCTTCCGTTCCCGTTCCAAACGTGCCGAGCTGATGGGCCGTTCCCCACACGCAGATCGCGGTAATTGCAAGAATCGACGTCGCGGTTTCGCGCTGACCGAATCGCAACGCCGTCCAAATGACCAGCGGATATACCGATAAGCGCACCGCCCAATCGCTGACGAACGTGCCCCACGTTACGACGCCTAGTGCGACGAAGAGGACGAGCAGCTCTAATCGTCGTCCGGCGTGGGCCGGCGTCGAGCCTTTGGCCGCAAAAGTCAGCAGTACCGGCGCGAGCACCAGTACGCCCATCGAATCGCCCGCCCACCAAACCGGCCACACCGAGCCGAACGCACGCCACGGAACGATGCCGGCCAGCGCGAGCATCGTTACGCCGAAGGTCGCGGACACCACCATGCCCGCCCCGGCCGAAGCGATGAGCGCGATCACGTCGCGTGCGCGCTCGAGGGTACGTTGAAAATCCGCCCGGCGCAAGAGAATCGATGTCAGCAACGGTGCCGCCGTGTTGCTGGTGGCGATCGCTGCCGCCGCCCACAACGGTTCGGCGGCGAGCGCATTGCTAATCAGCGCCCCGGCAAAAACGCCGGGCCATAGCCGCCAACCCCACAACACCAATGCGGCGACGGCGATTCCGGTCGGCGGCCAAACGGCAGTGACTTGTTTCGTCGTAAACGCGACGCTGAATCCGAGTTCGGCGCACCCGACGTAGACCGCGGCCAACAGCGCACAGGCGAGAAATCTATTGATGTTTTTTCACCGGCGGTAAATCGACGCTCAAAAGCACGACGTCGTAGCCGGTCCAAGGTCCCATCGCTTCTAATAACATTTGCGCTTCGATCAAGCGAATGACGGTAATCGTTCCGACTGGTCTGACGCCGATTGCGGCCGCTTTGCGGAATGCCATCGCGTCGTCGGCGCGCCGCAGATCGCCGGTGAAGATCACCTTCGCATCGGTTCGCAATCCGTGCTCGACGACGTCGTGAGCGGTGCCCAACTCGGGTCCAAAGACCTTGACGTTTCCGCGGGTCAGCCGCGCTGCAGCGTTGGCAAGCACCCACTCGCCTTCACCGTCGCGTTTGGCGTGGATGAGCGTCACGCAGCGCGTGCGGGCGGGATCGCGCAGCCGCGTTACCAGTTCCGTTAGATTTGGAACCGACAACGTGGTGGTCGGAAAAGGGTCCGGTATGCGTTCCACCGCAGGGTTGCTTCTCTTCGCACAGGACGTGCCCATGCCGGCGGGTAGAGTAGGCCCATGGTAGCAGCAGTGATGGTTCCCCCGATCGTGGCTTCGATCGGGAAGCGCTTCGCGCAAACTTCGCGCGGCGTCGTGGCCTTCCGCATGCATCGCGTCTTCGACGTGCATGCCGGCCCCTCGAGCCGCCACGACGACCTCGTGCTGTGGGGCGTTTACAATAACGGAACGCTCGTGAGCGTGCGCATTCTTTCGGATACGGTCGGCGGAAAAGCCCAGACACCGGATCAGATCGCGAGCGCCCAGCAGCAATGGACGCATCCGAAACCCGGCGACGCGTTCCATCCTCCGTTCGACCCGCGATACTTTCGCGAGTATCGATACGGCCCGAACACGCCGGAGTGGATCTCGTTCGAATCGTTGGTCAACGACTCGGGTCACGGAACGGGAAGCTTCGCTTACGATTCTTCGGAAAACGTTACGTCGTACACGTACTCGCCGTCGGTCATGCCGCAGTACGCAACGTCGGGTACGATCACCGGTACGCGGCGCCGCGTTCTGCCGGGCTACTGGGCCGTCACGCAAGAGACGCAGCAGTTTGCGGGCCGCTACGCGCTCTGGAAGGGCGGCGCGACGGTGCAGTTGACGTGGAGCGAGTTTCGCCGTTACGGCAGCGTCTCGGCAGCGGTAGCGGCCATCCGCGGCGAACGCTAGCAAGGTGACGATCGACGAAATACGCGAGCGCATCGAACGTTTGACGCGCGGCGAGGGCGACGTACGCGGCCGCGGCGGCCGCGTCGTGGACGACGCGATCGAGATGCTCGACGAGGGTGCGCTGCGTGTCGCAGAACCGCAAGAAGGTAACTGGATTACCAACGCGTGGGTAAAACAGGCAATCCTGCTGTATTTTGCGCGCCGCGACGCCGACTGGATCGGCGACGGCAACGGACCGATCTATTTCGACAAGCTTCCGCTCAAGAAAAATTACAAGAAACTCGGAGTGCGCTGCGTTCCGCCCGGCGTTGCGCGATACGGAAGCTTTCTCGGGCGCGGCGTCATTCTGATGCCGGGCTACGTCAACATCGGTGCCTACGTCGACGAAGGATCGATGATCGACACGTGGGCTACCGTCGGTTCGTGCGCGCAAATCGGGAAGAACGTGCACCTATCGGGCGGGGTCGGAATCGGCGGGGTGCTCGAGCCGCCGCAAGCCGCGCCGGTGATCGTCGAAGACGGTGCGTTTATCGGTTCGCGCTGCATCGTGGTCGAGGGAGTGCGCGTCGAGAGCGAAGCTGTCTTGGGAGCGGGCGTCGTGTTGACCGCAAGCACGCCGATCGTCGACGTGCGCGGCAGCGAACCGTCGATCGCAAAGGGTCGCGTGCCCGCACGCGCCGTCGTTATTCCCGGGATGCTGCCGAAGCGATTTCCGGCCGGCGAATACGGGGCACCGTGCGCGTTGATCGTCGGCACGCGCAATGAATCGACCGACCAAAAGACGTCGCTCAACGCCGCGCTGCGCGAATTCGAAGTGGCCGTGTGAATCCGCGCGTCCTCGAAATCGCCGGCTCCCTGATTCGTAAGGTCGCGGCCAAGAAGCGGCCCACGTCGATCGATCTCGGTTTGGGCGAGCCGTCGCTCCCGCCCAACCCCGAGCACTTGGAATACGCGATGCGTTACGTTGCCGAGCACGGCATCCGCTACACGCACAACGCGGGCGACTCCGCACTGCGCGAGGCGATCGCACGCCACTATCGGTATCCGGAGCTTCAAAGGCTCGGGAACGTTTGCGTTACCACCGGTTCGCAAGAGGCGATGTACGTGACGCTCAAGACGCTGCTCGATCCGGCGCAGGACGAGCTTCTCGTCGTCGAACCCGCGTTTCCGTCGTACGTGAAAATGGCGACGCTCGAAGGCGTAGCCTGCCGAACCGTGGCGATGCGCGAGGACGACGGATTTGCGTTCGACGCCGATCGCATTCTGGCCGGCGTCACGCCGGCGACGCGGGCGATCGTTATCTGCTCGCCGTGCAATCCGACGGGACGAGTGCTCTCGCACGAACAAGCGCAGCTGCTGGTGCGCGGCATCGAGCGCCATGCGAAAAAGCACGTGTGGCTGATCCACGACGAGATCTATCGCGAGCAGACGTTCGTCGAAGGTGCGGCCTATCTGGCCGACATGTACCCGCACACCATCGTTACGAACTCGGTGAGCAAGAGCAACGCGCTTACCGGTTTGCGCCTCGGCTGGATTCTCGCTCCCGAATCATTCGTCGAGCACGCGATCAAGCTGCACGCGTGGTGCACCTCGTGCACCGACACATTCGCGCAGGCGGTCGCGTTGCACATCTTCACGACGCTAGAAGGCGTGCGCGAGCACGCCCCGTGGTACCGCGAGCAGCGTAAGGCCGTGGTGCGAGCGTTGGAAGCGTCCCGCCTGAGATTCGTCGCGCCTGAAGGATCGTTCTACGCGTGCGTGCGTTTGCCGGACGGAACGTCGTCGCTGGACGCCGCAAACGAGCTGATCGATCGCTACGACGTTCTTGCGATTCCGGGCATCGCGTTCGGCCCGTCACTGGAAGGCTGGCTGCGGCTAAGCTGGGTCGCGCCGGCCGAGCGTGTCGCCGAAGGTATCTCGCGAATCGAAGCTTATTGCGCTACGTTGGAGACGAGCGTCACGCCGTCGACGAACTGATCGAGGTTAATGGCCTTTCGACTGGTGTGTAACGCCCGCGACGTTCCCCGCTCCGAATGTCGCGAGTTTCCCATCGCCGGCCGCAGCATCATCGTCTGCGAGTACGGCGGCGAATACTACGCACATTCGCCGTTTTGTTCGCATCTCACGTTCTCGCTCGATTACGCACCGGTGCGCGACGGGCAGATCGAGTGTTCGTGGCATCGCTATTGCTACGACGTGATCACGGGAGAAAACGTGTTTCCGGGCGAGCGCGGCGTGTTCGGTGATCCGGAGCTCGCGCATCCCGTCGCGCCGCTTGCAACCTTCCCGCTCGAGCGGCGCGGCGACGAGATCTTCGTCGACATCGGTTTGTAAAACGTCGGCGCGCGCGTCTGGAGCGCGGATATCTTAGGTCGAGCGATACATTGCCGACCCGGAGTATATCGCTCAGATCAAGCATGACGGAGTTCGTCGCTTCGCTCGCAACACCGGGCGACGTCGCGGAAGGTATCAATCGCAAGGGATTGGTCGTCGCCGTTCCCGATGTGCTGGCCGCGCTCGTTGCAGCGATCGCGAAGCAAACGACCAAAATATCGGCTTAGCCGGACTCGGGACGACGATTGTTCTATCTAAAGCCGCCAAGACCGAAGACGAGAAACGAGCATTGCTCAGGGAAGCACACGAACGCGGACACGAAGGACTGGTTTTCAGGCATCGACGCGCACCGTACACGCCAGGTCGACCGGCGTCAGATGGCCCCGCCATCAAGTACAAACTCTACACGAGCTGTACGGCGAAAGTCGCTGCCGCTAACGACAAGCGCAGCGTCTCGCTTAAATTGTACGATGAGACCGACAACGGCATCCCCTCCGTGGGCGACGTCGTCGAGATCCGCTACCTGTACGCCTACCGCGGCGGATCGCTCTACCAGCCGGTGTACCTCGGGAAGCGAACCGACATGGACCAGAGCGATTGCAAGCTCTCCCAACTCAAGTATAAAGGCGAAGGTAGCGAAAGCGCTGCCTAACTTGGGGCTCCGTCATCGTTAGTATCGTGGGCTAGTGCTTCGAAGTGTAGCCCGGCTGGGTTACCGGATACGCCGTAAAGCCTCGGCGTTTCGGCCGAGGATATAAGGCGCAAGGATTGGAAGATGCAGATGTTCAGCAATGCACCTACGGCCGGGCAGGCCGGAAGTAACGCTTGTCAGATACGAGCATGTGAG
>DASRSM010000246.1:0-2325 GCA_035656415.1 Vulcanimicrobiaceae bacterium | reverse complement strand
CCGTGCGAATGCTTTCCCGACGACCGGATCTCGTGGTGCCGTACGACCTCGGCGAGCAAGACCATCGGCGGCTTTCCCTCGCGCAGGGACAGCTTGACTTCGAGTAAGGTGCCCGGACGCAGCGGCCGGTCCGTGTTCAGCGCGCAACCGCCACGGCTGATATCGCCGAGGGTCGCTCGCAGAAACTCCCCCGTTCCCTTCCCACTCGGAGCGAAGCGCCACGAGCCGGTGACCAGTGCGCCGAGACGCACGCTCGAGCGCTTCTGCGCGTTCTGCGCGGCGCCGACCAAATCGACGCGTTTGGGCGGCTCGAAATGCGTGTTGGAGCCTTTGACCCCGGCAATTTTCGTCTGCATGCGAAAGCGTCCGGCGGGCGTAGTATAGACGAACGTCGCGGGTTCGCCGATCCGCCCGATCACGTCGCGCGTGACGATCCCGCGTTCGCTGCATTCGTCGACGGTCACCGTTCGCGACGCGCGTCCGCCCACCACGACGTCGACCGACGAGTTGCGCTGCGGCAGCTTCGACGGCGGTATGGCGGAACGCGTTCCGAACAGCGATTTCAACATATGCGGTTAGCTCGGCGATCCCGTCGGCGCGGGGGCATCGTCGGTCGTCGAAATTTGTCCGATCGACTCGACACGCAGACCCGGCGGAATCTCAGAGTACGAGAGGACGACCAGCTGCGGCGCGGCGCGTTCGGTGAGCCGCTTGAGCGCCAAGCGCACCGACGGCGAGCACAGCACGATCGGCTGCAGCCCGGCGTTTTGCGCGGTCGAAATCTGCCGGGTAAGCGAGTTATAGACGCGCGCCACGGTGTTGGGATCGAGCAGTGCGTAGGCATCTTCGCCGCGACGCACGGCCTCGGCCAGCAACGCTTCCAAACGCGGATCAACCGTAATGACCGACAGAAGGCCGTTCTCTGCGTACTCGGCCGAGATGTGCCGAGCGAGCGCAACGCGGACCTTCTCCGTAAGATAATCGATGTCTTTGCTCACGCGCGCCGCGTCGGCGAGCGTCTCGAGGATCAGCACGAGGTTGCGAATCGGAATTCGCTCGCGGAGCAGGCTTTGCAGCACGCGCTGCACTTCGCCGACCGTGAGTAAGCCCGGAACGAGCTCCTCGACGACGACGGGGTAGTGCGACTTGATGTTGTCGAGCAGCGCCGACGTCTCCTGACGTCCGAGCAAATCGGGCGCGTGCGACTTGATGATTTCGGTGAGATGTGTCGCGATCACGCTCGTCGGGTCGATGACCGTATATCCCGCCATCTCAGCTTCGCTGCGCGCGCTTTCAGAGATCCAGAGCGCCGGCAAGCCGAACGCCGGCTCCGTGGTCGGGATGCCGTCCAGCGGCGCCGTTGCCGTACCCGGATTCATCGCCAGCAGACGGCTCACCATCACCTCGGCTTGCGCAACCTCGAGTCCGTAGATCTTCGCGACGTACGCGTTCGGACGCAGCTGCAAGTTGTCGCGCACGCGAATGGGCGGCACCACGATACCGAGATCGCGCGCGGAGTGCCGGCGAATGAGCGTGATGCGTTCGAGCAAATCGCCGCCCTGATTCACGTCGACGAGCGGGATCAGCCCGAACCCGATCTCGAGCTCCATCGGATCGTAGGACAGCAGCGGCACGACGCTCTCGGCCGGCTTGGGCGCCGCGGTCGCGGCTTTCTGCGCGGCGAGGAGCGCTTCGGACGGCGCGTTCGCGATCTGCCGACGGCGATAGTAATACAAACCCAACAGCACCGCGGCGAGGCCGAGCAGAATCGGACGCGCCAAGCCGGCGAGGCCGAACACGGCGCACAGGATCGCGGCGATGAGCAGCGCGTTGGGCTGCGCCGTAAGCTGTTTGCTGATGTCGCGTCCGAAGTCGGACTCGTTGGCGGCACGGGTGACGATGATGCCGGTCGCCGTCGAGATCAACAACGCCGGGACTTGCGTGACGATGCCTTCGCCGACGGTCAGCAGCGTAAAGCGCTGCAGCGATTCCGGAACGGTTAGGCCGAGCTGAGCGATGCCGACGATGAATCCGCCGATCGTATTGATCGCGACGATGATCACGGCTGCGATCGCGTCGCCGCGAACGAACTTGCTGGCGCCGTCCATCGCGCCGTAGAAGTCGGCGGCTCGCTGGATGTCTTTGCGGCGCTGGCGCGCTTCCGCTTCGGTGATCAGGCCGGCGTTGAGGTCGCCGTCGATGGCGAGCTGCTTGCCGGGCATGGCGTCCAGCGTGAACCGGGCCGCGACTTCGGCGACGCGCCCCGCACCGTTGGTGATGACGACGAACTGAATGATGACCAATATAAGGAAGATCACGAAGCCG
>DASRSM010000245.1:0-18579 GCA_035656415.1 Vulcanimicrobiaceae bacterium | reverse complement strand
CAGCCAAGGGCCTGAACTTCAGAACGATTCTCTTCAAGCACGGCCTCAAGAACGCGCTTATCCCGGTCGTCACGATTCTCGCTCTTTCGCTACCCGGTATTTTGGGCGGCGCAATCATCACCGAAACCATCTTCGCCTGGCCCGGCGCCGGACGCCTATTCTATAACGCGTTGACGCAAAGCGATATCGCGCTGCTGATGGGCTACCTGATTATGGTCGCCGTGCTCGTCGTGTTCTGTAACCTGCTCGCCGACGTTCTCTACGCGTGGCTCGATCCGCGCGTGAAGTACGATTAGGGGCGCTAAAGTGGCAACGAACGCACCGGCCGTACCTCCGACCTTCGTCGTCGACGACGACCTGCAAGTATCGAAGGTCTCGTTTTGGACGCGCCTGCGCCGTCACAAACTCGCGGTTGCCGGAATGGCCGTTCTCGCGTTGATGATCTTGGCGGCGGTTTTCGCGGGCCAACTCGCGCCGTTCGATCCGAACTATATCGACAACGGTACCGCTGCCGTGCCGCACTGGAACGGTACGCCGCTGCCGCCGTGCTTCCAGGACAAGGAAAACTGCTGGGGCCACCCGCTCGGCACCGACGAAGTCGGGCGCGATCTCCTGTCGCGGCTGCTTTTCGGCGCGCGCATTTCGCTGACGGTCGGCCTTTCCGCCGTGCTGATGGAGGTGCTAATCGGGACGATCCTCGGCGCCATTTCCGGATATTACGGCGGATGGGTGGACTACGTCATCATGCGCATCACGGACGTCTTTCTGTCGATTCCGCTGCTGCCGTTGCTGCTGGTCCTCACAGCGATCGTCGCCGCCAGCTCGACGAAGGCAAGCTTGAGCTTCGGAGTCATCGTCATCATCATAGGCGCCCTGTCCTGGCCGACAGTCGCCCGGTTAGTCCGCGCTTCGTTCCTGAGCCTGCGCGAGCGAGAGTTCGCCGAAGCGGCCCGGGCCATCGGTAACAGCGATGGCCGGATCATCTTTCGTCACCTGCTGCCCAACGCGGTCGCCCCGATCGTCGTCCAGGCCACCCTAGACGTGGCCGGGGTCATCATCACCGAGTCGACCTTGTCGTTCCTCGGCCTGGGTATCCAGCCGCCGACCGCCTCGTGGGGCAACATGCTGGCCAATGCCCAATCGAATCTTTCTATCGCCTGGTGGGCCGCGGTCTTCCCAGGCCTTTGCATCCTGGTGACCGTCCTTTCCATCAACTACATGGGCGACGGTCTGCGCGATGCGCTTGACCCCAACATGAGGTAGGCGATAGTATAGCCCAGCCCTCCGTGCGCAAGTGGCGGAATTGGTAGACGCACTAGCTTGAGGGGCTAGCGGGAGCAATCTCGTGCAGGTTCAAGTCCTGTCTTGCGCAGTACAGGAAGTACGAAGTGTCGTCGGAGCCATGGATGGCGGCAGGCGACGGCATGAACGCACTCCAATTTTGTTCCATTTTTTAGGGTACGACGGTCCGAGCGGTGTTAGGCTGTTCCCGGACCGCTTTCTACTTGTGACAGTGCCGGGGATTTGGCACCTGAAACAGTCGGCGACTCTCGGCCGTAGAGCAGAGCAGATCATGCCGACGGAGCTTTAACCAATCATGTGGCTAACCCGATTCGCGATTACCCGGCCGGTGATTACCGCAATGGTCTTCATCGCGCTGGCGATTTTCGGGATCATTGCCTTCAATCAAATCGGACGAAGCCAGGATCCACCCGGTACGGCATTCCCGATCGTGGTGGTTTACGCCGGATATTCGGGCGCGTCGCCCCAAGAGATGGAGCGTCTGATCGTCAAGCCGATCGAAGATCAGCTCGACGGGATCGACAATCTCGATCAGCTCAACGCGACGGCGCAGGAAGGCACCGCGACGATCGTCGTGCAGTTCAAGCTCGGCACCGATCTCGACAAAGCCGCCATCAACGTGCAAAGCGCCGTCGACACGGCCCGCGTGTACCTGCCCACCGACCTCGATCCGCCTGAGGTCTCTAAGAACGGTGCTTCCGAGCCGCTGCTGGACATCGCGGTTAGCTCGAAGTCGCTCTCAGAGACCGAGTTGGCCGACGTCGTGAACAACCGTCTCGAGCCGATCCTCAAGGGCATCCCGAACATTCAGACGGTCGACGTCTACGGCGCACAGTCGCGCGAGTTCCACGTCGAACCGATCCCCGCGCGACTGCTCGGAACGAACGCCACGATGGGCGACGTCTTTGCGGCGGTAGCGGCGAACAACTCGAATCTTCCGGGCGGCATTTTGCACGGCAGCACGCAGGAGACGAGCGTCTCCGTTCACGCCGAAGTCAATAGCGCGCAAGACTTGGCCGGAATCCCGCTTCCCGTAACTCGCAACGCCGATAAGAACCTGAAGATCGGCGACGTTGCAAATTCCTACGACAGCCACGTGGAACCGACTGCGATCTCGCACTACAACGGGCAGCCGCGCGTTTACGTCGAGCTCAGCCGGAACATCAATTCCGACGAAATTAAGTCTACTCAGATCGCGCGGGCCGCGATGAAGAAGATCGCGCTGCAGTTTCCCGAGCTGACGTTCAACGAAATCGACGCACCGGCCGACTACACGCAGAAGTCGCTTGCGGGCGTGTGGCAGTCGCTGCTCGAAGGCATCGTGCTGACGATGGTCGTCATGCTGCTGTTCCTGCACGCGTGGCGTAACTCCGTCGTCGTCATGATTTCGATCCCGACGTCGATTCTGTCGACTTTCGTGCTGATGAACCTGTTCGGGTTCCACTTCGACTTCATGTCGACGATGGGACTCTCGCTCATCATCGGTATCCTGGTCGACGACTCGATCGTCGTGCTGGAAAACATTACGCGACATCGCGATTTGGGCGAAGGTCCGTTCGATGCGGCCATCAACGGCCGCAGCGAAATCGGCGGCGCGGCGGTTGCGATCACGATGGTCGACGTCGTGGTCTTCCTGCCGGTCGCGTTCCTGCCCGGAATCGTGGGCGCGTATCTGCGCGAGTTCGGCGCGGTCATCGTCATCGCGACGCTGTTCTCGCTGCTCGTCTCGTTCACGCTGACGCCGCTGCTCGCCGCCAAATGGAGCGTGCTCGAGCGTTCGACGGCGCCGCCGCGCTGGATGACGGCCATGAACTCGTGGAAGACGCAAATCCAACTCCTAGTCGTGGCGGCCGTTCTTGCGGTGATTCCGTGGCCGCTTCCCGAGCTGCGGGCGATTCTTCCGATCATGATCGTCGCCGTGCTGCTGCTCAACGCCGTGGTACAGCGCTACGACGCGATCGTCAACTGGTACAAGTCGCGTGCGTTGCCGTACGCCCTCGAAAACGGATCCTTCGTGGTCTTCGTCTGCGGCGTACTCGTCATCAATGCGTTGACGCTGGCCGCCGGAGCCGGTATGGCGACGGTAGTGATAAACGGCATCATCTTGGTTCTCTGTGCGATATGGCACGGTCTTGGCTTCGTCTTGCGCCGGAACGTGTCTCCCGCGCGACTGAATTACGTCGCTTCAAAACCGATGAACGGTCATTCGCGGCTGACGCGTTTGTGGGAGAAAATCTGCGACGCAGGCATGAACGGCATTATCGTGATCGGCCGCTGGTTCAGTGCAACCGGTACGAACCTACGCCTTACCGCGATAACGTTTGCGATACCGGTCGCGTTGACACTCGCCTTTGTCGCCCTGGGGCCGATTAGCTTCGATTTCGTGCCGAACGTGCAGACCGGCGCAATCAACATGACCGTCACCTATCCGGCCGGAACGCCGCTGACGACGACCGAGAAGTTCGTGAGCCAACTAGAAGACGGCATCATGAAGATCGACGGCATCAAGTCGGTCAGTTCGACCGTCGGGCGCAAACCACAAGGCTGGGGCTCGGCTATCGGCAGCAACTACGCGCGGGTCAACGCGGAAACGCTCGATAGCCGGCGTGGGGACACGTACAAGATCATCGACGAGATTCGCAAGCTCGCGTATTTGGTTCCCGGATCGGACTTCCAGGTGTCGGGTGATAACGGCGGCGGATCCGGAGCGCAGATTTTCTACTCGCTCTCCGGACCGGAAGACGCGATCGTACCCGCTGCGGATAAGGTCGCCCGGTACTTGCGCGATACTCCGGGAAGCGTCAACGTACAAACGAGCAACGAATCATCGGCGCCGCGGCTCAACGTCAACGTCGATCCGCAGAAAGCCGAAGTTCTCGGCATCTCGCCGGGAGACGCCGCACTGGCCGCTCGTCTCGCGATCGACGGCGCCGTCGCAACGAAGGTTCGCACGGAAAACGGCTTGGTCGACGTGCGCGTACAGCTGCCGCGCGCGATGCGCTCGACCGTCGACGAGCTGCGGGCCGCGCGAGTGCGCGCGCAGGACGGCACCCTGGTGCCGCTGAGCGACATCGCGACATTTCAGATGACCACCGCGCCGCAGCAAATCAAAGACTTGAACCGTCAGCGCGTCGTCGACGTGTACGGAGCGGTGCTGCCCAGCTACTCGCTCGGTGCCGTCACGGCGCCGCTCGAGAAGGCGCTCAAGGAACCCGGATTCTTGCCGGCCGGCGTGCAGTTGACCGCGCAAGGCGACACCCAATACATGAATGAGACGATGGCCAACATGGGTCTGGCGCTGTTGCTCTCCTTCATGCTCGTGTACATGCTCATGGTGATCCTGTACAGCTCGTTCGTCGAGCCGCTGATCGTCATGATGTCCGTGCCGTTGGCCGCCATCGGTGCGCTCGTCGCACTCGCCCTTATGCACCGCATCGAGCCGAATGCGGGACAATCGCTCAATCTCATGTCCATGATCGGCATCATCATGCTCTTTGGATTGGTTGCGAAGAACGGCATCCTGCTCGTCGATTATTCGAACACGCTCTGCAAACGCGGCATGCGCGTGCGCGAAGCTGTGTTGCAGGCAGCAGGCACGCGGTTCCGTCCGATTCTCATGACGACGTGCGCGATGATCTTCGGCATGCTGCCGCTCGCGCTCGGCTTCGCCGAAGGCGGTGAATGGCGTCAAGCGATGGGAACCGTTATCATCGGCGGTCTCGCGAGCTCGCTGATTCTTACGCTGTTCCTCGTTCCGATGATCTACAACACGTGGATCGGTTTCTTCGAGCGCCGCGCAGACCAGCGCGCGCTTGCGGCAGAAATGTCGCACCCTGCGGCACAGCGCGCCTAGCAAGCGGGCACCTGCCCCGCCGTTTATGGGCGGGCAAGCGTGGGTAGAGGCGGTTGCATGACTGAATCGTGCAATCGCCTCACCGTTTTACGGCGCGTCGCGTTTAGCGTCGCTGCCGCTGCCACGTCAGCGCTGCCATCGATAGCGGGACTCGCGCAAAGCGCCGTCACCGTCATCGTCAACGGCCAGACGATGAGCTTCGATCAGCCGCCTATCGTGCGCAGCGGGCGCGTGTTCGTTCCGCTTCGCGGAGTTTTCGAACAGCTTGGCGCCAGCGTCGTGTACGCCAACGGACAAATCAACGCCACCGGAAACGGACGGACCGTTTCGCTAACGATCGGTTCGACGCAAGCGACCGTCAACGGCCAGTCTCAGATTCTCGACGTCGCGCCGTTCGTCGTCGCCAGCCGCACGCTCGTGCCGCTGCGGTTCATCGCGCAATCGCTCGGTGCTGCCGTCGATTGGAACGACTCGACGTCGACCGTCACGATCACGGGAGGCAACGCCGCTGCGCCGCAACAGCCGCAGCCGGAGCGCCGCCCGATCTCGCTGACGTACCAGTGGCCGACGGGAACGATCTACAATCACTATCCGCAGATTCGGTTCAACCTCAATCGTCGCCCGGCAATGGGAAGCTTCCGCGTCATTCTCGACGGTAACGACGTCACGCAAAACGTTGCCTCGAACGGCCAGTACTACTACGTCAACGCACCGTTCTCGCTGCAAATGGGGAACCACCGCGTACGCGTCGTCGGGCAAGGCATCGGAGGCATGCAGTTCGACCTCGGCTGGACCTTCAACCAGGGCTCCTACTAGGAGCGTAAAACGTCCAAAGCGTGATGCGTCGCGCTTTGGTTACTGGAGCGGCCGGCGGCCTTGCCGCCGGCATCGCTTCCGTTTTAGCTCGCGACGGCTTCGAGCGCATTACGATCACGTATCGGAACGCTTCGCCGGAAGCCACGCTCGCCGCAATCGCATCGACCGGGACCGCCGGGGCCGCGGCGCGCATCGATTTTTCCGCGAGCGAGCGCGAGATCGAAGATGCGCTTGCCTCGGTCGCCGCCGAGCACGGACCGTTCGACACGCTCGTTCACGCCGTCGGCCCGATCGTCATCAAACGTTTCTCAAATCTCACCGCGAGCGACTATCGCGAGATTTTCGACGGTAACGTTCGCAGTGCGGTGCTGACCGCGCACGCGGTGCTGCCTGCGATGCGCGAGGCTCGATTTGGACGGATCGTCTATTTCGGATCGTTGGGTGCAAACGAGACGCGTCCGTATCGAGGCTTCTCGTTCTACCAGGCGGCAAAGAGCGCGCTCGTTGCATTTGCACGCTGCTTGGCCGTCGAGGAAGCGCACCACGGCATTACGGTCAACGTCGTCGTTCCGGGGGACATTCGTCAAAAGTCGCTGAGCCGGGAAGCCGCGCGCGAGATTACTGCGCCGAATCCGCTCGGCAGGGCGGGAAGCTATGAAGACGTCGCCGATGCCGTGCGCTTCTTGATTGCCCCCGAACGCGATTTCGTGACGGGAGCCGTTCTCGACGTGACCGGAGGGTTGACGCAAGCCGACGAGCGAAACGAACCTCGCTCATGACCCGACGTGACGACACGAGCGACCACCGAGCTTTTGCGCTTCCGGGGTCGCGGCCCCACTACGGCCCCGACAAAGTCGTGGCCGTCGAAGAAATCGATTTGGATCTCAAGCCGGATTTGCAGAACGAACGGCTCGAGGGCGTTTGTACGACGACGGTTCGCGCGCTCGACGAAGACGTCAGCCGGCTCGTTCTCGACGCTGTGGATTTGGACGTCGATGCGGTCGTGCGCGATGGAAAGCCGCAGCATTACTTGCGCCGCAACGGCAAGCTCGAGATCGAGTTCGATTCCGCGATACCGGCCGGCGAACGCGCGACGTTCTCGATCGCGTACGCTGCGAACAAACCGCGTCACGGACTCTTTTTCGTAAAGCCGACTGCCGCGCAGACGAAGAAAATTCCGCACGCCTGGACGCAGAGTCAAGACGAGAACGCCCGCTATTGGTTTCCGTGCTTGGACTATCCGCACGAGAAGCAGCGCACGACGACGAGCATTACCGTTCCGAAAGGGACGTTTGCGCTCGGGAACGGTGAGCTCGTCGAGCGCAAAGACGAGGGCGCCGAAACGACGTTTCGCTATCGCCAAGACGTTCCGCATAGCACGTATTTGATGACGATGGTGGCCGGCCCGTTCGTCGAGGTGGCTCAGGGCACCGCCGGCGACGCCGGCGCTCCGGTCTTTTACTACGTGTTGCCGGGACGGGAAGCCGACGGCCAGCGCGCGTTCGGCAAGACGCCGAAAATGATCGAAGTCTTCGAGAAGCGCACCGGCAGAAACTATCCGTACGCGCGGTACTCGCAGATCGCAGTCTCCGATTTCATCTTCGGAGGGATGGAAAACACGTCGGCGACCACGCAGACCGAGCGCACGTTACACGACGAGCGCGCGCATTTGGATTTCTCGAGCGAGCCGCTCGTCGCGCACGAGCTGGCGCACCAGTGGTTCGGCGATCTCCTGACCTGCCGCGATTGGTCGCACGCGTGGCTCAACGAAGGGTTCGCCACCTATTTCGAGGCGGTCTGGCGCGAAGCCGATCTCGGCGAAGACGAGTACCTCTACCATATCTTCGAGTGCGTCGAGGAGTACCGGCACGAAGATGCCGATCGTTATCGCCGTCCGATCGTCTGCAACACCTATCGCAGTCCGATCGAGATCTTCGACCGCCACTTGTACGAGAAGGGCGCTGCCGTGCTGCACATGCTGCGCGGCGATTTGGGCGACGCACGTTTCTGGCGCGCGATCCGCTACTACGTCGAACGTAACGCGCAGCGCAACGTCGAGACGATCGACTTCATTCGCGCGATCGAAGAAGCGACGGGACGCAACATGCGGGCCTTCTTCGATCAATGGGTTTTTCGCGGCGGCCATCCCGAGCTCGAGATTACCTACGCGTGGGATGCGACCCGCAAGGCGGCAACCTTGACCGTCGATCAGAAGCAGGCCATCGACGACGAGCATCCGGCATTTCGCTTCGACGTCGACGTCGCGTTCGCCGGCCAGAGCGAACGCCGAATTCGCGCGACGATCGAACGGGCGCACGAGACCATCACCGTTCCGCTCGATTTCGAGCCGAAGTTCGTGCGGTTCGATCCCGGCGCGTTCGTGTTGTGCAGCGCGCAGTTTAAACTCGGCACCGATATAGCCGCAGCCATCATGCGCAACGAGAGCGACGTCGTCGCACGCATCCGGGCCGCACGCGAGCTTGCGAAGGACGGATCGCCGGGCGCGCGCGACGCGTTGCGCGAGGCTTTTGCAGGCGATACGTTCTGGGGAGTCCTCGTGCAGGCGGCGAGCGCGATCGGACAAACGCACGCGCCCTGGGCGCGCGAACTGCTCGTCGAGGCGGTTTCGCACGAACATCCAAAAGTCCGGCGAGCTGCGGCGGCCGCGCTGGGTAATTTCCGGCAAGCCGATGCGGCGTCGGTACTCATCGGGCCGGCGCAGAACGATCCGTCGTATTTCGTGCGAGCTGCGGCGCTCACCGCACTCGGTAAAACGCGCGACTCGCGCGCGTTCGACGTTCTCGCTAAAGCAGTCAAGGAGACGACCTGGAACGGTACGGTCGAGGCCGGCGCAGTTCGTGGACTCGCCGAGTCTGCCGACGCGCGCGCGATGTCGCTGGTTCGCGACGCGGCAGCCGACGATCGCGACGAGGGCATCCGCCGCGCCGCGGTTTGGGCCGTCGGGCGCATCGGCGAACTGGTCGAGTCCGAACGCACGCACGCGGTCGAAGCGCTCGAAGAACTTCTCGACGATCGCATGTTCTTGGTGCAGCTCGGCGCGGTCGCCGCAGCCGAATCGCTCGGCGACGCGCGGCTGCTTCCGGCGCTCGATCGCTTGAGTCAAACGGCGTTCGACGGTCGCGTGCGCCGCGATGCCGCCGAGGCGGCAATACGCATTCGCGAAGGTGTGAAAGTGCCGGCGCAAGTCACGGCAATGCGCACCGATATCGACGGGTTACGTGAAGAGCAGCGGAAACTACAGGAGAAGATCGAGGCGCTCTCGCGGACGTAAGAGCCGCGTCGTTGCGATAGCGTTCTTCATTGCGGTAGCCGTCGGCGTCGTTTTTGCCGTTCGCTCCTCGCATTCTCCCTCGGGAACGGCCACTCCGCACGGCGCGCCCACCGTCGCGATCCTGCCACAGGTTGCTGCAACTCCGTCGCCGGCGCCGTGGACGAACGCGGATCGCACGAAGCTTGCCAAAGATTTGAATTCGGCCTTTGCGCCGGCGATCGACGGTGCGGACCGGTGGAGCATGGCCGTGCTTTCCGCGGATGGGCGAACGGTGTACGACAATCGTGCGAGCGATTGGATTACGCCCGCGAGCGTATTGAAGTTGATCGTTGCGGCGGTCGCACTGGACCAGCTGGGACCGGATCGCCGGTTTCATACCATTATGGCCTCGCCGCGATCGATCGGTACGGATGGAACCATCGACGGAAATCTCTGGCTCGTCGGATCGGGCGATCCGTCGTTTACGAGTACGGATTTGGCCGGCGGCGTCGGCGTGCTGGCGCGCGCGGGGTTGCGCCGCGTCGGCGGACGCGTAGCGGTCGATGCCGATGCGATGCACGGTCCGGAGCTGAATCCGCATTGGGACCCGTCCGATAGCGAAGAAGATTACGCGGCGCCGATCAGCGCGGTGTCGATTGACGGCGATACCGTCGAGTTCGACGTAACGGGAACGTCGCCGGGCGAGCTCGCCACCGTCCGCATCAATCCGGCGAGCGACGCCGTCACGTTGCGCGGAGAGATTCGAACGACGAGTTCCGATGGTGACGTTACGATCGCTCCGCAGGGAACGCCGAACACGTTTTCGGTGAGCGGGACGATCGCAGCCGGCGATAAGGAAAAGTATTGGCTGCCGATCAAAGGCGTTCCGCAGTATGCCGGCGCGGTTTTGCAGAGGCTGTTGAGCGATCGCGGCATTTCGACAGCAGCTCCGGCGGCGGTGCAACAGGCGCCGCTCGATACGATCGTTCTCTGGGACCACCGTTCGGCATCGTTGCGCACGCTCGAAGCGCACATGCTTTTCTTGTCGGACAATCACTACGCCGAACAGCTGCTGCGCGCAGTCGGGCGCGAACGCACCGGCATCGCGACCGACCAGTCCGGTGTCGCAACGGAACTGCGTTACTTGAGCGAGCGCGGGATCCCGACGCCGGGTCTCCGTTTGAACGACGGAAGCGGCTTAGCGCCGGACGATCGCATCGCGGCGATCACCCTCGCGCGCGTTCTGAGCGATGCCGAGCTGCGCGGCGGCGATCGTTCGCTCTACTTGCTGTTGCCGCTGGGCGGCCGGCAGGGAACGCTCAAAGAGTACGATTTTACGACTGCATTGGGGCGCGTGCGGGCCAAGAGCGGCCACATCACCGGCGTCGCGTCGCTGGCCGGCTACGTGAATACTTTGCACCACGGGCGGGTCGTATTCGCGTTTTCGATCAACGGCTCGCCCGGCGATCCCGACGCGGCAATCGTTCGTGCAATCAACCGGATTGTCGATCTCTAACAGGGTTCTTTCGATGGCGGGAAGATAGAGTGCGAAATGCTCGATGAATCGGTTTTGTCGCAGATTCTCAACCGGGCGCTGCGCCGTGGGGGCGAGCTAGCCGACGTCTTCTGCGAGCGTCGGGGTTCGCTCGCATACCGGCTCCAAGACGGCCAAATTCACGACGGCTCGATCGGCGTCGCGTTAGGCGTCGGGATCCGCGTCGTCACCGGAGAGTCGGCCGGCTATGCGTATTCCGACGATTTGAGCCTCGAAGCGTTATTAGAAGCAGCCGATGCGGCGTCGCTAATCGCGCGAACATCGGGCGAAGGCGGAGCGCGCGAAACGCTGCCGTCGAACGCATCGTCGCCGCGCTCGTCGCTCTACGACGCAGCGAAAGCGAACGGGGTCGCGCAGGGACAGTACGTCGCGCTGCTGGAGCGTGCCGACGTTGCCGCCCGCAAGTTCGATCCGCGCGTCGTAGCGGTCAACGCGCATCTCACCGACGAGCTTCAAGAAGTCTGGATTGCTACGAGCGACGGAGTTTTCGTCTACGATCGCCGCCCCATGATTACGCTCGGCGTTCAAGTCGTCGCGAGCGACGGCAAAGAACGCGGCTCGGGATATGCCGGCGACGGCGGACGAACGTCGATCGCATACTTCAACGCGCACTCGCCCGAAGAACTCGCCTCCGATGCGGCGCGCATCGCCGCGGTAAACGTGGAAGCGCGGCCTGCGCCGGCGGGCGAAATGGAAATGATCGTGGGCGCGGGCGGCGGCGGCGTGTTGCTGCACGAGGCGGTGGGTCACGGCCTCGAAAGCGATTTCAACCGGCGCGGTACGTCGTTGTATAGCGGTCGCGTCGGCGAGCGCGTCGCGAGCGAGCTGGTGACGATTTACGACGACGGAAACTTGGCCGAAGAGCGCGGCAGCCTCAACGTCGACGACGAAGGGGTTCCGGGTCAGCATAAGGTTTTGGTGGAGAACGGCATATTGCGTGGTTACATGCAAGACGTTCTCAACGCTCGCTTGATGGGCGCTGCGTCGACTGGTAGCGGCCGCCGCCAATCGTTTCGTTTCCCGCCGCAGCCGCGCATGTGCAACACCTATATGCCCGACGGGCAGTTCGCTGTCGACGACATCGTCAGATCGACCAAGCGCGGGATCTTCGCAAAGTCGTTCTCGGGCGGGCAGGTCGAGATCAGCAAGGGCGACTTCGTTTTCATGGTCGGTGAAGGCTATCTCGTTGAAGACGGCAAGATCACCGCGCCGTTGAAAAACGCGACGATCGTCGGCAACGGACCCGATGCGATGACGAAAGTAGTCGCGGTCGCGAACGACAGCCGCTTGGCGCGCCGCCATTACACGTGCGGAAAAGGCGGCCAGTACGTTCCGGTCGGCGTCGGTATGCCGACGGTGAAGATTTCCTCGATTACCGTGGGTGGGACCGTGCGTGGATGAAGCTCAAGCGGTCGAGCTGGCACAGCGAGCCGTCGAGTTCGCTCGCGCGGCCGGTGCAGACGAAGTCGAGGCCACCGTTTCCGTGTCGAGACGTTTTCACGTCGAAGCGCGCGACGTCACGATTTCCAAGCTCGAACAATCGACGGGAAGGACGCTCGGCGCGCGCATCTTTACCGGCGGACGAAAAGCCGCGTTGGCAACGTCGGATCTTTCCGACGACGGCATGCGTGCAGCGCTCGCACGCGCGGTCGAACAAGCCGAAGTCGTTGCGGTCGATCGTTTTGCCGGCCTTCCGGAACGATTTTCGGGCGACGCACCGGACCTCGCGCTCTTCGATCCGTCGATCGCTCAGCGTGCCGGCGACGGGCGCGTCGACGAAGCGCTGGAACTGGAACAACTCGTCCGTCGCTGCGACGCGCGTATCGTCAATTCCAGCGGCTCGCACTATAACGACGTCGTGTCAATTACGGCGATTGCGAACTCGGCCGGCTTTGCCGGTGCATACACGTCTACGCGAGCGTCGCGGTCGACGGGACCGGTGGCGCACGACGGCGACCTCAAGCGAACGGCGCACTACGGAACTGCAGCGCGTCACGTCGACGAGCTGGAATCGCTCGACGCCGTTGCGCGCGCAGCCGCCGAGCGCGTGACCGCGCTGTTCGGTGCACGAAAACCTCCGACCGGCGCGTATACCGTGATCTTCGAACGTGAGGTTGCCGCTAGCGTGCTCGAAGACGTCTTCGCCGCGGTCTCGGCAGCCAACGTCGCCGTAGGGAACTCTTGGCTCGTCGATCGCATCGGCGACGCAGTCGGCAGCGAACGGGTCACGATCGTCGACGACGGACGCATGCACGGCAAGCTTGGCAGCTCGCCGTTCGACGGCGAGGGCGTCGCTACGCAACGAACGCTGGTGTTCGATCGGGGCGCGCTGCGAACGTTTCTCTTCGATACGTACTATGCGCGTAAGCTCGGCTCTGCGAGCACCGGCAACTCGACCGGCAACGGCATCGGCACCAACAACTTCTATCTGGAACGGGGAGCGGAGAGCCTCGCCCAACTGATCGCAGGAACCAAACGGGGGGTACTCGTGCTCGACACGATCGGGTTTGCGACCGAGCATGCGTCGGGGACGTATAGCCGGGGTGCTCGCGGCCTGTTCATCGAGAACGGGGAAGTCGCGTACCCGGTCGACGAGTTCACGATTGCCGGAACGTACGGTCAAATTCTCGCCGGGATCGATGCGGTCGCCGACGATCTGCGCTTCGACTCGCCCGTGGCTTCGCCGTCCTTCCGCGTAGCGGAAATGACCATCAGCGGGAACTAGCCGGACGCTGGAAAAAGACGGGGCATGGCTCTGGCGCGGATTCTGGTTATCGAAGACGACGAGGACGTCGCTCGTCTCGAGCAGACGGTGCTCGAGCGTGCGGGTTACGAACTTAGGGTCACCGGCACCGGTGCCGAAGGCCTAGAACTCGCCGAATCGTACAAGCCCGACGTCGTCGTTTTAGACGTAGGGCTCCCCGATATTTCGGGACTCGACGTCTGCACGTCGCTCTCGAACTCAAACAATGCGTTCATCCTAATGGTAAGCGGTCATTCCCGCGAGCAGGATATTTTGCTGGGCTTAGGACTCGGCGCCGACGACTACATCACCAAACCGTTTTCGGGTAACGAACTCGTCGCACGCGTCGCGTCGTTCTTGCGCCGTCGCGAAAAGAACGTAACGCGACCCACGCCCGGCAACATGCTCGCGCTCGGCACCGCGCAGCTCGATCGCGATTTTCACACGCTCATCAACAACGGCACCAACATCACGCTGACCGCGTTGGAGTTCCGGCTGCTGTGGTTCTTGGGTGAAGCCGAAGGGCGGTTGCTGACTCGCGCGCAGATTCTCGAGCACGTGTGGAACGACACATCCGGCGTTCCGACGCGCGTCGTCGACGTCCACGTCGCCGCCTTGCGGAAAAAACTGGCAGAGGTCGACGCGCCGCTCGAAATTGCGAGCGTGCGTGGTATCGGTTATCGCCTCGACAAGAAGTGAAGTCTCCGGCGTCTTGGATTCGCTGCGGCTAGAGCCCAACGATCCGAGACCGCTATACGTCCAGCTGGCCGATCAGCTCGTCGAAGCCATCGAGAACGAGCGAGTAAAGCCCGGCGAACGCCTTCCCGCAATGCGCGAGCTCGCAAGCTCCCTTCAGTGCGCGCTCGTGACGGTATCGCAAGCGTACGAACTGCTTTCCGCGCGCGGACGCGTCGTCTCGCGCGTCGGGAAAGGCACGTTCGTCGCACCGCCCGCCGATTTGCAAACGCCGTTCGCTCGCCGATGGGAGCCCGATGCCGGCCGGTTCGCTCGGGCCGCCCGGCTCGAAGGCGTCACCGAGCAGCTCACGCGTGCGACGACGCCCGGCGTTATCAACTTCGCAACCGGACATCCGGCACCGGAAACGTTTCCGCTGCACGACTTCGGGCGAGCGTTTCACCGCACGCTGCTCGACGATCCACCCGAGCTGATGCAATACCGCTCGTCGACCGGCGATCGCGACCTGTGCGAAACGCTCGCGGGCATCTTGAGCCGCCGCGGCTGCAACGCCGAAGCCAGCGACGTCATCGTGTGTTCCGGTGCGCAGCAAGCCGCCGACATCGTTGCCACCGTCCTGCTCGACGAGCGTGCCGTAGTTGCGAGCGAAAGCCCGACCTATTCGGGAACGCTGGGCGTCTTCGACGCGCGCGGCGTCACCTACGTTGAAGTGCGCGGTGACGACGACGGCGTGCGGACCGACGACGTCGAGCGCGTCTTTGCCGAATACCGCCCGCGGCTCCTTTACGTCAATCCGATCGCGCAGAACCCGACCGGCGCAGTGCTTCCGGCGCGCCGGGCAAAACAAATCGTCGCGCTTGCGCGCCGGTACGACGTTGTGGTTTTGGAAGATCAAACGGGATGGGAGCAAACGTACGACGCGGCTGCGCCGCCGCCGCTGGCGTCGCACGATACCGACGGTCGCGTCATCATGATGGAAAGCCTGTCGAAATCGATTTTTCCGGCGTTGCGCATCGGCTATCTGTACGCAAAAGGCAGCATCGCCGAAGCGCTCGAGGTCGCCAAGGCGCGCGCCGACGTTTTCACTTCGACGCTGACGCAGCGTGCGTTGTGGCGCTTTATGGACGGCCCGGCATACGCGCGTCATCTGCGCTCGTCGCGCGCCCTCTACCGCGAACGTCGCGAGGCGTTCATCGACGCGTTGAGCGAAGCGATTCCGTGGGCGCACGTTCGGTCGCCCTCGGCGGGCGTCAACGTGTGGGTGCCGCTGCCGGCGCGCTTGTCGACGCAAGCGGCGTTCGACGCGTGCGCGCGCGAGGGCGTGCTCGTCATGCCGGCCGAGCCGTTCTATCCGACGCGTACCGGGCCGCCCGCGATCCGTTTGTCGTTCGGACACTTGCGCATCGAAGAAGCGCGCGAAGGCGTCACGCGCCTGGGCCGCGCTCTGTCCAAACTCACCTCGTCATCCTGAGCCGGCCCACGCCTCCAAAAGCCAACAACAGCATAACCGGCACCGACCGCGCGCGACGCCTTTCGAAACGCAAATAGGCGTTGAGTCGCGTCCAAAACGTTTCGTCCGGTTCTTTCATGAGGCGGAAATATTGCGCCGTGCTGCCAGAGTGCGCTCTTCGAGGCGGATGCGATACGAGAGCAGCGCGGCGTTGAAAATCGAGAAGATGACGGCGATCTCATACGCGCCGAACGCAAGCGGCAGAATCGCGATCTCCGCGCAGACCACGACGTAGTTCGGGTGGCGGAAGAATCGATAGGGACCGGCGCGGATCAGCGGTGCGTTCGGAATGGTGATGACACGCGTCGTCCAATAGGGGCCGAGCGTCGCGATCGTCCAAATACGCAGCGGCTGCAGCAAAGCGTAGAGGCCGACTAGCCACCAGTTCGGCACGGCGTAGGGCGGGATGACGACCGCCATGGCGATCAGCCAGGCCGCGTGCAGCAGCACGACCAGCGGATAGTGCGACGCGCCCACTTCAGCGCCGCCCGCGTCGAGCAACCGCTGTGTGTTCCGTTGCGCATAGATCAGCTCGATGACGCGCTGTAAAGCGACGAGCACGAGAAGGACCCAGAGCCAAGGTATCATCTGTCCTTCGACTTCGCAGGCTTAACGCTCGCTGCGCTCAGGATGACCCATTGACGGAGTTTTCGAGCAGGGTGAAGCCGGCGGTGAACCCGGGGCCGAGCGCGCTGACCAACGCGCGATTCCAGTGCGACGCACCGTTGTTGAGCGCGCGTTCGAGGACGAACATCACCGTGGCCGCCGACATGTTTCCGTAGTCGCGCAGTACGTCGCGCGATTCCGTGAGCGTTCCGGGTGAAAGCTCGTACGCGCTCTCGAGCGCATCGAGAACCTTCGCGCCGCCCGGATGACAAATGAAGCGATCGACGTCGCTCAGCGTCAAGCCGCGATCGGCCAAAAAGGCGACTGCGACGTCGTGCAGCTCGTTGGTGACGAGATCCGGAATGTCGCGCGAGAAGATCGCTTTGAAACCTTCGGGCGTGACGTCCCATCCCATGACGTCGAGACTTTCCGGCCACGTGTATTCGCCGTCACCGACGATCGCAGGCCCCTGCGATTCGGAACTTAGCAGCGCGGCGGCGGCGCCGTCGCCGAACAACGCCGTCGCAACGATGTTGCTCTTCGAAAAATCGTCGCGCCGGAAACAGAGCGCGCACAGCTCGACGACGAGCAGCAGCACGAGCGAGCCGGGATGACTGCGCGCCATCGTAGCGGCGCGCGCTAAACCGATCGTTCCGCCGCCGCAGCCCAACCCGAAAATTGGTAAGCGCGTAATGGTGCGGCGCAATCCCATGCGTTCCATCAGCAGCGCGTCCAAGCTCGGCGTAGCGATCCCCGTCGTCGAAACGGCGACGATGGCGTCGATCTCTTCGGGGTCTCTGCCGGCCTGCGCTAAGGCGGACTGCGTAGCCCGTGCGAGCAAGTCGATCGCCGAGTCCAGGTAGATGCGATTGCGTTCCGGCCAGTCGTGCACGGTTTCGTACCATTCCATCGGAACGCACGAATAGCGACGTTCGATGCCGGCGTTGCCGAACAACGGAAGTAATCGCACGATTTCGTTCGATCGCGGTCCGAGCACGAGTTGCACGCGGCGTACGACGTCGTTTTGATCGAGCGCGTGCGCCGGTACGACGGTGGCGACCGCTTCAATACGTGCCGGATTTCCTAGCATGCGAGCGTACCTTTACGATTCATCAGCAGGGTACCCGCGGGTCGCATTCGTAATGCCTTACCTCCCGTGTCGTTTAGATCATTCGCAGCGGCCGCGATGGCCGCCGTTTTGTTGGGCGCGGCCCATAAATCGGCTCCTTTAATTACGTATAGCGCCCCGGCCGGTGACCGCCCGGCCGGGGCCGACAACGTTCATCCTACCAACGCGATTCTTCCCAACGGACGTATAGCGGCGCCTAGCGGAGCGAGCGTCTTCGTCGGTACGACCCCGCTCGGAATGACCCTGTCGCCCGACGGGCGCTACGTAGTGGTGACCAACGGCGACGACCGCACGGGCGGCCTTCCTATTCCGAATACCGAGCCTCCGCCGGCTATCGGGTATTCGCTGGCCGTTGTCGACGCGCAGACCATGGGCCTCGTCAGCGTGTATCGCAGCCAAGGCACGTTCTTCATGGGCGTCGCCGCGGTGCGCGACCCCCGCAGCCCCGGGCAAACCCTGGTCCTGGCCTCAGACGGAGGTGCGGGGGCCCTCGACGTCTTCCGTCTCGAGTCGGGCGGCCAGCTGACCCCGGATGGCCAGCCGATCGCACTGCCGCCCAACGCCCTTGGCCATGCCTTCCCCGCCGGAATCGCGGTCGAGCCGAACGGGCGGTACGCCTACGTCGCCGATAACCTCGGCGGTGCCATTGACGTCGTCGACTTGAACGCTCGCGCTTCCGTGCGCACCCTCCCGGGCGGGAACGCACCGTTCGACGTCGCGGCCAACGGAAGTCACATCCTAGCCAGCGCGGCTGGCCTGGCTGCTTACCACCCGCTCCAGCAGCCCGCGAAAGAGCCCCAGTTTACGGCGCCGCCTTTCGACGCACAACGGTCGTCCGCGGTTTCGGTAATCGACCTTGCAGGCAGCGGCGACGTGGCCGGCGATCCCGCGGTGGTTCGCATGGATCCGGCCCCCGACGGCACGCAGATCGTGGGCGGCGCCGCGCCGGGATCGATCGTGTTTGCGCCCGGAGGGAACCAAGCGTACGTTGCCCTCGCGAACGTCGATCGTGTCGCGGTCGTTTCGTTGGACGCTGCGCCGCGCGTCGTCCGCGGCTTGGACTTGCGGCTTTTTCCCGATGCGCCGTTCGGCGCGGTG
>DASRSM010000244.1:0-9666 GCA_035656415.1 Vulcanimicrobiaceae bacterium | reverse complement strand
GAGACTACGCCCATCTTCCCGATCGACAGTGCGTGGTAGAGCAGCGCGATGCCGATGCCGCCGAACACGCCGCCGGCCGCGCTCCACAGCAGCTCCGATCGTTGCGGATGACCGCCGTAAAACGGCACGACGAAGAGCAGTAATAACAGGCCGACGCTCTGCGCGATGAGCGTCACGGCGAGCATCGGCGCACGTTTCGCGGCAAAGCCGCCGAGAAAGTCCGCCGATCCGTAGAACGCGGCGGCGGCGATCCCGAAGCTTACCGCAACGAGAATCGGCTAAACTTCCATCACGACGGGAATGACGACCGGCCGGCGCTTCGTGCGGTTGTGAATCGCGCGAGCGAGGCCGTTACGAATGTGTTCCTTGACCGTATTGACGTCGCGCATCCCTTCGACGGAAACCTCGGCTATGCTCGCCAGCAGCTCGGCGCGCAAGTCGTCGAGTACGCCGTCGGATTCGGGCAGGTAGAAAACGCCCTTTGAAATGAGGTCCGGCCCGGCAATTACGCGCGCCTCTTCGGAATCGATCGCCAGGACGACCATCATGATGCCGTCGTTAGAAAGCGCCTTGCGGTCGCGCAGCACCGCTTCGCCGACGTTGCCGACGCCCGAACGGTCGACGAAGACGTGACCGCCGTACGTTTTGCCGACCTTGTCGCCGTACTCGTGCGTAAACTCCAAGACGTCGCCGTTTTCGAGGACGAACACGTTACCGGATTCGACGCCCGTCTGCACCGCAAGACGCCCGTGCTGCATCAACATTCGGTACTCGCCGTGAACCGGAACGAAAAACTCCGGACGCACGAGGTTGAGCATGAGCAGCAGCTCTTCTTGGGAGCCGTGCCCGGACACGTGCGAACGTCCGTCGGTGCCGTGAATAACCGTCGCGCCGAGCTTGCAGAGATTGTTGATCGTTTTGTAAACGCTCTTTTCGTTGCCGGGAATCGGTGTCGCGCTGATAACGACGGTGTCGCCGGGAACGATGCGAAACTTCCTGTGGTCGCGCACCGACATCCGCGCGAGACCGCTCATCGGCTCGCCTTGCGAACCGGTCGTCATTACCACGACGCGCTCGGGCGGATGGTCGTCGATCTCCTCGATCTTTACCACCGTCTCCGGCGGAATGCGCAAGTATCCTAGCTCGCTGGAAAAGTGAACGACGTTCTGCATCGAGCGTCCGAGGAACGCGACCTTACGGTTGAAACGCACGGCGTGATCGACGACTTGCTGGATGCGCGGAACGTTCGACGCGAAGGACGCGACGACGATACGCCCCTTGGCGCGCGAGAAAATGCCCGTAAAGGCCTCGCCCACCATGCGTTCGGACAGCGTGTGGCCCGGGCGTTCCGCGTTGGTGGAATCGGAGAGCATGCATAACACGCCCTCGTCGCCGATGCGCGCGATGCGTGCGAAGTCGGCCGGCTTGCCGTCGATGGGCGTTTGATCGAACTTGAAGTCGCCGGTGTGGAAAACCGTACCGACCGGCGTTCGGATAGCCAGCGCGCAAGCGCCGGCAACGGAATGATTGATGTGCACGAACTCGGCTTCGATCGAGCCGTAGGTGACGCGGTCGCCCGGTTGAACTTGGACGAACTCGACGTCGCCCAGTTTCTGTTCGCCGCGCGATTTGGCTTTGATCAGTGCGATCGAAAGCGGCGTTCCGACGATCGGCGTCGACGGAAACTCGCGAATGAAATACGGCAATCCGCCGATGTGATCTTCGTGACCGTGCGTCACCAAAACGGCGCGCAGCTTGTGCGCGCGCTCGCGTACGTAGGTGAAATCGTTGATAACGATGTCGACGCCGTACATCTCGTCGTCGGGAAACATCAGACCGCAGTCGACGACCACGAGGTCTTCCGCCGTCTCGATGACGGTCATATTGCGGCCGATCTCGCCGCAGCCCCCGAGCGGGACCACGCGCGCGTACGGTACGTCGGGCGGCGCAGGGACGATCAAAGTATCGGTACTAGTCAAGGGCCTTGTTCTTTTGAATGCGTTGCGTGAAATGAGGTCCGGAGGGACCTCGATGATCGATCTTCTTCCTTTGGTTGCCGTCATCGCCTTCAGCACGGCACCCGCCAAGGCGCGGACCCAGGCGTCTCCTGCCGCTGTGCCGCGGACCGAGCAAATGGACCAGCTGCTCTCGAAGCGGGCGCTGCGCCGGGCGAAGTTCCTGATTCAGCTTCGTCTCCACGAGCTGCACGACGAGCGGCTTGCGTGCGTCCGAGCGGCGATTCTGCGCCGTCTCCCATGGGACTTGAGACCCCAGGAACCGTTGAGCCATTGCTTGGAGGCTGATTTCTCGGCAAAGTGAAACAATCGGGCGCGCCGCGGGCTAATAACGCTCGGCAGCGCTTAGTGAGAAAAGCGAGGACTCCCTATGGCCGTCGACTCTTCCGAGGTGCAGCAATCCAACGGGCTTACGACGCTCGTGGATACGATAATTTCCCCGAAGGAGGCGTTCGAGAGACTCGCGATCTCGCCGACGTGGGGTTGGGCTTTACTCGTCTCAGTCGTCCTGCCGGTCGCGGCGTATTACTTCATGATTCCCGCGGTCGAGCACGGCATGCTCGGCGATTTTGCGAAGCAGGCGCTGACGAATCCGCAGATCGCTCAAATGTCACCCGAGCAGCGCGCGAAGTTCGCGAGTTTCGTCCCGTATTTTTCCGTCTTCGCGCCGATCGCAGTGTTGTTCTTCGTCTTATTGCAGGCCGTCATCATGACGATCTTCAACGCGATCGGCAAAGGACAAGCCAACTTCGGCAAACTCTGGGCCGCCTCGATGAACATCTGCGTCCTCTACGGCATCGGCCAGGTCGTCGCCGCCGTCGTCGTGGTGCTGCGCGGTCCGGATTCGTTCAACTCCGCAACCGAGGTGCAGCGCGCCCTGCCGTCGCTCGCGCTGATCGCACCAGCCGGCAGCGATCCACACTTGCTCGCTCTCCTAGCGACTATCAACCCCATCGTCATTTGGTCGGTCGTGCTGGTTTCGATGGCGATGCGCTACACCGCGAAAGTCGGTTCCGGACCGGCTTGGACTACGGCCATCGTTTCCTATGCATTTCCCATGCTGTTGGGTGTAGCGTTCGCACGATAAGATGATGTCCGCGTTGCTTCGTTTGACGCTGCCGGCCCTTGCTGCGGCGGCATTTACGCTCGCCCCGGCGGCGGCGCTCGCGGCAGATAAGGCGAGCGCGACGATGACGCTTCCGGACGCCGTCGCATACGCGATCGACCACAGCTCGACGGTCGCCTCGCAGCGCGCCGCGCTCACGCAAGCGCAGCACGCGCTCGCACTGCAGAGCGGCGTTGCGTGGCCCACCGTGAACGGCACGCTTCAGAGCTTCTTGGCCAAGAGCGCGAATTTTCAAGGAACGTTCGCCGCGATCGGCGCGGCGCAGCAAAACGTCGTCAGCCAAAACACCGCATCGGTTGGATTCAACAACTGGAACCTCACGACGGGCGGGTTCGCGTTTCTCACGCTGGCCGCGAATCGCACGCAGGCCGAACAGGCGCGAAACTCGCTCGCCAACGCCGAGGACCAAATCGCTTCGTCGGTGACGAACTCGTTCTACGGCATCGTACAGAAACAGGCGATCGTTGCCGTCGACACGATCACGCTCGACGCGCAGAACGTTCTCGTCGCCGTAGCAGTCGCAAAAGAAAAGGCCGGCGTCGCAGCCGGCGTCGACGTCCTTCAGGCCAAAACGTCGGCGGCGAAGAGCGAGTCGTCGCTCGTAGCCGACAAAGCCGCCGTCGAAGACGCGAGCGAAGCGCTCGCCCAGCAAATCGGCGCGCCGCTAAACACGCGGTTCGACGTGCCCAAGGACGTACCGCAGCCGCCGATTCCCAAAGGAAACGTCGATAGCCTCGTCGCGATCGCCGACGCGAATCGTCCCGACGTCGCCGCGGCTCGCGAAGGCGTGCTTGCGGACCGTTACACGCGTCGCGGCTGGAACGTCGAGCTCTACCCTCAGATTTCGCTTTCCGCCAGCATCGGCAACCAGTTCTCTCCGACGAGCGCCGTGCAGGAGCAGCTCTCGAACGAACAACTTTGCCGTTTCTACGGGATATCGCCGTGTCCGGGCGTTTCTCGCGGTTCTCCGGGCTTCTGGTCCCTGCAGGCCATTTCGACGTTTTCGCTGCCGCTCGTCGACTACAACGCGCGGCATAGCGAGCGCGTCAACGACGACACTCAACTTGCATCGGCGCAAACCTCCTTTACGCAGACGCGGCTGCAAGCCGAGCTGGACGTTCGGCAGAGTTATCGTGCCGCGCAAACCGCGCAGTCGCAGCTCACCTACGCCAAACAAGAGTCCGATTACGGAACCGAATCGGCTCGCATCGCGCAGCTCCAATACAAGGCCGGAGTCAAGACCATTTACGACGTCCTTCAGGCTCAGCTCGCCGCTGAGCAAGCGCTCGACGATTACGTCAACGCCCGCGTGAACTACGTCGACGCCATCGTTAAACTCCGCGTGTCGCTCGGCACGTACGACGCCCGCACCGCCGTAATGGATTTGAAATAATGAACAAACGAACGCGTAACGTGCTAATCGTCGCCGGAGGACTGGCCATCCTCGTCGTCATCGCGGTGCTCGCCGGGCGCGGCCGGGGCAGTGGAGCGATCGAAGTTCGCACGCAAAAGCTTTCGTACGCGCCGTTTACGGTGAAGCTTCCCGAAAACGGCGTCGTAATGCACGAACGCGCCGCGACGATTCCGGTTCTCGTTTCGGGGAATATCGGGCGCATGCTGGTGCGCGCGGGCAGCCAGGTAAGCCAAGGGGAGCTCCTCGCAACGATCTATAATCCCTCTATCGATTATGCGGCGGCGGGATCGTCGGCCGACGCGGCGTCGGCCGGCGCCAACGTCACCGCGGCACAGGTTCAAGAGCAGAACGCCCGCGTCGGTTATCAAGCCGCGGTCGACACGAACAAATCCGCGCTCGACGAAGCCAAACGCGTTTACGACGCCGACGTAACGCTCTACAACAACAAAGCCATTCCGCGCAACCAGCTCGACGCCGACAAGGCAAAACTCGAGCAAGCGCAAGTTTCCTACGATCAAGCCGTACAGCAGTTAAAGCTCGGGGCGGTTTCGGGATTCAACGGCGGTTCGACGCAAGCGGCGGTTGCCGCAGCGGAGAAAGCGCGCATCCTCAACGCGCAAAATCAGCAGCAAGCGGGATTTCTCGAGGTCCGCGCGCCGTTCGACGGCGAGATTCAAAGCGTCACGGCGCAGACGAACGACCCGCTTCGGCCGCTGCAGCCGGGCGATCAGGTGACGGCAGGACAGCCGCTCTTTACGATTGCCGGAGGCCGCGGCTACATCGTACGCGCGCAAGTCGACGAACAAGACATCATCAACGTCAACATTGGAATGGCCGCTCGCATCACCGGTCAAGACTTCCCTGGCCACACTATCGACGGCCACGTCGCCGACGTCGCGCCGATCGCAACCAAATCGACCGACGCGTCGAGCACGGCAAAGCAGGTTCTCACGACGATCACGCTCGACCAAAATCCGTCGTATCTTCGCGACGGCATGAGCGCGGACGTCGACATTCTCACGTCCAACATTCCGCACTCGATCGTCGTTCCGAACGACGCCGTGTTCAAGGAAAAGAACAAGCCCTACGTTTGGGTCGTGGCCAACGGCGTAGCCCAAAAGCGCTCGGTCGCGCTCGGGAAAACCGGCGACACGCAGACGGTGATCGTGTCGGGGCTGTCGCCCGGAACGGTCATCGTCGCGCAAAAAAACGCAGAAATCAAAGACGGTTCGAAAGTGAAGCCGCTGCCGTCATCGTCACCGCTGCCTTCGCCGGCAGGCACGTGAGCCGTTTACTCGCCTATCTCGACGAAGCGCTGGCCTCGATCTGGCGAAATCGAACGCGCTCGATTCTCACTATGCTCGGCATGATCATCGGCAGCGCGTCGATCATCGCCGTTTTCGGTATCAGCCGCGCGGCGGCGACCGGAATCAGCAGTACGTTTTCCTCGTTCGGCCAGCTCCCGGTTTTTGTCTCGGTCGATCCCTCGCAAGAATATCCGCAGCAGGCGGCGATTCAGTACCGCGACGCCGCAACGGTTGCAGCGGCGCTGGGAGATCGAGCGGCCGCCGTCCTGCCGAACTGGCAGCGAACCTACGAGGTTTCGGTCGGCAACGTGCACGACGACGAAAGCGTCTCGAGCGACGGCCCCTATCATACCGATTCGCTGGTTATGGCCGAAGGCCGCAAGATCGATGCAAGCGACGTCGACAACGCGGCGCGAGTTTGCGTTATGACTTCGGACTTAGCTCGCAAGTATTTCGGGGACGAACCGGCGCTCGGAAAGTTCATGCGCGTAAAGGGGGAGCGGTGCGCGGTCCTCGGCGTGTACGCCGACATCAAAGGTTCGTTCATGAACTCACTAGTGGGAAACGGCATCGTCCTTCCGTATACGACCTTTCATGAGGACTTCGCACCGGGAGACGTCGATCTTCTGCTGATCTATCCTTCGGATCCCACGCAAGCCGACGCCGTCGGCAACGCCGCAATCGCCGCCTTGCAACACGTGCACGGCGAGCGTGCGGAGTACAAGTTGCAAAATGGCGCCGGATTCGTGGGCGCCTTCGACGGCGTCCTCAATATCGTGGCGACCGGGCTTTCCGCCATCGGCAGCGTCGCGCTCGTGGTGGCCGGCATCGGAATCATGAATATCATGCTCGTGTCGGTGACGGAGCGCACGCGCGAAATCGGCATTCGCAAAGCCATCGGTGCCAATCGGGCAAACATCGTCGAACAGTTTCTCATGGAAGCGATCGTCCTGGCTTTGGCCGGCGGAGGCATCGGCATGCTGCTGGGATTGACGGTTACGGTTGGAGCCGTTTCGCTCCTGAGCAAGCAGATCGGCGTCATGATCATTCCGTATCTGCTGATTATCTGCATCGCGTTAGGTTTCTCGATCGGCGTCGGGGTGATCTTCGGAACGTATCCCGCGATACGCGCGGCGAAGCTCGACCCGATCGAGGCGCTGCGATCGTAGATGTACTTCCGTGAAGCGATCGACGTACTTCTGGCCAACAAGGTTCGGTCGCTGTTGACGATCCTCGGACTGATTATCGGCGTAGGCGCCGTCATCTCGATTCAAGTTCTGGGCGCGAGCATGGCGGGAGCCGTCAACGGCCTGCTGGGAGGGATGTCCGACAACTCGTTCTTCATCGTCCCAAACACGCAGCAGCGCAATGCCGACGAAGCGTCGTTCAAACTCAGCGACCTCGACGCTATTCGGCGCAGCGTGGACGGCGTCGCCGCCGCGATTCCGCTGGCCGGAGTCAACGACGTCGTCCGACACGGGCACCACGCGGCGCGCTACTTCATCTCCGGCGAAAGCGCGATCCCGTTTAGCAATTTGCCGGTGCTCTACGGACGGCACATCGACCAGCGAGACGTTGACTCTTCGGCTCCCGTCTGCGTTATCACTAACGCGGCGTACGACCGGCTTTTCCCCGGCGGCGGCGATCCGACCGGGCAAAGCGTCTACGTAGGCTCCAATCGCTTTCTGATCGTCGGCGTCCTCACGGCGCCCAACCGCGGCTTCATTAACGGACAGTTTGGCGGCGACGTTCTGATCCCGTGGACCACCTACGACGATCGTTATCTCCGCAACGGAAAGTTTTTTGCCGCACGGTTCATCGCGACCGACCCCGGCCGAATCGGAGCGGCGGAAACCGGCGTCATCGAAGAGATGCGCTCGCTTCGCGGCAAGCCCGACCTGCAGTATCAGTCCTATGACAAATCTCAGTTCGCTCAGGGAGTCAACGGAGTCTTCAACGCAATGACGCTGATCGTCGCTTTCATCGGCGCCGTTTCACTGCTGGTTGCGGGAATCGGCATTATGAACATCATGCTCGTTTCGGTCGCCGAGCGCACGCGCGAGATCGGCGTCCGCAAAGCTATCGGCGCGCGGCGTTCGCAAGTGCTCGCACAGTTTTTTATCGAAGCGTTGATCCTTTGCGGCGCCGGCTGCGCGATCGGCTGGGCAATCGGCATCGGCATCGGCTCGCTGGTCAATAACGTCGCGATCGTCAAGGTCACCGGCACGATCGTCGGCGTTCCGTGGGCGCAAACCATCGCGATCGCCGCGAGTTTCGCGGTAGTCGTCACGCTGGCGTTCGGTACGTATCCTGCGTTTCGCGCCGCCGCCCTAGATCCGATCGAGGCCTTACGGTATGAATGACGGCGCGAACGCGATCGCGATCGATCTGCGCGACATTCGAAAGACGTACGAAAACGGGCCGCTCAAGGTCCCCGTGCTGCACGGTATCACCTTTACGGTCGAGCAAGGCGAATACGTCGCGATAATGGGACCGTCGGGATCCGGCAAATCGACGTTGATGAATTTGATCGGATGCCTCGATCGCCCGACGTCGGGAACCTACGTGCTCGACGGCGTCGACGTTTCGAAACTCGACGACAACGCGCTAGCGGACATTCGTTTACGCAAGCTCGGCTTCGTCTTCCAAGGATTCAACCTGCTTGCGCGTACCGACGCGATCAACAACGTCGCGCTGCCGCTCTTTTACGCCGGTATCGCCGGACGCAAACGGCGCGAGTTGGCGCAGCGCACGCTCGAAGCGGTCGGTTTGGCCGACCGCGGACACCACCAGCCGACGCAGCTCTCCGGCGGACAGCAGCAGCGCGTCGCGATCGCACGGGCGCTGATCAACGACCCGGCCGTCCTGCTGGCCGACGAACCCACCGGCAACCTCGACTCCAAGACGAGCGAAGAAATTATGCTGCTTTTCGCCAAACTTCACGCTTCCGGCCGTACAATCGTTATGGTGACGCACGACGAGCGCATCGCGGCCAACGCCCGCCGTACGATCCGCCTTCTCGACGGCCTCGTAGTAGCCGACACGGCAGCGCCCGCTTGCTCAGCCTAAGCTCAGGTTGTGCGCGTTCTGTGACTTTTATTCGTTACGTGAGTAGATAACCGCCAAGACACTTCCCAAAGGGAACGATTGAGAACGCAATGTTAAAGAATCGGACGCTGCCCACGCTGATCGTGGGCCTTATCGGCGCAGTCGTCGGCAGCTTCGTCATGATGCTCTATGCCGGTTCGCACTTCGGCGGGGTCGCCGGACCCGGTCAAACCCCGCCGGCCTTCGCGTCGGCACCGTTGACCGGGGTCAGCGATCAAGACCGGATCGTCAGCGCCGTAAAGCGGACGAAGAGCTCGGTAGTGGCGATCACCGAACAGATCAACGGCCAGCAGTACATTCCGGCGGATCCGTTCTTCCAGCAGTTTTTCGGACAGCAAGGCCCCGGCTTCGTACAGCCCTACAAGGCTGAAGCGTCGGGCTCGGGCTTCGTGCTCGACGATCAAGGCGACATCGTTACGAACGCGCACGTCGTTCAGCCGCCCGAACAACCCAACTCGAAGATCACGAACCTAACCGTCGTCTTTGCTAACGGCGATAAAGTGCCGGCGCACGTCGTCGCGGCCAACGTCGGCGCGGACGTCGCAATCATCAAGGTCGACAACTACAAGAAGCTGCCGCCGCCGCTTCAGTTGGCCGATTCGGACCGGCTAGAAGCGGGCCAGTGGGCGATCGCTATCGGCGAACCTCTGCAGCTCCAGCAAACGGTGACGGTGGGCGTCGTCTCCGCGTTCGATC
>DASRSM010000243.1:0-15451 GCA_035656415.1 Vulcanimicrobiaceae bacterium | reverse complement strand
CAAAGGCATACGCCTGGAACAAGTCCGACTCAACCCATGCAGGGTGGAACAGGTTTCCCTCACTGAGGTAAAATGTCGTCGAAGTTACAACTTCGATGGTGGCGTCATTGAAAAACTGCAAGTACCACTGGTAGTCGGTGTTTGTCAACCTTGCCGTGCATAAACATGAAGCCGTCGATGTTGGGCCGCCACGAAATGGTTAGCGAAAGCCCGCCTTTTTGTGGCGGGCCTTGCTTTTTCTCCTGAAACTAGTTCGGATGGAGGTTTTCCGCCCAAACTTGGCTGCTAATTTTCATGGGTGTTGTCGAATCTGGACGCTCGCCGGCGCAACTTCGAACGCTCGCGGCTTTGTGGTTGGCGCCCGTCCATTCAAACGGCCCCCGATCGTCCACGACAATTGCATCTTGAGAATACTCAGCGCTAATGGTAGACGAGGCATCCGTCTTCGCCGCAATTGCAATATTTACCGGCTTCATAATATCGGCTAATTCCGGTCGAAAGCCGGCCGACGCGCTGGCGGAATTAGCGCCGGCAAAAAGAATCGCGCGACGATCGGGGGCGTGTTCTCGCAAGCCAAGCTACGATCGACGTCCGTCCCCTACACCGGCGTTGCACTAACACAGACCCGGAGGCCGCCGTTCTGTATATCAGCACGAGCGGCTGTGGTGGCGGCGGAACGATCGCGAAGTCGCAGGGCTCTCAAACCTTTAGCGGCATTCCGCGCTGCAAGTCGACGCCTTCCCGCGCACACATTTCGGGGTGTGAGAGGATTTCGTTACTTTCAAGCACCGCGATCTCAGTCAGTAAGGCTTACCTCCGCGTCGCAGCGAGACAACATTTAGGGTTTCGCCTTTTTCGCAACCGCGAGGCGATCTGAACTTTCAAGTAATCTGGCCGCGCTCGTATTAAGCACATTGGCGATCGCGTGGAGAGTAGACGCCCGGACATCGACCTGCCCCGCCTCGATCCGTGCAAAGTTTCGAACAAATGTCCCGCTTTGATATGCGACCTGTTCCTGGGGTAAGGCAAGGATCGCTAATTTTGCGTGATGACGGCCGCGCCGATCGGTTCCCCGAATCCGGCATTGGTGATGGTCGTGATCGGCTTCCCGCCCTTTGGGTAGGCGTAGAACTGAACGTTCTTATTGGAAACATCCGGTGCGATGAGAAGCTTGCTCGTGGGAATGATCGGGTGAACGGCGTCAAACGCCGCGCTAAGCTGCGTGGTGCCGATGACCTTCGCCCTCGTTCCGCTCACGCTGACCTGATAACATACCGAACTATTGGCTGAACCGAGTTGATCGCAGAACACGACCTGCTTTCCATCCCACTGAATGCCACCGGGGAAGTTGAACGTCGTGCCGGAAACCGAGATTATGTGGAACTTCGTCGCGCCCTTAGGAAGCTCGGCGAATACGACGCCGCCGCTGCCGTCGACGTGAACCGTGCCGTCTACGAAGAGGTCGCCTTTGTTATCGTAGCTGCCAGAATAGACGCTTCCCATACCCTTAACGAAGTATTTTGTCGGTGTGGACGTAGGGGTTTTCCAAACGCTAACGCTGCCATTTTTGAAATTTGGCGTGTTGAGAATCGTTGCCGCGATCTTCCCCGTCGTCGGGTCGACGGTGCAGTCGCCCGGCAACTCGAACGCGTCACGGATCCTTGCGATCGGTTTCGACTTGCCGAAGGCGTACTCGAGCAGCTCTCGCTTTCCGGTGTTGGTGACCCAAACCGTATTGTTTTGAACGCACTCGCCTTCAGGCGAGTCAAGCCCCTTGATTTCTCCTTCCAACTTGATTTTCTGATAGGCACCTCGCCGGTATGAGTAAATAAAAATTTCGTTGAATTCAGCGTCCGAGATATATGCAAGCAGAGAAGCGCCCTTACTGTCAGGCGACATCCAGGACGCGGTTGCGCCGGTGGCGGAACCGGGCAGCAACGAGCTCCCCGCGTTACAGGCGGCAAGGATGGCAGCGACTCCGGTGACGCCCAACGCATACCGAACCGAGAAGGGACTCGAAAAGGGCATGTAAGCTCTCCCTGGAGATAGACTGGCAGCAACATCTACCTATCTAAGGACTTTCCCGGCGAGGGCTCATGGGCAAATTGCCTACCTACCCCGAAACGTGGCCCCTGGCACGCGATAACATCGCTTGATTGACCTGCCGCCTCGAACGAATCCCGAGTTTGCCGAGGATCGCCTCGACATGGTGATGCACAGTTCGCTCGCTTAGGCGCAACACGTCGGCTATTTCCTTATTGGAACGGTCCTTCGTCAGCAACGATGCAACGTCGACTTCCCTGCGCGTGAGCGGCGCAGCGAACGGGGCGCGGCGCGCCTTACGCGTTGCCTGCCGGCGCATTCGCCTGACGTCGCCCTGCGCTCCGCATTGAAGGTACGTGCGTCGTGCCTTCTCAACGTCGCCGGCGATCTCGAGCGCGCGAGCTTCGTAGAGTGGCCATCCAATCTCCCGATACAGCGCTGCCGCTCTCCGCGCAGACGCGATGGTCCCGGGCCTCGCTCCGGTGCGCCGGCCGACGAATGCATCGAACATTGCGAGCGTAGCACGCGCGACGGTTGAAGCCTCGACGCCCTCGCGACTGCGAACCTGCTTTCGAGCGACGCGCACAACTTCGGGCGAACCGTATTGTGCGGCGCAAAGCTGAACCGACATGAGCGAATCGCCGAGCCCTTCGCGCACGACGCACGCCTCGAGTGCTTCGGAAAGCTCCTTACTCATGCCGCGCGCCACCATCACGTCGGCAAAGCCCCAAAAAAGCTCACCGCAACGGTCGCCAGCCCGCGCCTCGATCGCCTCCCAGAGCAGCACTGGCCGGAACAGTGCATCGACCAATGCCAAGTCGCCCACGCGCACTGCAAGAAAGACGCCAAGAGCCGCCAGAGCCTCCTCACCAAGTTTCCCGATTCCGCGACGAGCTACCAGAGCATCCAGCGATTTCCGAGCGTTCGCGAGGTCGCCCTCGAGCAGCGCGACCAGCATGCCGACCAGGTCTACCACGATGCCGAGACGCTCGCCCGGCTCAACACCGCTTTGCTCGGCGGCTTGCTCGAGGAAATGTCTGGCAACCGCCATCTCGCCCAGCTCGCATCCTGCCACCGCTCCCTCGACACAGGTAGAGGCCGCCATGACGTGGAGCCCGTTCTCCAATGCAATTGCCGTCGATCGCTCATAGTCGGCCAGGGTCTCTTTAACGGGACGGGAGCGCCGGAGAAGGCCGCGGGTGCGCAGATAGCGCGCTCGATTGGCCGGCTGCGGGATCGCCTCGAACGACACGCGCGCGAACAAGCGAAGCGCATCTTCGCCGCGGCACGTCTGATGCAATAAGACCGACAGAATCAATATCGCGCTGACTCCAGCCTCGGAAAGCTCGATGGTGCCGTCAACGATGATACGCTCCGCGGCCTCCATTGCCTCCGTCACGCGCCCATCGTAGATATAGTCATAGAGCAAGCGTTCCATGTTTGCGTGCGTGCGCGTAGCGTCGCGTCGCTCGTCGAGAGGATTCGCGAGCGCTTCGCGTATCGAGATTGCCCCCGTGTAGTCGCACGCCATTTCGTAGCAACCCGCAAGTTCGTAACTTAGCGCAACCCACTCGTCGTCGCCGGTTTCCGTTTGCTTGAGCGCGCGTTCGTACATCGCAATCGCCGACGCATGCTTCCCTTCGAGTTCCAAACGACGTCCCGTGCGCGCGAGGTCTTCTCGCAATTCATGCGCCCGGCCGGACTTGCTCCAATGCTCGACCGCGAGTGCATCGTCACCGTAGGGCGGACCTATCTCATCGAGCATTCGTGCGATGCGCTCGTGCAATACCCGCCGTTTTAAGGAGAGAAGCAATCTCACAAGCGCCTCTCGATACGCCTCGTTCCGAAAAGCGAAGAAGCCCGCCTCAAGAGGTTCCTCGGCGACGATACCGGTGTCAACTGCGGCTTGCAACGCTTCCGCAACGGCGCTACCCGAATGGCTGAGTTTGGTGAGCCACGCTTCACTAAAGCGCATTCCAATCAATGCGGCGGTTGTAAGAACGGCCATCTGCGTTCGCGGCAGCGTGCCCCGAAGCGTGGCCACGACCGCAGAGACGAGCGCCGGTACCGGCAACGGGGATAACGCGGAACCGGCGGCGTGCTCCACGAGTTCGATCACGGTACGCGGATTACCGGAGGAGGCCCGAACGATGCTGTCGAGAGTCCTCGATTCGAGTGCGTCAGGCCGCGCGGCTGCCACGCTGCGTGCCAGCACATGCGCCGACGGACTGTCTAAAGGCGGCAAAGTGCGCTTGAAGCACCCTCGCGCAATCCAGCGCGCCATCGGCACGGCGAGCGCCGGACTCGGTGCGCCTTCAAGAAACGTAGCGATCAGGGCGACGCCCGTTTTCTGCGACGATGCGACGAGCCGATCGACTACGCCGAGATCCGGTGCGTCCAACAAATGCAAATCGTCCAGCACGAATACGACAACCTTGCGCTTAGCAATCGGTGGCTCGGCGGTTCTTAACAGCGACGCCTCGTTGAGACCAACTGGGTGCAGGGCTCCGCAATCGATCGAAAGCGTTACGATATTCGAAGCGTCTCGTTCCAAATCGACGCATTGCCTCAAAAAGCGCGACTTTCCAATTCCGCTCTCGCCGCCGATGAACAATGCGAAGCCGGATCGCATCGATGCCTCGTGCAACTTCTCTCGAACGAACGCGACGTCACCACTCCGACCGACGAAATGCGGCTCGCTCGGAGCGTTCACGGCAGCGGCCTCAACGACGTTGTGATCCAGGCGCACTTCGATTCGCCACAAAGGCGACCTCTTCACCGGCCAAGACCTTGCCGGCTCGCCTCCGAGGGTGCGGCAGTCGCGCCGAGAATCTGACGACCCGTGTTCGTACGCGCATTACTCCTCCTACTTGCAAGTACGCTTTCCGTGCCGGTGCCGGTCACGACGACACCCCAACCGGATGCCTTTGGGAAACTTGCCAACCGCTTCTTCTTGGTTCGAACTCCGCGCGGCGACGGTTACGCGCCGTACTTCAGCAACGGTTCGCTCGATGGGAATGCCGAGGCTGCGCGCGCGATCATCGTCGTGCACGGCGTTTTGCGCGACGCAGACTATTACTACGACACGGGGGTCATCGCGACAGCGGCGGCGCATCAACTCGACCGCACGCTCGTCATCGCTCCGCAGTTCGTCGAAACGAAGGATCTCGCTGGACACAACGTGCCGCGCAAGACGCTGCGCTGGAGCGGCAAATGGCCGGGCGGTTCCGACGCGTTGGCGCCCGCACCGATCAGCACCTACGACGTCTTCGATGCGATGATCGCCCGCTTGTCCGACATCCGGCGCTTCCCGCGCATGCACGACATCGTCCTCATGGGTCATTCCGCCGGCGGCCAGATCGTTCAGCGGTACGCGATTGTCGGTAAGGCTCCGCAACTCGACCCCGGGCCGCACGTACCCGTGCATTTGATCGTTTCGAATCCGTCGTCGTATCTCTACTTCACGGATTGGAGGCCGTTCCCGCATGCGAACTGCGCCGATTTCGACCACTGGCGTTACGGCTTGGCGGGCGCACCGGGCTACGTCACGGGCACGGCGACGACGCTAGAAGCGCGCTTCGTCAGGCGGCACGTCACCTACCTGATGGGTGAAGCCGACACCAACCCTAACGAAGACGATTTGGATCGCTCCTGCGGCGGCGAAGCGCAAGGTCCGTATCGGTTCGCGCGCGCCAAGTATTTCATCGGCTACCTCGCAAAGCGCCATCCCGGCGGGACCAATCAAGACTACGCATTCGTTGCGCACGTTCACCACGACAACCGCGGGATGTTTACCTCACCCTGCGGACTCGGAGTGACCTTCAAAGATACGCTGCAGCAGTGTCGCGACTCGGGGAAGGTCGGCGGAACGTAGTTACTGTTCGTCGACGGGTTCGTTCGTATTCGGTTCGTGGATGAAGTACGCTTCGGGAAGCCTCGCCGAAATCGGAACGAACTTACGCGGCTTCTGATTGAAGTCGAAACAGTCGACGATGCTCGTGGCGCGTTGGTCGGTGGTACCTAACGTTCCGAGCTGGAAGTTGTTTTCGACGAACTTCAGGATGCTGCCGAACTCGTATTGCGTGTGCGAGATGAAGCCTTTTTTTGCGTACGGCGAAATCACCAGCATCGGCACGCGAATCCCCAAGCCTTGATAGTCGAGCTGCGGCGGCGGCACGTGATCGTACAAGCCGCCCCAGTCGTCCCAGACGATGATGATCGCCGTGGAGTTCCAATGCGGACCCTCACCGATTGCGTCGACGACGCGCGCAACCCACTCCGGACCGGTGTCCGGGCCGCCGCCGGGATGATCCGAATCGTGTACTCGCGGGATTACCCACGTCACGGACGGGAGCGAGCCGCGTCGCGCTACGCGAAACACCTCCGTGGGCGGCGAGATGACGTTGGTCTTCCATTGATCGGAATGACGAACGGCGTCGATGGCATCAAAGGCGCTCCATAGCACCCCGCCCGCGCAACAGATGTTCGGCGTGTAGTACCTCCACGTCAACCCGGCTCGCTCGACGAGATCGGCAAGCGTGTTCCACGTAAAGCACGGAAATGGGCCGGCGCCTCTGAGTTCGACTTTCTTAAAGTTGATAAGCTGCGTTACCGTACCGTACGGCGCGTCGCATCCCCAAGGATTGTTTGTGGGATCGTCGATAACGCTCGCCCACCGACTGAGTGCGGTTCCGCCCCGAATGAGGTCTTGGTGCGCGGTAAAGCTGCCGCTGGACTGCGTCGGGAACATATGGTCGGCGAGAACGTATTGCTTTGCCATCGTCCAGTACGGCTGGATCTGCTGCGGGTCGACGTAACGGTAGTTGTATCTGCCGATCATTTGCTGAACGTGATGGATGCCCGCATTAGCGCGATCGAAACGATCCATCTTTCCGCCGTCCCACTCCGTAAGGAACGTCGCGTGCACGTGGGCGACGCCGTATTGAACCAAATCGCCCTTGAGAAGCGGAACGACCTCTCCGTTCGACATCGTCCCTTGCGTCGCGCCGTCGGCACCGGGAAACCTCGCGAAGAGATCGTCAAAACTCCGGTTCTCCTGGACCAAAATGACGATGTGTTTGATCGGCGAGGGTTTCGTCGTCGCCGTCGCCGGGAGGATGGCGCCGTTCGACTGCGAGCTCGATGCTAAGTGGGCGCAGCCCGTAAGGAGCAGCGCGATGCATGTCACGATGGATGCGACGAGCGTTCTCATGCGCGGCTACTCCGTATCTACTGGCTCGTTTGAAGACGGTTCGTCGAGGAAATATTCCAGCGACTTGTTCGCCGGAACCGTCTCGAAGCGGCGCGGCTTCTGCGAAAAGTTAAAGACGTCGTCGATGCTGTTGGAACGCGTATCGGTCGTGTCGAGCCGGCCCAGGCCCCAGTTGTCCTCGATAAACTTCAAAATGCTGCCGAACTCGTACTGCGTGTGCGAAACGTAGGCCTTACGCGCGTACGGCGAAACGACGAGCATCGGCACCCGAAAACCCAAACCGTCGTAATCGAGCTGCGGCGGCGATACGTGATCGAACTGACCGCCCCAATCGTCCCAGAGGACGACGATCGCGGTCGTCTTCCATGCATTGGAATGACCGATCGCGTTGACGACTTGCGCGACCCACGCGGGACCGTAATCCGGCGGCGCACCGGGATGATCCGAGTTGTGGACCTTCGGGACGATCCACGATACGGCCGGGAGTTGTCCCGCGTTCAAGTCTGAGAAAAAGTTCGTCTCGGGCATCGAAACGTTCGTCGACCATTCTGGTCCGTAACGCACCGCGCGAACCGCGTCGAACGCGTTCCAAATCGGACCGCCGTCGTGCCCCGACAGCTGCGGCACGTAGTACTTCCACGAGACGCCTTTTCCGTCGAGCAAGTCGCGGAGCGTCGGCCAGCCGAAGCACGGGAACGGACCGCCGCCGCGTGCGAGCCTGCCGCCCTTGAACAGCAGCGACGTCGTAGTACCGGCGGGAGCGTCGCAGCCGTACGGCGCGTGTGACGGCAAATCGATGACGGCGGCGTTCGGACGCGCGTGCGTGCTGCCTCGGATCAAGTCCTGGTGCGCGGTGAAGCTTCCGCTGCTCTGCGTCTGGAACATGTGATCCGCCAGCACGTACTGCGTCGCCATCTTCCAGTACGGCGCAATTTCCTTGGGATCGACAAACCGGTAAATGTATTTCCCGGCTTGCTGCACGACGCCGTGGATACTGACATTGGCTAGGTTGAAGCCGTCCATCTTGCCGCCGTCGTATTCGACTTCGAAGGTCACGTGGTTGTGCGCGATGTCGTACGACTGCAATGGACCTTTAGTAAGCGACACCGTCACCACGCCGTTGGCGGTCTTCATTTTGCCGCGAGTCGCTCCGTCCGCACCGGGATACGTCGCGAACAGATTGTCGTAGCTGCGGTTCTCTTGAATGAGAATCACGATATGCTGGATCGGCGAAGCGGTGGAGCGATCGATCCGCGCCGGTGCAGCCGGCGCATGTGGAACGTTCGTCGATCCGCCGCAACCTGCAAGCGCCGCAAGCATCAGGCCCAACAACGCTTGACGTTTCACCGGTGTAACGCTCCCCGCACCTTTAAGTGGTGGAGATGCGGGGACTCGAACCCCGGACCTTCGCCTTGCAAAGGCGTTGCTCTACCAACTGAGCTACATCCCCAAAAACCGCAGCACACTCTGCGACAGATAACGATGACGACCTGCTCGGACGTTCGCAAGGGTTTGGAGGGGTGGGCGTGAAGAGAGCCGACCGCAACGGGGGCATAGCTCAGCTGGTAGAGCATTACGCTGGCAGCGTAAGGGTCAGGAGTTCGAGTCTCCTTGCCTCCACCATATCGTCGTTCCGGGGCGGCTATTTGCCGGCTCGCTCGCTTTCTTCCTTATGCTGTAGTAAGGCGCGGAGTGCGCTGGATGATCGCGCCGGCGGGTGCCGGTGAGGAAAGTCCGGGCTTCATAGGGCAGGGTGCAGGATAACGTCCTGTCGGGGCAACTCGAAGGAAAGTGCCACAGAAACATACCGCCTGCCGCATGGCGGGTAAGGGTGAAATCGGGAGGTAAGAGCTCCCGGAGCGTCGCGGTGACGCGCGCTCGGGTAAACCCCACTTGAAGCAAGACCGCTCGACGACCTCGAAAGAGGGGGATGGCCCGTCCCAACGAGCCACGTCGCACCGAGGTGCGCGGCAACGCGCATCCCAGAGAGATGGTCATCCTCCGGCGGCACGCCGCCGGTGACAGAATCCGGCTTACAGGCGCACTTCGCGAAACCAAATCGACCATCAAGGAGTTGAGAAGCACATCGTGACCGACCGCCGTTTTACCCCCGACATGACCGTTGACGACGCTTTCCGGCTGCACGCCGGCGCGCGTCGCGTTTTCGCGCGCTTCCACCTCGGAGGCTGCTCCAACTGCGCGATCAGCGAATCGCATACGATCGGCGCAATCAGCGAAGATTACGGTATTCCGCTCCCGATGCTGCTCGAAGGTCTCAACGCGCTCTTCGATCAGGGCAGCTTCGCCGTCGGCGACAAAGTGCGCATCCCGGACGAGATTCGCTCGAAGATTCCGCAGCTCGCGAACGTGTCGGAGACCGGAACGATCACCGGCATCGATAGCGGTGCGTACACGGCAGAGTTCGGCGACGTGCGCCTCCAGGGCTTGGGCGAGGACTTCATCGCGATCGAAGCGACCGCGAGCGCGTCGTAGCTAGAGCGCTTTTCTGGTCGAAAAGCCTTCTTCGGTGCCGTGCCAATGCAGCACGGCCGGCTCTCCCGCTTTCCAACAAAGATAGATCTCCTCACCCGCGCGAATAGCCGGGAAATCGATGAGGCCCAGATCGATATCTTTGACGATGCAGCCCAAGGACTCGATCCGATGGATCAGCCGGTGGATCTCGAGCTTCAGCTCGCCGAATCGCGGCGGCGGAAACGGGGATCGTATACCGGCGAGCCGTTGGGCGTGCGGCTGCGGCTGTTCGACGTGGTGCAGTGCCGGATCGGCTTCCAGCAGCTTAATGGCTAAATCGCGACGCTTCGCCAGGAGCTCTTCGACGAGCGGCGTCAATTTTGGCAGTAAGGCGTTAGCCCGTTCGGGCGAAAATGGTTTCATATGAGTCTGCCGCGTCTCGTCTTCGTCACTGGTCTTTCCGGCGCCGGGTTAAGTCAAGCTGTTAAATCGTTCGAGGATCTGGGCTTTTACTGCGTCGAGCACCTTCCTCCCGTCGCGCTCTATGCCACAGTTGAGGCACTCGGGCGCGCCGGAATCGAAAATGCCGCGATCGCGCTCGACGTTCGCGGCGCCGATTCGTTGGGCGACCCCCGCGCCGCGGTCGACGATATGATACGTACCCACGATGCGCGGGTGCTCTTTCTCGACGCACACGACGATCAGCTCGTGCGCCGCTTCAGTCAAACGCGCCGCCGCCATCCATTGCGACGGACGGGTTCGCTCGTCGAAGCCATTCAGGCCGATCGCCGGTTGCTCGCGCCGCTGCGCGAACGCGCGAGCGTCGTAATCGATACGTCCAACCTGACGCACGCCGGTCTAAAGCAGCGCATCGCGGCTGCATTCTTGCCGAATCGTCCGACCCGCCTCGGCGTCACCGTCGTGGCGTTCGGATTCAAATACGGATTACCGACCGACCTCGACCTACTGTTCGACGTTCGCTTCTTGAAAAACCCGAACTATGAGGAGGCGCTCGCACCGTTAACGGGTGAGAGCCCGGCCGTTGCAGCATTTATCGAAAGTGATCCCTCCCTCGAACCGTTTTTGGCCAAGGCAACCGACCTCATCGAATTCTTGTTGCCGCGCTATCTCGAAGAGGGCAAAACCCAGCTCACCATCGGGGTCGGGTGCACCGGCGGACAGCACCGTTCCGTGTACGTAGGCCGCCGCATCCTCGAGCGATTACAGGCCGACGGCCGCCTCGAGGTAGCTTTCGAGGCCCGCGACGTGAGACGATGAGTTCGAACGTGCGACGACGTCTGAGTTCTTCATTACAGTGGCTGTTGCCGGGTCTAGGCATCAAGCGCTGGGCGCTATTGGCGGTATTCGGCGTTCTCTTGATTTTCGACGCGGTTGCGCGGTGGCTCATCGCCGAAGGCAGCGGCATCGACATCAACGAGATTCTCGATTCGATCGTCGACGATTACTTTTCGCCCGCGTATTTAACGGCGGTGCTCGCGGCCGCGGGCGTCTTCTTCACCGCACTAGGATTTCGCATGTGGTCGCGCGCGGTTACGAGCATTCCACAAGGTCGCGGTCCGCACGGCTTTCGCGACGCGCTCACTGGCTTACGCCTGCAGCAAGGCTATAAGGTGGTCGCTATCGGTGGCGGCACCGGTCTCTCCACGCTGTTGCGCGGGCTCAAGCGCCGCACGAGCAACCTCACGGCGATTGTCACGGTCAGCGATGACGGCGGCTCATCGGGCCGATTGCAGAAAGAGCTCGGCGTTTTACCGCCGGGCGACGTTCGCAACTGTCTCGTCGCACTCGCCGACGACGAAGCGCTGGTCACCGATCTCTTCCGTTACCGCTTTACCGAAGGTGAAGGCTTAACCGGACACTCGTTCGGCAATCTGTTCCTCGCCGCGATGAGCGGCGTTACGGGCAACTTCGACACGGCGATCAAAGAATCGAGCCGCGTGCTCAACATCGTAGGACGCGTGTTGCCCGCAACCTTGAGCGTTGCGCGCCTGTGTGCGGAACTCGACGACGGAACGATCGTCGAAGGCGAATCGAACATTTCGCAGGCGCGCCGTCCGATCAAACGCGTTTTCTTCGATCCGGTCCGCGCCGAACCGCTCGACGAAGTTATCGACGCGATTCGCAGCGCCGATGCGATCGTACTGGGTCCCGGCTCGCTCTTTACCTCGATCCTTCCCAATCTCTTAGTCGACCGGATCGCACGCGAGGTCGCAAACGCGCACGCCGTAAAGATGTACGTGTGCAACGTCATGACGCAACCGGGTGAGACCGACGACATGTCGGCAGCCGATCACGTCGACGCTTTGCTGCGCAACGCCGGTTCGCGCGTATTCGACTACGTGCTGGTCAACGACGAGCCGCCGTCGCGGCTAGCGGCGCTGTACGCCGAGGAAGGCCAGCTACCGGTCAGACCCGATGCCGATCGAATCGCGGCGCTGGGTATCGAACCGGTATGCGCGAGCATCATCAGCGAAACGGAAACGGTTCGTCACGATCCCGAGAAGCTCGCATCGGTAGTGATTTCGGTTATCGATCGCGTGGTGGCCGACCGCGCGACACTCATGAAACCGGCCAGCGCGTACCGTCAGGGCGAAGCGGCGACGAGGCTGAGATCGAGCTCGTAGGGTTTTGAAGGCTCGATCTGGGCGGTCGACGACAACACTTTATAGCCTTTGGCTTGCACCGTGTAATCGACGATACCGCTCGGCACCTTTTCCACCGTAAACTTTCCGCTCGCGTCGGTCGTTGCAGTCAAGACGGTGTCGACCGTTACAACGGCGCCCGCCACCGGCGTTTTGGTCTTGGCGTCGACGATGGTTCCGCTGATCGTCGTGAATCCCGCCGCCGGCGGAAGCGCGTCGGTATTGCATCCCGCGAGCACAAAAGCGGCGGCGAAGGCGACCGAAACCAGCAGCGATTTCATAGGTGAACATGTTCGCCGCGCGGAAGCCGCCGGTCCTATGGCCACGAGCGTTCCCTCGGACCGGGCAACCGGTCCTACGTACTGTGAAAACGCCCTCGAAGCGATCGGAAACACGCCCCTCGTCAAGCTCAATAAGGTGACCGACGGCGCCGAGTGTCTCGTGCTCGCAAAAGTCGAGTACGTTAATCCCGGCGGCAGCGTGAAAGATCGCCCGGCAATCTCGATGCTCGACGCAGCCGAGGAGCAAGGACAACTCAAGCCCGGCGGAACGATCGTCGAGCCGACGAGCGGCAACACCGGAACCGGTTTGGCCATGGCCGCCGCGATTCGCGGTTATCGATGCATCCTCGTGATGCCCGACAAAATGTCTCGCGAAAAGATCGACCTGCTGCGCGCATACGGCGCCGAGGTCGTGGTGACGCCGACCAACGTTCCAGCCGACTCGCCCGAATCGTACTACGCCGTCGCCACTCGCCTGGCCGCCGAGATACCCGGTGCGTTCCAGCCCAACCAGTTTCACAATCACTACAATCCCGACGCACATTATCGCAGCACCGGTCCCGAAATTTGGCAGCAAACGCGCGGGACGATCACGCACTTCGTGGCCGGCGTCGGTACCGGGGGAACGATCTCCGGGACGGCTCGCTACTTAAAGGAACAAAACCCGAACGTTCACGTCGTCGGCGCCGATCCTGAAGGCTCGATCTACTCGGGCGACATTCCGCGCTCGTTTGCAGTCGAAGGCATCGGTATGAACTATCTGCCCGAAACCGTCGACTTGCGCGTGATCGACAAGGTCGTACGGGTCTCGGATCGGGACTCATTTTTGATGGCGCGCCGGATTACGCGTGAAGAGGGTCTGCTCGTCGGCGGCTCCTCCGGAACGGCGGCCGTTGCCGCCGTAAAGCTCGCCAAAACGCTGCCGAAGGAAGCGATCGTCGTCGTCGTATTCCCCGATTCCGGGCGCGGCTATATGTCGAAGATTTTCAACGACGAATGGATGATCGCAAACGGCTTCCTCGCCGACGCGAAGCGCCGCGCGACGGTCGGCGACGTCCTACGCAGCAAGACGCCGGTTCCGTCGCTTATCACGGTCCGACAGGACGACACGGTCAAAACCGCGCTCGACCTGCTGCGTAAATATGAGATCTCGCAGATCCCCGTCATGCGCGACAACGAACCGGTCGGCAGCATCAACGACGTCGGGGTCATGCAGGCCGTCTTCGATCACGCCGACATCGTGCACGAGCCGGTGAGCGAGGTCATGGGGCGGCCGTTCCCGGTGCTCGAGCAGTTCGAAGAGATCGAGCTCGCCTACAAGCTGCTTACGCTGGCCAACCACGCCATCGTCGTCACCGACGACGGCGAGCCGATCGGCGTCGTTACGCGCCAAGACATCATCACGTTCTTGTCGACCAGTTCCGACGTAGTACGCAAACAATGAAGTTTTCAACCAAGGCCATTCACGTCGGACAGGAGGCCGATCCAACGACCGGCGCGACGATCGTTCCGATCTACCAGACATCCACGTACACGCAGGACCGCGTCGGCGAGCACAAAGGCTTCGATTATAGCCGCACGATCAATCCGACGCGCGTCGCGCTCGAGAAACAGTTAGCATCGCTCGAAGGCGGTAGTTTCGGCAGCGCGTTTGCCAGCGGCATGGCGGCCACGGCGGCGGTGCTCAACTTGCTTTCGGCGGGCGATCACGCGGTCGTCAGCGACGACCTCTACGGCGGGACGTACCGGCTCTTCACCCGGGTTCTGGAACGCTACGGCCTTCGTTTCACCTACGTCGACATGACCGATCTTGACGCGGTGTGCGCGGCGATCGAGCCCTCGACAAAACTGTTCTGGGTCGAAACGCCGACGAATCCGCTTCTCAAGCTCGTCGACATTCGCGCCGTCGTCGCAATGCGCAAACGCGGACAACTCGTTGCCGTCGACAATACGTTTGCGACGCCGTACTTTCAACAGCCGCTTGCGCTCGGCGCCGACGTTGTGGTTCACTCCACGACGAAATATATCGGCGGCCATAGTGACGTCGTCGGCGGAGTCGCGATCACCAACGACAAGGATGTCTACGACACGATCACGTTCCACCAGAACGCCGTCGGGGGCATTCCCGGCCCGCACGACGCGTGGCTCACGATGCGCGGAGCCAAGACGCTCGCGTTACGGATGCGCGAGCACGCGCGCAACGCCCAGGCCGTCGCGGAGTTTCTGGAAGAGCACGACGAGGTCGCACGCGTCTACTATCCAGGTCTTCCGTCGCATCCGCAGCACGCGCTCGCGAAGCGGCAGATGAGCGGTTTCGGCGGAATGGTGTCGTTCGTTCTGACGGGACCGCCGGAACGCGGACTCGATTTCGCCCATCGCTTGAAATATTTCAGTTTGGCCGAGAGCCTCGGCGGCGTCGAATCCTTGATCTGTCATCCCGCGCGCATGACGCACGGCTCGATTCCCAAAGAAGATCGCGAACGACGCGGTGTGACCGACGGGCTTCTGCGATTATCGGTGGGGATTGAAGACGAGGACGACTTGATCGACGATCTCGCGCAGGCGCTTTCCGCCGTCGCGCGCGTTAGCGCCGTCTAATACTGGTTGGTCGGATAACGCACCGCGGTAGCGTTCTTTAGCATCGCTTTGGCTTCGTCGGCACTGACGTCGCCGACTCGGCCGCTCACCGATAGTACGACCCCACGCAAGCCGTCCGCCCATACTACGGCGTATTGTTTTCGCGAATCGAAGCCTTCGCCGGTCGTGACTTCCACGAACGT
>DASRSM010000242.1:0-9908 GCA_035656415.1 Vulcanimicrobiaceae bacterium | reverse complement strand
CATCACGGTCCGAAGGCGAGTCCGGCCCAGTTGCGGCGTTCGCACGTCGAGCCTTGCGGACAGCCGATCTCGGCAGCCGGCCTCGTTTTGGAACCGTCGATCGGCGCGTCGAACTCGACGACGCCGCCGGTCTGCAAGAGTTGTGAGAAAAGATTGCCGCGCGAGTCGAACGCCAACGTGCGCGATTGTCCGCCGGGATCGAGCGAAAAGGCCGGCTTCTCGCCCGAAGAAAACGGCGGAGTGTAGACGTCGACCCGGCCGGTCGTTTCACCCGTGTCGAGAGCGACGAAGAGGCGCCCTTGCGGATCGACGCCGACGGCAAAGGGCATCTCGTGCGGATACGTCAGCGTCGCAATCGGATGCGTCGTATAGGGCTCGCGTATGACGAAGACGTGGCACGACGTCTTAGCGCAGGTGAAGTTTCCGCCGAGATCGCTGACGAACATGAGCTTCGCGCGTTTGTCGATCGACATTCCGGCCGGTTCGGTACCGACGGCGCTTTCGGCGGCGATTTGCGTCGACTCGGTGAACGGCGGACGAAACTCCCACACGCGTCCCGCAAGGTCGTCGGCTATCCAAAGATTTCCGCGACCGTCCCACGCCGAGCCGCGCGGATGATCGAGTCTCTTAGGCGTGAACTTGACCGCCGGTATCGACGCGTCGTTATAGGGCGGATGATAAATGCCGATCGACAGCGCGCCGACTTGGGCGCCCGACGGCACGGCCATATCGCCGTTCGCCGTGTCGACGGCAATCGAATTGCCGCACCGTTGCGAAATCTCCGCGACCGCTTTGGGCGACGGCTGGAACGGCGGCGCTAATACGAATATCTTGTCGGCAAAGCACTGCCCGTCGAACAACCGTGTGAACGAGGGCGGTGTCGTCGGCCCGCTTTGGGGCGGCGTTTGCGGCATGCTCGAGTTAACCGTCGCACTACACGCGCTTAATATCGCGGCAATGCAACAAGTCGTCAACGCTCTAAACGGCTTGACGTACACAAAACTCAACTATTTAACCGGCAAGGGCAAGGTCCTCTCACGGCGAAACGTTTGCAACGCTAAGGGGGTCGCATATGCTACGTCCGGGTCGTCGCGTTCTTTACACCCTCGTCGTTGGCATTTTTGTGCTTGCGCTCGGAAATTCGTCGGTGCTTGCTAGCAAGCTCGTGCGGCAAATGCCGCTTGACGCATCGACGATACCGCAGTTCGTCGACGACCTTCCCGACTTTTCGGCAATCGGCCGCGTTAACGGTAACGTTCCATACACGGTGCGTTCCGAACAGTTTCAGGAAAAAGTACTGCCGTCATCGATCTACGCGAAGTTGCCGGCGCCGTATTCTGCCGGAACGATGGTTTTCGGTTATGGCATCGACCAGGGCTCGAAGCACTATCCGCCGCTCCCGGCTAAGGGATTGTATCCCGGTTACACAGTGGTCGTGATGCGCGACCATCGCACGATCGTGAGTTATCGCAACAATCTCGCACCCGACCCGAACTTGACCGGACAGTTTCGCAACGCGAAGGGGCCGAGCTTAGAGAAAACCGTCACGATCGACCAGAGCATCCATTGGGCCAATCCGATGAACGGTCCGATGACGGTGAACGGCAAGGGCAACATGCAGCCGTATCTCGGCGCCCTGCCGCAAGTCACGCATTTGCACGGCGCTGAGGATTCGTCGTCGTTCGACGGTGGGCCCAACCAGTGGTTTACGCACGGCGCCGAGGGCTCGCACGACGACGGCAACCACAAGGGCTATCGCGGCTCCGCGTTCGTCTCGAGCCACTACTATTATCCGAACACCCAAGAGCCGACCACGCTGTGGTTCCACGACCACACGGTCGGATTGACGCGGACCAACGTGTTTGCCGGATTGGCCGCCTTCTACTTAATACGCGGCGACGGCGACGATGGAATCCCGGGCGCCGGCAAACTCCCCGCCGGGCGTCAAGAAGTCGAGCTCGCGCTGCAAGACCGCCAGTTCGATACCAACGGTCAGCTGTTGTTCCCCGACGGCTATCCGGCCGGCCTCGACGGTCCGATCCAAGAGCCTAACGTCCATCCGTACTGGATGCCCGAGTTTTTCGGCGACGTCATTACGGTCAACGGTAAGAGCTGGCCGAAGTTTCACGTCGCCGCCAAGCGTTATCGCTTGCGGCTGCTCGAAGGAGCGTCGGTGCGATTCTTCAACATACAGTTTTGCGCCAAGGGCGGCGCCGGCGCGCACGACGGGCGTACCGCCTGTCTCCACGGCGAAACGAACGTACCGTTCTACGTCATCGGCAACGACGGCGGTCTGCTCGACGCACCGGTGCGCGTGACGCACTTGCTCTTTTCGCCGGGCGAACGCTACGACGTCGTCGTCGATTTTGCGAAGTTTCGCGGTAAGACGATAACGGTTCGCAACAATGCGGAAACGCCGTATCCCAGTGCGTTTGCGAAGTTTACGCCGTCGCTGCAAGGGCGGGTCATGCGTATTAACGTCGCCGGTACGGCGTCGTCCGATACGAGCTACGATCCGTCCAAGGGCGGTGCGCTGCGCGGCGGCGGCAGTACCGTCGCTCCAAAGTTGGATAAGATCGTGCGTCTTCCGGGCACGCCGGGCGGTCTGCCGTTACAGAAACCGATCGCCGACGGCAAGGAAGTGCAAGTCTACCGGCAGCTCACGCTCAATCCGATCTTCGAATCCGGCGGTTGTCACTGGCCGGGAAGCGGCGATACCGACAAGATCGACGCGATGATGCTCAACAACGTCGGCTTCCACGAGAAGGCGACGGAGACACCGCGTGTCGGTTCTACCGAAGTGTGGGATCTCATCGACTTCAGCAACGACGATCACCCGATCCACATCCACCTCGTGCAGTTCCAAATCATCGGGCGCATTCCGTTCGACATGCAAGCGTACGGCGCGAAATACTACGCGGCATTCCCGGCCAACAAATGCGAACCCGGTCACGGACCGCCGAGCGCGTACGACGTTCCCAACACTGCCGGGGCGGTCGGCGGTAATCCGGACGTTACGCCGTTCTTCATTAATAAGGTGCAGAAGTACTGTTTGGACGACGGCGTCTACGACGGCATAACCGGACCCGCGCGTCCGGAGGAGAGGGGATGGAAAGACACCGTCATCGGAGCGTGCGGTCACATCACACGTATCGTCGTACGAATAACTCCGCAGGACGTGCCGGCCATCAAAGACGGCATCGCGATCGACTACACCGGGCAAAATCTGTTTCCGTTCGATCCGACGGTGGGGACCTACGTTTGGCACTGCCATCTGATCGACCACGAAGATAACGACATGATGCGCCCGATCGTCGTACGTCCGTGAGCGACGGAACCAGCGTCAATCTATTGCTCTGCGCTCGCCCCAAGGCGGGCGCAGAACGAGAGTTTGCGCAATGGCCGCAGCGATTGCAGGCCGCCGTTCTCGCTCATCCCGGCAGCGTGAGCTGCGAGTTCTGGCCGCCGGCTCCGCCCGAGCAGGAAGAATGGGCGGCGGTTTTGCGCTTCCAAAACGTCGACGCGCAACGTGCGTGGCGCGTGTCGGAAAGGTATCGCGGCTTGCTCAAAGACGTCGAGCCGTTCGTCGAAGGCGGTCGCGTTACGACGCTGTCCGGCGGCGCGACGACGGAGTTCTACACGCAGAATAGCGCGACCGAGGTCATCGTTACCGAGGTTAAGCCGGGTAAGGAGGCCGATTTTCGCGACTGGGCCGCGCGCATCGACAATCTCGAGAGCACGTTTCCCGGATTTCGCGGTTCCTACGTTCAGCCGCCCGAAGGCGGCGACAACGTTTGGACGACGCTCGTGCGTTTCGATACGGTCGAAAAGCTCAATGCATGGCTCGAGTCTCCGCAGCGAGAGAGCATATTGAAGGAAGGCAGCGACTTAGTCGAGCGTTTTCTCGCGCATCGCGTCGACACGTCGTTCCCGGGCTGGGTGCCGGCCGATCCGGCTACCGGCAAACCACCGAACATGTGGAAGACGGCGTCGCTGGTGCTGCTCGTGCTCTTTCCGGTCATCATGCTGGAGCTGAAGTTTCTCAACCCGCGCCTCCACGCGCTCAATCCCGCGCTTGGGACGTTCATCGGAAATGCGATCAGCGTCTCGTTGACGACCTGGCCGCTCATGCCCCTTGCGATCCGGCTTTTCCACGCGTATCTCTTCCCCGAAAATCAGCCGAAGTGGCTCGTGCTTACGAGTCCGCTCCTGCTCGCGGCGTGCTACGCCGCCGAGATTGCCATCTTTTGGAGACTGTTGTAAATCGATGAACTTACATACGATTACCGAAGTCAAACGTCCGACGTCGCTCGACGAAGTGCGGGGCTGGCGCTCCGGCAACGCGTGGCTGGGCGGTGGAACGTGGCTATTTTCCGAGCCGCAAGTTCAGACCGATACGCTCATCGATCTCGAAACGCTGGGATGGCCGGCGCTGGCCGCCGCCGACGACGGCCTCGAAATTGCCGCCACGTGCCGCATTTTCGAGCTGTATGCTTTCGAAGGACCGAAAAACTGGACCGCGGCGCCGTTGATTGGGGAGTGCTGCCGGTCGTTTCTGTCGTCGTTCAAAATCTGGAACGAAGCAACGATCGGAGGAAACATCGTGATGTCGCTGCCGGCAGGACCGATGATTTCGCTCACGGTCGCGCTTGAAAGCGAGTACGAGCTCTGGGCGCGCGACGGGGCGCAGCGTAAGGTCGCCGCACGCGACTTCGTCACGGGCGTTCACGCCAACGTGTTGACTCCCGGCGAGCTGTTGCGCGCGATCCGGATTCCGTCGCGCGTAATGCGCAAACGGTTCGCGTTCCGGCGCACGTCGCTCACGCACTTGGGCCGCTCGTCAGTGCTGCTGATCGGAACGATAGGCGACGACGAAATGCTGCTCACGGTGACGGCGGCAACGGTGCGTCCCGTGCAGCTGCGCTTCGACACCCAGCCCAGCGACGCCGCACTGTACGAAGCGATCGACGCCGCCATTCCCGCCGACCTCTATCTCGACGACGTGCACGGTTCGCCCCAACACCGCCGCCACCTGACGTATCACTTTGCCGCCGAGATCTGCCAGGAGCTGTTCTGAGTGAACTTTACCATCAACGGCAAAACCGTCTCGGCAAATCCGGCGCCCGGTCAATGTCTGCGGACGTTCGTGCGTGACCTCGGCTTTTACGGAACGAAGAAAGGCTGCGACGGCGGTGACTGCGGTGCGTGCACGGTATGGGTCGACGAAAAGCCCGTGCATAGCTGTCTCTATCCGGCGTTTCGCGCCGAGGGCAAACACGTCACGACCATCGAAGGCTTGGCGAAACCGGACGGAACGCTGCATCCGATGCAGCAGTCCTTCCTCGACGCACAGGGATTCCAATGCGGTTACTGTGCGGCCGGTATGATCATGACGGGCGCCGCGCTGTCCGACGAGCAGAAGAACGACCTGCCCCACGCGCTCAAGGGCAATCTTTGCCGCTGCACGGGCTACGGCTCGATTCGCGACGCCTTCGCCGGCGTCAAGAACGTCGAGCGCGACTCGGCCGGCAAATCCCTTGGCGAAAGCGTTCCCAATCCGTTCGCGCACGACATCGTGACCGGCCACGCACGCTATACGACCGATATCGCGCCGCCCGACGGCATGCTGCACCTCAAGGTGCTGCGTTCGCCGCACGCCCACGCGCGCATCGCCAAGATCGATAAAGCGAAGGCGCTGGCGGTGCCGGGAGTCGTCGACGTCTTCACGTGGGAGGACGTTCCCCGCAAACTGTACACGACCGCGATTCACGAGGACAACCGCGTCGATCCCGACGACACCTACATTCTCGATAACGTCGCGCGGTTCGTCGGCGAGCGTATCGCCGCGGTGGTCGCCAATACCGAGGCTGCCGCGGAAGAGGGCGTCGGGAAGCTGGAAGTAACGTACGAAGTTCTTGCCGCCGTCTTAGATCCCGAGGAAGCGATGCTGCCGGGCGCGCCGCGGCTGCACGACAAGGGTGAGTTTTCGCGCGCGATGCATCCGGACCAAAACATCTTCCTCGAAATGCACGGCGAGGTCGGCAGCGTGCAGAACGGATTCGCGCAGGCCGACGCAATTTACGAAGAGACGTATTTCGCACCTCGCCAGCAGCACGTGCACCTCGAGACGATGCAGTCCATCGCGTGGAAAGGCGAAGACGGGCGTTACCACATTCGCACGAGCGTTCAGGGCCCGTTCATCGTCAAGTCTAAGCTCTGCTTCATCTTCGGGTTGAATCTATCCGACGTGCACGTATTCTGCGAGCGTGTCGGCGGCGGTTTCGGCGGCAAGCAAGACATGATGAGCGAAGATCTGCCGTTGCTCGCCACCATGAAAACCGGCCGGCCCGTGAAGTGGGAGTTCACGCGCGAAGAGCAGTTCATCGGCGCGACCACTAAGCATCCGATGAAGATTCAACTGAAGATCGGCGCGAAAAGAGACGGTACGCTTACCGCGATGCAGTATCGCGTGGTTTCGAATACCGGCGCCTATGGTAATCACGGCGGCGAAACGCTCGCCAACGGCATGTCCGGCCCGTGGGGACTCTATACGTGTGCGAACAAAAAAGGCGACGGGTACGCCGTCTATACGAACACCCATTGCGGCGGCGGTTTCCGCGGCTATGGGACGTCGCAAACCACGTTTGCGATCGAATCGGCAATCGACGAGCTCGCGCACACGCTCGGTATCGATCCGATAGAGATGCGCCGCAAGAACATGGTCGGTCCCAACGATGCTATCGAAGCGGCGTGGAAAGGCACGTCCGATCTTACGATCGGCAGCTACGGCCTCGATCAATGCGTCGATGCAGTCGAGAAAGCGCTCGAGAGCGGCAAAGGGAAGGCCAAACCCGAGGGCGAGAACTGGCTCGAGGGCAGCGGAATGGCGATCTCGATGCTCGACTGCGTGCCGCCGACCGAGCAACGTTCGGGTTCCGAGCTCGAGCTCCGCGAAGACGGTGGCTACTACTTCACCGTCGGCTCGACCGAAATCGGCAACGGACTCGTTACGGCCCAGCAGCAAGTCGTCGCGCACGTGATGGGCTGCTCGACCGCGCGCGTGTCGTTCCTCAACGCGGATACGGATAAGACCCCGTACGACAGCGGTACGTTTGCCAGCGTGGGCATGATGGTGCCGACCTTGGCCGTCAACAACGCCGCGTTCGCACTGCGCGAAAAGATCTTCGGGTATGCGAGCCGGCTGACCGGCGAGAAAGTCGACCACTGCAGGCTCGAGGAAGATCGCGTCGTCTGCGGGCGTCACAAGATGTCGCTCGTCGAGCTCTTTAAGAAAGGCGAAGCCGACGGCGTCGAGTTCAAGGTATTTCGCAAAGCGTACGGCTCGCCGCGAACGGTGGCGTTCATGGCGTATGGATGCCGCATTGCGGTGCATCGCATCACCGGCGAGATCGTCATTCTGTATAGCTGCGAAGCCGTGGATGCCGGCGTCGTGATGAATCCGAACCAGCTGCGCGGGCAAGTCGTCGGCGGCGTGGTCATGGGTGTCGGGTACGCGCTGCAAGAGAAGATGGTCTATAACGCCGACGGCGCAGTGATCAATCCAACGCTGCGCAACTATCGGATACCGGCGATTGCCGACGCGCCCGAAACCGAGGTGTTCTTTGCGGACACGTACGACAACGTCGGACCGCTCGGATCCAAATCGATCGCCGAAAATACGAACAACCCAATTCCGCCCGCAATCGGCAACGCGCTGCGCGCCGCGACCGGCGTGCGGTTTACGAGCCTGCCGTTTACCGAGGATCGAATCTTCGCGCGTCTGCAAGAACGCGCCGAGATGGAGGGAGCTTCGGCCTAATACCCGGTCCGCGCCATGAGGAGGCCGGTCCGAGCGCGAAACGGCCGTGCGATGCAGGTCGAGTCGTTTCCAATCGCGCCGGTTCGTCAGGCGTTTCCGGCGCTCGCGATACGCGACGGGAATCGGCCGCGGGTCTATCTCGACAATCCGGCCGGAACCCAAGTGCCGGAGACGGTCGCCGACGCCATACGCCGATGCTTGATCGAGACCAACGCCAACCTGGGCGGCTATTTTACGACGAGCATTGCGGCCGGAGGCATCGTGGCCGATGGTTACCGCGCGGCGGCGGATCTCTTGGGAGCGGCTTGCGAACGCGAGATCGTCGTCGGTCCAAGCATGACGGCGCTGACGTTCAATCTTTCGCGCAGCCTCGCGCACCGGATCGAGCCGGGCGACGAAATCGTCGTCACTAAGATGGATCACGACGGAAACATCGCGCCGTGGTTGGCGATCGCGCAAGAGCGGGGAGCCGTCGTGCGGTGGGTGCCGTTCGATCGTTCGACGTGGCGCATCGAACGGGCAGCGCTGGCGGACGTGCTGTCGGCGAAAACGCGCGTCGTCGCCTTAAACTACGCGAGCAACTTGACGGGCTCGATCAACGACGTCGCCGCGCTGTGCAAGCTCGTGCGCGATGCCGGTGCGCTCAGCTACGTCGACGCCGTCCAGTTCGCTCCGCACGGATTCGTCGACGTTGCCGCGCTCGGCTGCGACTTTTTGGCGTGCTCGCCGTACAAGTTCTTCGGTCCGCACTTAGGCATCGTGTGGGGGCGTGAGGAACTGCTTCAACGGCTTCATCCGTATAAGGTGCGCCCGCAAGCCGACGATTCGCCGGCGAAGTTCGAAACCGGAACGCCGCAAATCGAGCTGTTCGCGGGATTGACCGCAACCGTCGACTATTTGGCCTGGCTCGGAGCGCAGACCGGCGCGAGCGGCAATCGGCGCAACCGGATTCGCGCCGCGTTCGAAGCGACCGTCGCGTACGAGGCGATCCTCGCGCGACGCCTGATCGACGGTCTGCAGCGTTTCGACGGTATCTCGATCTGCGGATTGACCGATCCGTCCGACGCGCGCTCTCGCGTGCCGACGGTTTCGTTCACGCACGCGCGGATCGCTTCGGCCGACGTCGCACGCGCGATCGCGCGCGAAAACGTGTTCGTTTGGTCCGGTCATAACTTCGCGCTCGAAGTCGTGCGCAGTCTCGGGATCTCGGAAGAAGACGGCGTGGTTCGGATCGGCGCCGCGCATTACAACACGCTCGAGGAGATCGATACCGCGCTCGACGCGCTAAAAGGAGCTCTCACCGCATGATTCGTCGTCTCGCAATTCTCTGTGCCGTGCTGCTGTGGGTCGTACCAGGCGCTGCAGGAGCCGTTGAAACGATTCCCTTTACCTACGAGAACGGACTAATTCACCTCAACGGGTCGGTCGACGGTCAGGCGCCGGTGCCGATGCTGCTCGATCTGGGCGCCGGTATCGACATCCTGTCGGAGCGTCTCGCTCACCTCGTTGCATTCAAAGGAAAGTACACGACGCTTCGGCTCACCGGGCAGCGGCTCGACTTGCCTATGGGTGACGTGGTGTCGCTGGCGCTCGGCGAAGCCCGCGTAGGCGACCGGTCGGTCGGCGTGTGGAACGGACTCTACGCGGCGCGCGGCGTGGATGGCCTGATTTCGGCCGAAGCGTTTCGCGATACGGCGGCCACGATCGATTTCACCGCACACCAAATCATCGTCGAAGACGCCGTGTCGTTTCCGGAACGCCGTCGCACCGCTACGCGCGTTCCCCTGATCCTCCAAGACGATCTCAATACGGCGCTGGCGGTATTCGCGCGATTCAATTTCGGCCACGGACGCAGCGGATTGTGTCTGATCGACACGGGTCGCAAAGACATCGCCGTCGACGACGTGTTTAAGAAGGACGGGATCTCATCGATCGAGCTCGACGGCGCGCCTCAAACGAAGATAAACAACCCGCCGGTGAAGTACGAAAACCTCATCTACGACTGCATGGTCGGTAACGACTTCTGGCAAGGCCGCAGCTTCACGCTCGAAGTCGTCAACCGCGCCATGTGGGTGCAGCAGCAGATCTA
>DASRSM010000241.1:0-16066 GCA_035656415.1 Vulcanimicrobiaceae bacterium | reverse complement strand
CATGAAATGGTCCCCCATGGCGATCACACCGACCACCTCGTCTCGGGGCACCTCCACCGTTCTCACGGCGCCCACTGCGACGATCACGGGAAGATTTCCATAGCCTGAGCAGGGGTCACCGTCGGCGCTGTGACATGTCGTCTAGGAGGGATGGCTGAGTCGTCAGTGCCGTCCCGTTCGTGATGACCGTGAGGGCCCCGTTGGTATCGGTGCGATAGACGGTCGAGCCGGAATCCTCGAGGGTCTGAAGTGTCGTCGGGGCGGGGTGGCCGAACAGATTGTGTCGCCCGACCGAGATGACCGCATATTGCGGGTGAACCGCGGCAATAAATACCGGTGATGAGCTGTAGGCAGAACCGTGGTGGCCGACTTTGAGCACATCGGCGTGAAGGTCGACGCCTTCCGCTAGGAACCGCTGCTCAGCCTCAACACCGGCGTCGCCTGTGAACAACATGCGAAACGAGCGATATTGCAAGATAAACGCAATCGAATTATCGTTGATGGCGTTCTTGCTGCCGATGAACGGTAACGACGGACCGATGAACGTCAGCGTTACGCCGTCGCCCGTGTGCCACACGTCACCAGCACGTGGAGACACGATCGGCACGCCGTCGGCATGCGCCGTGTCGAGACAATCGTGATACGCATGCCCGCCATACGTCTGCCCGCTGTCCGCGATTTCCGCGACGCGTAGTTTTCGCAAGACCGGCGAGCAACCGCCTACATGGTCTCCATGTGGATGCGAAATAATGAGCGCATCGAGCGCGTGGATTCCGTGACGCAAGAGAAATGGGACGACGATGCGTTCGCCCACAAGCTCGGCCAGCGAGTCATTACCCTGCGGACCACGCTCGAGACGGCCGCCGGCGTCGACGAGAAACGCGTGTCCCGCCGGCGTTTGAACGACGATCGAATCCGCTTGTCCGACGTCGAGCACCGTAATCCGCAACCGACGATCTTCGAGATGCGGCGGCCACAGCACGAGTCCGGCGGTAAACAACAATGTAACACACGCAGCGATATAGGCATTTCGTTTGACGAGCGCGGGCGCGGCGAGCAGCGCTGCGTCGTATGCCGCGATGGCCCATGGGGGCGCGGGCGTCATCGGAATCGACGCTAACGGCAGTGACGATAACGTGCGCACCGCGGCGAGCATCCACGTTAGCAGCCAGGAGTTGAGATTCGCGCACGCTTGCGCGAGCGGCGCGCACCACCAGAGCAACAACTGCGCCGCACCGAGCGCCATCGTCGCGGCGACGCACGGGACCACCGCAAGATTTGCCGGCAGTCCGTACGTGCCGAATTGCAGAAAGATTGCAGCGGTCAACGGCCACGTCGAAAGCTGCGTTGCCGTCGAGAGGACGAGCGCTTCCCGCACGGCATGCGGAAGCGATGCGATTCTATCGACGACGCGCTCCACGAGCGGTGCCAGCGTGAAGATTCCGGCAACGCACGAAAATGAAAGCGCGAACGACGGGGTCGCAACGCTCAGGGGCCTGACGAAAACGATCACCAGCGCTGCCAGCGCCAAAGCGTTGTACGAAAACGTGGCGCGGCCGCACGCTCGCGCCGTCAATGCCGCCGTTGCCATCGTCGCGGCACGGATCGCGGGTAGTTCTGCGCCGCTCCAGAACGCAAACGTCCAAACGGCAAGTGCAGTCAGTACGCACGCTAGCCAGCGCGGCAACGAGGCTGCGGAAAATAGTGCGAGGCAAAGCGCGGCAACGGCGCCGACGTGCAGGCCGGCCGTAACTAGTACGTGGACGGTTCCCGTTTCTTGAAACTCGGCGCGCAAGTCGGGCGGCAGCGCGGATCGCTCGCCCCACAACTCGCCTGCAACCACCGATGCGTTCGGCTCGCCCAGACGCGCGCGCAGTTGTTCGTGCGCCCACGCATGGGCGCGCGCGAGGAAGATCGCAACGGTGTCATCCTGAGCTTGTCGAAGCGCGCCGGAGGCCTCGAGCACGGCTGCACTTTCCAATCGCGCGTCGATGCCGCGTTCTCGCTGCAGCGCCCGTTCGCTCGGTTCGCCGGAATTACGCGCGTCGTCGAACGGTACGAGTCGTCCTCGTACCACGACGCTGGCACCGATCGCCGGCGCCGGGTCGGGAAAACGCGCCAGCACGCGCAAACCCTCGAGCCGCACGACGCTATCGCCCTCGCCGTTGCTTCCCAGCACGATCGCGTCGTACCGTGCGGTGCGGCGCTCGACGAGGTTGGGCTCCCCGCGTGCGTGCAGCCACGCGCTCAGGCTGCCGAGCACCAGGACGGCGGCGAGGAGCGTCCGAAACGCCGGTGTCACTCGTGCGGTGAGGGTAGAAACGAGCAGGCCCAGCGACGCCGCGGCGGCCAACAGGTGCGCGCCCGCAGAGAGGGGCGCGACCGCGAGTGCGCCCAGCACGGCGCCGCTCGCACAGAGAATCAGTCCGGAGGCCGGCACGCAGTTCTACTGCGACCGGACGTGCGGACGGCTAGAACGGAGAAGCGTGCGAATTATCGTCACCGGCGGGGCCGGCTTCATCGGCTCCCACATCGTCGACACGTATTTGGCGGCGGGACACGACGTGCTCGTGCTCGACTCGCTATGGGAGCACGGCGGCGGACGCCGCGCGAACGTTCCAGAGCGCGCGTCGTTCGTTCACATGGATGTCCGCGACGAAAACGTCAGCCGCATCTTCACCGAGTTCAAACCGGAGATCGTCAGCCACCACGCCGCGCAGCACTCGGTCGCGATCTCGTCGCGCGATCCGATTTACGACGCCCAAGTCAACGTCGTCGGCATGCTCAACGTGCTCGAAAACACGGTGAAGGTTGGAGCGCGCAAAGTGATCTTCGCGTCGAGCGGCGCCACCTTCGGCAATCCCGAGAAACTGCCGATTACCGACGACACGCCGCAGCATCCAACGTCCCCGTACGGGATCACCAAGATGGTGACCGAGCATTACCTCCGCTTTTACAAAGCTGAAAAAGGCTTGGACTTTACGGCGCTGCGCTACGGTAACGTCTACGGTCCGCGCCAGGATCCCAACGGCGAAGCCGGCGTCATCTCGATCTTCATCGGGAAGTTCCTCGAAAAGCAAGGCGTGCGTATCGATTGGGACGGCGAGCAGACGCGCGACTACGTCTTCGTCGGCGACGTCGCCCGCGCGAACGTCGAGGCGCTCGACCGCGGATCCGGCGGATGTTACGTCGTCGGGACCGGCGTGAAGACCAGCGTCAACGCGATCTATGGCGCGCTCGTGGAGATCAGCGGCTTTGAAGCCCCAATTACCCACGCGCCCCGGCGCCCGGGCGATCCGCGCGATGCACAGTTCGACGCGAGCCGCGCACGCAAGGACCTCGGGTGGAGCGCCACTACCAAGCTGATCGACGGCATGCGCGCCACCTACGACTATTTCAAGGCTCTCTGAAGACTTTTTGACGCCTCGGCAGCTACGCTAGGCTGCGTGCAAGCCATTGTCGACGACGCCAGTAGGTTGCTTTTCGGATCGGATCGGAAGGTGCGTCCACTTTGGCGCGCGCTGCTTTTTTTCGCGCTGGGCAACTGGTGGCTCCCGAAGGCACTCGAGCGGCCGACTATGAGCCTCGCGAGCGCGCTGCACGTCGGGATGGACCTTTCAGCCGGGACCGTCGCCTTTTTCGAAGCGACGACCCTCGTCATCGCTCTTTTCTTGACCTGGGTCTTCGGACTTTACGAGGGACGCCGCGTCGACTCGTACGGTCTCTCGATACGTGAAGCGTTCGGTAAATGGTTCTGGGAAGGTTTTGCAATCGGCGTCGTTAATGCCGGCGCCGTTGCGCTGGGCATGATCGCGCTGGGCGGCATGACGGTGCACGGTCTCGCGCTTAGCGGTTCGACGCTGCTTCTGGCTGCACTCGCTTGGTTCGGCTGTAACCTCGTAATCGGTCTCGGCGAGGAGATGTGGTATCGCGGCTACATGTTCCAAACGCTCTGGAAATCGCTTGGGTTTTGGCCTTCGGCCATTGCCATCGCGCTGCTCTTCGCCTACGATCACTACTTTTTCAAGCAGGGCGAAAACGTCTGGGACGTGATTACGCTCGTGAGCTTGAGCATCTGGGTTTGCTATAGCGTGCTGCGCACCGGAACGCTATGGCTGGCCGTCGGTTATCACGTCGCATTCGACTTCATGCAACTGTTCGTGATCGGCACGAAAAACGGCAACCTCGTGCCGGTAGACCATTTGCTCGACGTGAGCTTCAGCGGGCCGGCGTGGGTAACCGGCGGCGTGCTGGGAACCGAGGCGAGCTTCTTGATGTACCCGCTTATTGCGGCAATGTTCGCTTACGTCTGGTGGCGGTATCGGCCTAAGCCGGGCTAACGAACGCGTCGCGGGTATGTACGTGCTCGGGACGTGCGCCCATACCGATTAGTCGCGCCGGCAGTCTGCGTAAGCGCGGAAACTCGTTGACGAGCCGCATGACGAGCGGCGGCTCTTTGAGCTTGACTTCACCCTTGAGAATTGGATCGATCGCGTGGTTTTGGATGAAGAGCTGCATACCTTGCGTTACTTTCATGGGGAATGTCCGGCGTTCTTGAACGCGCGCGAGATCGCGATCGCTTGCCGGTGCGCGCTCGAGCACCGGCGCTAAAATGTTCGCCGCCGCCACCGCATCTTGGATGGCGAGGTTGATGCCGACGCCGCCGATCGGCGACATCGCGTGCGCCGCGTCCCCGATGCACAACACGCCGGGTTTGTGCCAGAGACTCAAACGGTCGATGCGCACTTCCAGCAGCGAGATCTTCGACCAGTCGTCGAGTTCTTTCACGCGATCGGCGAGCTCCGGGACGACCGAACCGACGTCCTTTTGAAACGCCGAAATGCCGGCGGTTTTTAACGCTTCGAACGATCCCTTCGGGATGATGTACGCGCACTGCCAGTAATCTCCGCGATCGAGCATGACGAGCAAACGTCCGTTCACGAGCGTGCCCAGCGGACGGATGGGATCTCCGGGTCGTTTGGAAATGCGCATCCACAACACGTCCATCGGCGCGCCGAGATTTTCAACGCTAAAGCCGGCGCGCTGGCGGATCGTGGAGTGCCGGCCGTCGGTCCCCGCAACCAGCTCGGCGTCGATGGTCAACTCGCCGTCTTTATTACGGGCGCGCACGCCGCAAACGACGCCGTCTTTTTCGATGAGATCGACGCCTTCGGTTTCCATCAGCAAATGAAACGTGGGATAGCGCTTGCCGCGCTCGGCCAGGAAGTTCAGGAAATCCCACTGCGGCATGAACGCGATGAACTTGCAATGGGTCGGCAGATGTGACAGATCGCCAATGTGCATCGTTTGGCCGGCAACGCAGGCCGAAATCTGCGACATCTGGTTATGCGGCAGCTTCAAGAAGTCGTCGAGCCAGCCCAACTCATAGAGCAGCTGCAGCGTCGACGGATGGATCGTGTCACCGCGGAAATCGCGAAAGAAATCTTTATATTGCTCCAGCACGACGGCGTCGATGCCCGCGCGCGCCAGCAAAACACCCAGCATCATCCCGCACGGACCGCCGCCCACGATACAGACCCGGGTAGTTAGCGATCGCGCTTGCATACTGCGTTGCCTTTCACCTAGACTTACCGGGAAACCTATGCACCTTGTCGCTTCCGGGAATTCGTAGGCGTTTGAGGCACATGCCCGTTTGCAACTGGGCTATGCTCCGCGTTGTGCGGGGACTGCGAGGAGTGACGATTCTAAGGAGCTATTCGCCGGCATCGTTTACCGCGCCGATGTGGTGCTCGTGAGCGCTTGCAAATAAGACTACGAAACCACCAGATTCAGCAGTTTATCCGCCACGTAGATGCGCTTGCGGATCTGCTTGCCGTCGATCTGCGCGCGGACGTTCGATTCTTCCATCGCTAGTGCCAGCGCTTCGTCTTCCGAAAGTCCCGGCGCTGCACTGACGCGCGCGCGAATCTTGCCGTTGACTTGCACGACGAGCGTGATCTCGTCGACCTCGAGCGCGGACTCGTCCGGCTGAAGGTACGGCCGCAGATGCACCGACTTCTCGTGGCCCAAACGATGCCATAGCTCTTCGGCGATGTGCGGCGCGAACGGCGCGAGCAGCACCGGGAGCGCGTGGACCGCGTACGCCGTCACCGCCGCGTCGGGGAGCTTTTGAACTGCCGAGGTGAGCGCGTTGACGAGCTCGTCGAGCTTCGCGATCGTCGTGTTGTAATGAAAGCGTCGCGTGGTGGTTTCGTCGATCGCCGACTTCGCGACGACGTGGACCCCGCGCAATAGCGCTTTTTCTTCGGGCGTCGTCGCCGCAGGTATGTCGTGCACGTGCGCGTCGCGACCGAAGAACGGTTCGCACGCGCGCCAAACGCGATTGACGAAGCGAACGCGTCCGCTGATCCCCTCGTCGGTCCAGTCGCTCGTGTCCTCGGGCGGCGTAACGTAGAGCAGGAACAAGCGCATCGCGTCGACGCCGTTGGTCTCGGCGGTTTCGTCGATACCGATCACGTTGCCGCGCGATTTCGACATCTTCTCGCTGTTATAGAGCACCATGCCTTGGTGGAAAAGGCGCTCGAAGGGTTCGTCGTGCCCGGTCACCCAGCCGCGATCGTGGAAAAACTTATAGAAGAAGCGCGAGTACAGCAAATGCAGTACCGTGTGTTCCGCGCCGCCGATGTATTGGTCGACGTTCATCCAGCGATCGGCGTGCGGTTTCTCCCACGGCGACCGCTCGTCGTGCGGATCGAGATAGCGCAGATAGTACCACGACGACTCGAAGAACGTGTCCATCGTATCGGTCTCGCGTCGTGCGTGGCCTCGGCACCGCGGACACGTGGTGTTGACGAAACTCTCGATCTGTTCGAGCGGCGAACCTTCACCCGTGAACTTCACGTGACCGGGCAGGAGAACGGGCAAATCTTCGTCGCGCAGCGGCACCTCGCCGCACGTGTCGCAGTACACGATCGGAATCGGCGTGCCCCAATAGCGTTGGCGCGAAATGAGCCAATCCCGCAAACGCGTGTTGACGGCTTTCTTGCCGATGCCCATTGCGATCAAGCGCTGAGCAATCGCCTCGCGGGCGCGCACGCTCGTCATTCCGCTGAAGTCGTCGCTGGCGATCAGACGTCCGTCACCGCAATACGGTTCGGTCAGCGGTTCGGTGGGGTCGCGATCGGGCGGAACGATTACCTCGGCAATAGGAATGCCGTTGTCTTTTGCAAAGGCCCAGTCGCGCTCGTCGTGCGCCGGCACGCCGCCGATTGCGCCGGTTCCGTATTCGGCTAACACGTAGTTCGTGACCCAAATCGGAATGCGTTCGCGGGAAAGCGGATTGATCGCATACGCGCCCGTAAAGAGTCCCTGTTTCTCCATCAAGCTCGTGCGCTCGAGCTCGGTTTTGGACTTGAGGCTATCGGCGAACGCGTCGATCGCGGCCGCGTTCTTCTTTGAAACGATCGTCTTGATCGCGGGAATTACGGGGTGCTCCGGAGCTAACGCAACGTACGTAGCACCGTAGAGCGTGTCGATGCGCGTCGTGAAGACTTCGAGCTTGTCGTCGAGGCCTTCGATACCGAAAGAAAACTGCACGACTTCGCTGCGGCCGATCCAGTTGCGCTGCATCGTGCGCGTGCGATCGGGCCAACCCGGCAGCGTGTCGAGATCCGCGAGCAGACGATCGGCGAAGTCGGTGATTTTCAAAAACCACTGCGACAGGTTGCGCCGCTCGACCAAGTGATTGCAGCGCCAGCAGCGGCCGTCGATCACTTGTTCGTTCGCGAGAACCGTTCGGTCGTGCGGACACCAGTTGACCGGCGCTTCGCGCTTGTACGCCAAGCCGCTTTCGTACAACCGCAAGAACAGCCACTGATTCCAACGGTAGTACTCCGGCTCGCAGGTCGCGACTTCGCGCGTCCAGTCGTAACTGGTTCCCATCAACCGGATTTGCCGCTGCATGTTGACGATGTTCTCGGCGGTCCACGTTGCGGGGTCGATGCCGCGTGCGATGGCTGCGTTTTCGGCCGGCAAGCCGAACGCGTCCCATCCCATCGGGTGCATGACCTCGTAGCCGAGCATGCGCATCATACGCGCGATCGCGTCGCCGAACGCGTAATTCTTCGCATGGCCGACGTGAAGATCGCCCGACGGATAGGGGAGCATTTCGAGCACGTAGTATTTCGGGCGGCCGCTGTCGCCGGTCGCGTGGTAAATACCGTCGCGCTCCCAACGCTGCTGCCACGCGCGCTCGACGCTGCGGAAATCGTAGGTCTCGGCCATAGAGAGTAATCCTACATGCTAGCTACGGAGTCGGCAACGAGTGATAGGGCAGCATGATCCAACGTATCGCGCTCGTCGCCGCCGGGGCCGTCGTGGTGGCAATCGCGCTCCGGCATCCCGCTCCCCAACCGGCCTTTACGACCGTGAGTTCCTCGTCCTCGCCGCGCGCCTTGCCTGCCGGGCAGCGTTTCGCGCAGCGGCGCGCGGCCGCAACGGGCCCCTCGGTCGTGTACGTCGCCGGCGCCGTGGCAAAGCCGGGCCTGTATCGTCTCACCTCGGAATCGCGAGCGGCCGATGCCGTCGCCGCGGCGGGCGGGATGCGTCCGTCGGCCGACGCGGCCGGGGTTAATCTCGCCGCACGGGTTCGGGACGGCGACGAAGTCTTCGTTCCGGCGATAGGTGAAGCGCCGCGGAGCGGAGCGCGGGTGCGCGCGCGAAGCAGCGGCCGCAGGCGTACGCCGGAACCGCCCGTACTTGCTTTGGACGTCAACGCGGCCGCAGAAGATCAACTCGCCGCGGTTCCGGGCATCGGTCGCGCGCTCGCCGCGCGAATCGTCGCAATGCGCGAAGCCGACGGTGCATTCTCGACGCTCGACGCGCTTCTCGATGTTTCGGGAATGACGCAATCGCGCTTAGAGCGCGCTAGACCGTACCTATCGGCACGCTGACGGAGGCTACGCCTTAGGTCGGGCGAACTCGCCCACGATGACGCTGCCCGCGAAGGAAACGCTGCCGCATCTGATTCGGCGTGCGCTCGCGCAACCGAAGGACGAGCTCTTGGTGGAGCGCGTCGATGGAAAATGGACGCCGACCTCGAGCGCGCGGCTGCTGGAGCGCAGCGAAAACGTCGCGTGCGCGATCCGCGACGCCGGACTTTCCGCCGGCGACCGCGTCGCGCTCGTCGCGCACGACTGCGTCGATTGGATCGTCTGCGATTTCGGGGCGTTCTTTGCCGGCTGCGTCGTCGTGCCGATCTATCCCACGCAGGCGCTCGATCACACGGCGTACATCTTGCAGCATTCCGAAGCGAAGCTGCTTTTCGTCGATTCGCAAGCGACGCTCGAGCACGTTCGTGCGAGCGGTGCACCGTTGCCGCAAGCCGTCGTGATCGATTCGAGCGATGCCGACGGTTTGAGCGCCTTCGAAGCGCGCGGCGCAGCGATTCGCGCGCACCATCCGGAGCAGCCGGCCGCCTTTGAGGCGACCAACCCCGACGACTTGGCGGTGCTGATTTATACGTCGGGTACGACGGGCGATCCCAAAGGCGTCATGCTTTCGCACGACAATCTCTCGTTCAACGCGCAAGCGACGCTCGAGTTGGCGCTCGACGACATGCATTCGGACGACAACGCGCTCTCCGTGTTACCGTTCTCGCACATTTACGAGCACACGTTCATCTACATCTACTTGCTTTCCGGGGTGCGGTACTGCATCTGCCACGATCCCAACGCGCTGCTCGCCGATTTACTCGACGTCCGGCCCGCGATGATGACGTCGGTCCCTCGTATTTTCGATCGCGTGCTCGCCGGCATCAAAGGGCGTGCGCTCAAATCGGGCGGTTTACAAGGCAAGCTCATTTCGTGGGGCATGCGCGTCGGGCGCGAATGGGCCTACGCCGATACGTTCGGCGGCGGTGCGTCGCCGGCGCTCGCAGCGGAGTACGTCGTCGCCAAAGGCCTCGTGCTCAAGAAGATCCGCGCGAATCTCGGTCTCGAGCGCATGCGCTTGCTGACGAGCGGGAGCGCGGCATTGCACGTCGATACCGCGATGCAGTTCCTGGGTTTAGGAATTGCGATCATGCAAGGCTACGGCATGACTGAGACGTCGCCGGTCATTACCGCCAGTCGCTCGAGCGAAAACGAGTTCGGCGCCGTCGGCAAGCCGATTGCGGGCGTCGAAGTGCGCATCGCCGACGACGGCGAGGTGCTCACGCGCGGCCGGCACGTCATGCACGGATATTACCGCGAACCCGAAGCGACCGCAGTGGTTTTGGATCCCGAGGGGTGGCTGCACACCGGCGATATCGGCGAAATCGATAAGCGCGGTTTCTTGCGCATCACCGATCGCAAAAAAGAAGTCTTCAAAACGGATACCGGCAAGTGGATTTCGCCGGCGCGCATCGAGTCGGCCATCAAGCGATCGATGTACGTCGCGCAGGCGATGGTGGTCGGCAACGGCAAGCCGTTTCCGATCGCGCTCGTCTGTCCGAACTGGGAGCTCGTCCGCGTGAAACTCGAACTTCCCGCGCAAGAGGCCCCCGAAGATTTAGCAATGCGTGAAGACGTCGTTCAATTTCTCACGGCAGAGGTGCGCAAGCAGACGAACGATCTCGCGACCTACGAGCAGATTCGTCGCATCGTCGTGCTTCCGCGCGAGTTCACCGTCGAGAGCGGCGAGCTGTCGCCGGCGATGAAGATCAAGCGTCGCGTCGTCGAAAAGCGCTACGGTGCCGAGATCGACCTCGCGTACGGCTCGGATCTCCACACCGCGCCGGTATAGTCATGGCTATGTCGCGTCGCGTCGACGAAGTCGTTCGTGGTCCGATCAAAAGCAAAACGGTCTTTCCCGTCTTGATCCTGCACTTGATCAAGGAGCAGCCGGATCACGGCTACGGTCTCATGCAGCGGATCGCCGGGGTGTGCGGCGATCTGGTCGCGGTCAACACGAACAAGATCTATCCGCTGCTGCGCAGGCTTGAAGAACGCGGTTTCGTGACGGCGTCGTGGGACCATCCCACGAAACGGTCGCGGCGCGTGTACGCGATCACCGAGGCCGGCGAAGAGCGGCTGCGCCGCATCAAGATGTCGATGCTGCCCTACCTCGACTCGATCGAACGCGCCGTCAAACGGCTCAAAGACGAACTATACGAACGGATCCCCGGCTAGGTGCGTGCCGTTTCTCGCAGTCGTGCACCTGCGCGAGCTCGCGTGCCCGGAATGTGACGCAAAGATCGCGGGCCCCGGCGCCCGTTCGTTCGTCGTCGATCCGCAGGGCGTGCCGATCAACTTCGACGAGCAGAGTATACCGAGCGAGATGGTGCTGACGATCGCGTGCCCGAACGGTCACCTCTCGACGCTGCTCGTGCCCAACGAGGTCGGCGTTGAAGAGACGATGGCGACGCCCGACGCCGCTCCGATTGCGGCGGACGCGGTTTTGAGCGAAATTTGATTACGCGCGCCCGTGCGGCGTGCAGGGACGCGTACCTGCGGCGACAATGAACGGCCTACCGCTTCACGTGGAGGCTTTGCGTTGCGCTGTACGCCGTTACATGCACTCGTAGTCGTCATCTGCGCCGCGTTAGCGACGCCGGTCGCGGCACGGGCTGCCGATCCGAAAATTCCACCGCTCACCGCCGACGCGGTGACGCACCATACCATTTCCGTCGGCGGGCGAACGCTCGCCTACACCGCGCGTGCCGGAACGATCACGCTGCGTAACCAGGACGAACAGCCGCTGGTGCGCGTGTTCTACACCGCCTATGCGCTGGACGGCGCCCAGGCGCAGAACCGTCCGGTCACGTTCCTTTATAACGGCGGTCCCGGCAGCTCGACGATTTGGCTGCGCATGGGTTCGGTCGGTCCAGTTCGCGTCGTTACGAAGGACGGAACCATGACGGGTCCGCCGCCGTACCGGCTCGTCGACAACGCCGACACGCTGCTCGATCGCACCGACTTGGTCTTCATCGACATGCCGGGAAGCGGATTCGGACGCCTCATCGGCGCCGGCACGCCCAAGAATCTGTGGGGCGTCGATCAAGACGCGGACGCTTTCGCTCAGTTCATCACGCGGTATATCACGAACTTTCATCGCTGGAACTCGCCGAAGTTTTTGTTCGGCGAATCCTACGGCACGACGCGCTCGGCCGTGCTCTCGAACGTTCTCGCGCAGCGCGGGATCGCACTCAACGGTGTCGTGCTGCTGTCGTCGTTCTTGAATCCGATGGTCGACTATAACGACGGGGCGCCGATCGGCGGCGGCGACTGGGGTTACATTTTGTACCTGCCGACCGAAGCCGCGTCGGCGTGGTACCATCACGCGACGCCGGGCTACCGTTCGATTAACGACCTCCTTCCCGAAGTCGAGAACTTCGCGCTCACCGAGTATCTCGACGCGCTCGCGCAAGGCGCGAAACTTTCACCGGACCGGTTCGACGACGTGGTGCGCAAGCTGCACCGCTATACCGGACTATCCGAGCAATACATTCGCAACTCGAACCTGCGGATTCCGTACGATCGCTTCCAAAACGAGTTCGCGCGCCAGCACGGCATTACGCTGGGACGTTTGGACTCGCGCTTCTCGACCTACGTGCTCGATAAGCCAGGACTGTCGCCCGATTGGGACGCGACCGACGCCGCAATCGACTCCGCGTTCGTTTCGACGGCGAACGGATACTTGCGCGACGTACTCAAGTACAACACGCCGCTGCTTTACCGGTACGAAATTTACGATCTCATCTACGCCGACGGCAATACCTGGGATTTCAGCCACGGCGAGGACGCGCAAACGTTCAACGTCGCACCCGACCTCGCGCAGACGATGACGTACAACCCCAATATGAAGGTCTTTTCGGCTAACGGTTACTTCGACTTTGCGACGCCCTTCTTCGAAACGGTGTACGTACTCAACCACTTATACCTCGCGCCCGCGTTGCAGCGAAACATCACCTACGGCTTCTACGAATCCGGACACATGGTCTATCTTCACCCGTCGGCGCTAAACGCGTTTCACGCGGATTTAGAGCGCTGGTACGCCTCCGTGCTGGGGAACCGCTAAATGGTGTCGATGAAACGTATTACGCTCGCGCTTGTGGTCGTGGCATGTTTGGCAGCCGCTCCCGCTTCACCGCCACCGGCCGCACCGCCGGCCGGCGGCGCGTTCCCCGACTCGGTGACGCAACAGACGATCACGCTCGGCGGAAAAGTCTATCCCTACACGGCGCGCGCCGGCACGATCGTTCTCGAGAGTGAAAAGGGCCAGCCGACGTGCCGCATGTTCTTTACGGCGTTCACGCTCGACGGCGCGGCTCCGAGCACGCGGCCGGTCACGTTCTTCTACAACGGCGGCCCCGGCAGCTCGACGATTTGGCTGCGGATGGGATCGTTCGCGCCGATGCGGGTCTCGATACCCGATGCGGCTTCGGCGGTGAACGCACCCTTCAACCTGATCGAGAACCAGTACACGCTGCTCGACCGCAGCGACCTCGTGTTCGTCGACGCTCCCGACACCGGATTCAGCCGGATCGAGGGAGCCGGTAAGCCGTCGGATTTCTTCGGCGTCGACGAGGACATGCGCGCGTTCGGTCAGTTCGTTTCGCGTTACGTCAGCACGTACAATCGCTGGAATTCACCGAAGTTTCTTTTCGGCGAATCGTACGGAACGCCGCGGACGGCGGTGCTCTCGAACTATCTCGAGTCGCGCGGCGTCGGTTTAAACGGCGTCGTGCTGCTGTCGTCGGTGCTCGACTTCAGCCTCGATTGGGACACAAACTTTTCACCTGCGGCCATCGGCGGCGGCGATTGGGCCTTCCCGCTGTACCTGCCGACCGAAGCGGCGTCGTCGTGGTATCACAACCTTCTGCCCGGCCCGCAAACCACGCTGGCCGCACTGCTGCCCCAAGTCGAGCAGTTCGCCATGGGCGAGTATCTCAACGCGCTCGCGCAAGGTGCCAAGCTGCCGCGGTCGACGTATAACGACGTCGTCGCCAAACTGCACCAATACACGGGCCTGTCGGAACAATACATCCGCAACTCGAACCTGCGCATTCCGTACTGGCGCTATACGACCGAGTTGCTGCGCGACTCCGGTCAAACGGTGGGACGGTACGACGCGCGCTATACGTCGTACGCGCTCGACCGTATCGCGGACCGGCCGCAGTTCGACGCGACCGACTCGGCCATCGACGGGGCGTTCGTCGGCGCGGGAAATTATTACGTGCGTACGCTGCTGCGCTACAATCCGCCGATCGAATACCGGCCGCTCACGCCGGTCTTTCGCCAGTGGAATTGGAAGCACAACGGAAACTTGCCGACCAATACCGCACAAGATCTCGCGCGCGCGATGACGTTCAATCCCGGCATGCACGTGTTTTCGGCCAACGGGTACTACGACTTCGCGACCCCGTTCTTCGCGACGGTGTACACGCTCAACCATCTCAGCTTAGCACCGCAGCTGCAGAGCAACATCAGCTACGGATTCTACGAATCCGGCCACATGGTATATCTGCATCCGGCGGCACTGTCGCAGTTCCACGACGACTTGGAACGCTGGTACGGCCAGGTCTTAGGGCACTAACGCGCTTGCGCACAGCAGGCCAGTGAAAAACTCCCGGCGCCGTCTCGAACCCGCCTGTTCCGCCGAAAGCTTCGTCGCTCTTCGGTCAAAACGCCGCGGCGTTGCTCCCTCATCGCTCCTCGTTTCGACGAAACATTCGGGCCCGATCCGGACACCGCGAGTTTTTCACAGGCCTGCTAATGCCCGCCGTGCGATCGCTGCGAGCTTGCGGTACGCGCTCTGCATTGCCGGCGTCGGTGCGGCGTCGGCGCTTTCGACCGCGCCCTGCAGCGTTTGCAGCGCGTTGTCGACGTAGTACAGCGACGTAAAGTCGTTCGAGTACGAGCCCACCGAGTCGTCGGGATTGTCGGGCGGCCCCTTGCCGGCGATCGGCTTGTGCGCCTTTTGCGCGCGTTGGCGCGCCGCTTCGACGTCGTGCAGTAACGCGTCGATCTTCAACGCCAGCGCGTACTGCGCGCGCAAGCCGGCGTCGCTTGCCGGAGCGCGCGGATCGCGGCGTACCTCGGCCGTTTTCGTATACGACTTGCCGTTGACACCCAATCGAATCGTGTAGCGCCCCGGCGGGACGAGCACGCCGTCGGGCGACCCGCGGTGGAAATCCCACACGAAGCGATGTCCGCCTGCGGTGGTGGCAGGCACGGGATTCGCGGGAACCCAGTGCATGAGAAAGCTGATCGATTTCGGATCGACGGGTTTCGGCGGTTGCGCGCTCGACCAGTGACGAACGGCGTTGCCGCTCGCATCGAGCACGTCGAGCGTTACCGGCCCGTTCGCGGCGTCTCCCAAGTAGTAATCGATGTAGACGCCGCGCGCGGGATTGTCCGCTTGCGGCTCGTCGATCGGCAGCGGCGTACCCTCTTCGTTACCGGGACGCACGCGGTACGCGACGGCGGGTGCGAAGAGCGTCGTGTTACCGGGTGCGTCGCTAGCGAGCTGACGCAACGTTGCGACGTCGTCGAGAATCCAGAACGCGCGTCCGTGCGTCGCAACGACGACGTCGTCGCCGTGCACGGCGATGTCGCGGATCGACGTTATCGGCAAGTTGAGCTGCAGCGGCTGCCAGTCGTCGCCGTTGTTAAACGATACGTACACGCCTTTCTCCGTGCCGGCGTAGAGCAGTCCGCGATGCTTTGGATCTTCGCGAACGACGTTGACGAACGAGCCGTCGGGAATGCCTCGAACGATCGGCGTCCACGTCCGTCCTCCGTCGCGCGTGCGATATGCGTACGGTTTGTAGTCGTCGAGACGATGCCGGTCGATTGCCGCGTAGGCCGTACCGCTCTCGAAGTGCGACGCTTCGATAAGGCCGACTTTACTCCACGGGGTTACGGCCGAAGGCGTAACGTTGGTCCAGTGGTTGCCGCCGTCGCGCGTGACCCACAGGTAACCGTCGTCGGTGCCGGCCCAAATGAGATCGGCGCGCAGCGGCGACGGGGCGATCGTGTACACGACGCCGTGACGCTTGACGCCGTTGTCGTCGGCCGCGGTCGGTGGGTCTAAGTTCGACGGCGCCGCGCCCGCTTCGCGCGAG
>DASRSM010000240.1:0-16301 GCA_035656415.1 Vulcanimicrobiaceae bacterium | reverse complement strand
GGATTTCACGAGATTTCCGGCACCCGCAGCGGTGACGTGCGCGATCGTCTTTAGCGTTTTGGCGAGCGTGTACGTCGTTTGTTGCGTTTGGTCAGCGAAGACGACTTCGCCGGGGAAAGACGTCGGCGAAAAGCCCGTCTTCGAAATGCTGACCGTGTATGTGTCAGGTGCAAGCGAGAGAACGATGAAATGACCGTTTGCGTCCGTCGTCGTTGAAGCCGTCTGCGACGGTGACACGAGTTGCACGGTAGCTCCCGCTACCGGCGCGCCCGTGTTGTCGCGTACGGTGCCGGACATGTTGCCGGTGACGCCCGCCAGTACCCATGTTCCCTGGACGAGTAATGCCACCAACGCCAGTACGGCGACCAACGCACGACGGAGGGATCCAACGTTTACCAATTTTATGCCCTCGGTCGTTGAGTGATAATTGCGTCACGCCGGGGCTAGGCCGAAGTACCCTACCTCAGCCAAATCTCAGGGTGACGCAATTGCGGCACTTGTCTGAGACTTAGGTCCGTTCCTTTAAGTTGGATTAATGCGTTTTTCTGTAGAATTTAAAAGAAATTTCAAACCGTAAGCGCGAGACGCTGCGCGAGCAAACCCGGGATCTCGGAGGGGCGGTTGGCCACCGGGACTCCGGCCGCCTTAAAGGCGGCAATCTTGCTCTGAGGCGTTCCGAAGTTCCCGGAGATGATCGCGCCGGCGTGGCCGAGCGATTTGCCCGGCGGTGCGTTGCGGCCGCCGATGAACGCAACGACGGGCGTGCCCGGCATGTGCTCCTTAATGAAGGCGGCCGCGTCCTCTTCGTCCGAGCCGCCGATCTCGCCGCAAACGACGACGGCTATCGTCTCGGGGTCGTTCTTGAACTCGCGCAGGCAGTCGACGAAGGTCGTCCCGATGATTGGGTCGCCCCCGATGCCGATGCAAGTCGACTGTCCGATGCCGGCCCGGGTCAGCAGATCGACCACTTCGTACGTCAGCGTCCCCGAACGCGAGATCAGGCCGACGTTGCCGGGGGTGAACACCTGCCCCGGCATGATGCCGATGGAGGCCTTGCCGGGTGAGACGAGGCCCGGGCAGTTCGGGCCGATGATCCGCATGCCCGGCGTCGTTCCGACGACCTTGAGCATGTCGTGTACCGGAACGCCTTCGGTGATGCAGACGGCAAACGTGATTCCGCCTTCGTACGCCTCGTAGAGCGCGTCGGCCGCAAACGGCGGCGGCACGAAGATGCACGTGTGTGTCGCTCCGGTCGCCTCCACCGCGTCCTTGACCGTGTCGAAGACGGGCAGGCCGTGAGGCGTCTTTTGACCGCCCTTGCCGGGCGTCACGCCCCCGACCACGTTCGTGCCGTACTTCACCATGCGATCGGTGTGGTACGAACCTTCCGATCCGGTGATGCCTTGAACGATGACCTTGCTGTTCTTATCTAAAAAAATCGACATTATTTCGCGAGCTCCACGGCCGTCTTAGCGCCTTCGTCCATCGTTTCGACCGGCGTCATGCCGGCCTCGGCGAGAATCCTGCGGCCTTCTTCTTCGTTCGTACCGGTCAACCGGATGACCAGCGGAATCTTGCGCGACGACGTTTCTTTCATCGCTTGGACGATGCCGCGCGCGACTTCGTCGCCGCGCGTAATGCCGCCGAAGATGTTGATGAAGAACGATTTCGCTCCGGTATTGTTCACGACGAGTTCGTAGCAGTTGCGCACGCGCTCGGCGTTGGCGCCTCCGCCGACGTCGAGGAAGTTGGCGATCTTGCCGCCCGCATTGGTTACGGCGTCCATCGTTGCCATCGCAAGACCGGCACCGTTGGCCATCGTGCCGACGTTGCCGTCGAAGCGCCGGAAGTTGCGAATTCCCAATCCGATCTTTGCGGCGAGCTGCTCGTCCTCGTCGAGCGGAAGAGTCTTCTGCCATTCCGCAAACTCGGGATTGCGGAATAACGCGTCGTCGTCGAGCTCGACCTTTGCGTCCGACGCAAAGACGCGGCCGTCGTTGGTGAGCACGAGCGGGTTGATCTCGACGAGCTTCGCACCGTAACGGAAGAACAGATCGTAGAGCGCGCCGACGATTGCGGGCAGCTGCTTGCGATATCCGGGATCGAGCTCCGCGTCAAAAGCGAGCTCGCGTCCGATGAACGGTGAATACCCGATCGCCGTATCGACGTAGAACTTCGCAATCGAATCGGGATGCTTCTCGGCGACTTCTTCGATGTCCATGCCGCCGAAACTGCTGACCATGATCACCGGCTTCTTTGCGGTGCGATCGATGGCGATCGCGCAGTACGCCTCTTTGGCGATCGGCAGTTTTTCCTCGACGAGCAGCGATTTGATTTCTTCGCCTTGCGGATTCTGCCGATTACCCGGCATCGGCGTCGCGAGGATGTCGGTCGCCACGCTGCGTCCTTCTTCGGCGGTGTTGGCAAACTTGATCTTGCCGGCCTTGCCGCGACCACCCATGAGCACCTGAGCTTTGACGACCCACTCGCCGGCGGTCTTTTCGACGTACTCCGCAACTCGATGCGGATCGACCGCGTGCTGGCCGCGAGGCACCGGAATGCCCGCCCGCTTGAAGAGCTCTTTGCCCTGGTACTCCATCAAATTCATAGCCGGGCTTCGTTCTAGGAGCTTGGTGAGATACCCCTACGACAAATTCCGCAGCGTCAAGCGCACGCAGTGCGCGCAGTCCTGAGCGAAGCGAAGTCGAAGGGGTCTTTAGTCTGAATCGAGCTTGCCTAAGAGCGACCGCGCGATAATGACCTGCTGGATCTCCGACGTGCCTTCGTAAATCTCGGTTATCTTCGCGTCGCGGTAGTGGCGCTCGACGGGAAACTCCGTCGTGTATCCGTACCCGCCGTGAATCTGCAGCGCTTCGGCTGCGTGCTTGCGCGCCGCCGTCGATGCAAACAGCTTGGCTTTGCTGGCTTCGATCGCAAACGGTTTTCCCGCATCGGCCAGCGACGCCGCGCGATAGACCAGCAGACGCGCCGCGTCGAGATCCATCGCCATCTGCGCGATCTTGAACGAGATGCCTTCGAAGCCGCCGATCGCGCGGCCGAACGCGGTACGTTCTTTTGCAAACTGCACCGATTCGTCCAGACACGCGCCGAGGATGCCGGTCGCCTGTGCCGCGATTCCGATGCGGCCCGCCGTGAGGGCTTTCATGGCGTTCCCGAAACCGTCGCCTTCGTTTCCGAGCAGTGCGTTCGCAGGAACGTTGACGTCGTCGAATGCCAAGTCGACGGTGTTGCTCGTGTGAATGCCGAGCTTCTCGGTCACCTTTTCGACGACGATGCCTGGTGCTTTCGAGTCGACGATAAACGCGCTGACGCCTTTTGCGCCGGGACCGCCGGTACGAAACATCGCCATGATTCCGCCCGCGTAGCTGCCGTTCGTACACCACTGTTTGCGGCCGTTGAGCGCGTAACCGTCGCCGGTTCGCCGCGCCGTTCCGCGAATATTTGCCGCGTCCGAACCGGCGTCGGGCTCCGTAAGCGCAAAGCCGGCGATGACGTCGCCGGCTGCAAACTGCGGAAGCCAATGGCGTTTCTGGTCGTCGTTGCCGATACGTACGATCGCCGAGCAAATCATTGCGTGCACCGACACCGTTACTGCCGTTCCGGCGTCCGCACGTGCGAGCTCTTCGATTGCCAGCGCGTAGGAAACGTAATCGGCACCGGCTCCGCCAAACTCTTCGGGCACGATGATGCCCATGATTCCGGCTGCGGTCAGCTTACCGTACAACTCGCGCGGGAACGCATGCTCGCGATCCCATTGCGCGACGTTCGGCGCGATTTCACGCTGCGCGATCTCGGCCGCGAGCGCGCCGATCTGTCGCTGCTCGTCGGTGAGTTCGAACTGCGTTTCGCGCGAAGAGATCATCCCACGCGAATGAGGACGGCGTCGCCTTGGCCGCCGCCCGAGCAGATGGTTGCGATGCCGTAGCCGCCGCCGCGCTTGCGCAGTTGATTGATTACCGTACCGACGATACGCGCGCCCGACGCACCGACGGGATGGCCCATCGCGACCGCGCCGCCGAACTTGTTGATCGCGGTCTCGTCGAGCCCCAAATTACGCGCCGACGTAATCGCGACGGCAGAGAACGCTTCGTTGATCTCCCACACCGCGATGTCTTCGCGACGAAGGCCGGCGCGATCGAGCAGCTTCGACGCGGCCATCGCCGGCGTCAAACAAATGTACGGCGAATCCCACGCGACCGTCGCGTGCTCGACGATCGTCGCAAGCGCCTCGAAACCGCGGCTTGCCGCCCATTGCGCGTCGGCGAGAATCAGCGCCGCCGCGCCGTCGTTAACGCCCGGAGCGTTGCCCGCGGTAATCGTTCCGTCGCGTTCGAGCGGCTTGAGCTTCGCCATCGCCGCGAGGCTCGCATCGGGACGCACGGCCTCGTCGCGGTCGACGACCGTATGCGGAACGTCGCCGGTAACGAACGGGGCGTACTCGTCGTAGTTCAACGTAAACTCGGCCGACGGTTCGTGATCCCACACACGGCTGACGCCGCCCACCGACGCCGGCACGCGAACGTCGCCGCGGCGCGGCAGCTTGTCGACGACGACTTTTCCCTTGGCCTTAGACGCAACGCGAACCGGAACGATCTCTCCCGCGAAGTGTCCTTTTTCGTGCGATTCGTGCGCGCGCTTGTGACTCTCGTACGCAAACCGATCTTGCTCTTCGCGCGTCATTCCCATCTCGCCGGCAACTTTGCTGCCTTGCGTCGACATCGCCATCGGAAAATACTGATCCCACAACCCGTCGTAAATCATCGCGTCGACGAGCGCGCCATCGCCGAAACGATAACCGAAGCGCGCGTCGCGCAAAAGATACGGCGCGTTCGACATCGATTCCATTCCGCCGGCCGCGACAACGTCGTTCGCGCCAGCGTTGATCGAGCGCATCGCGCTCACGACGGCAAGCAAGCCCGAAGCGCACACCTTGTTAACCGTTTCCGCGGTAACCGTTTTTGCGAGATTGGCTTTAAAAACGACCTGGCGTGCCGGATTCTGCCCGACGCCCGCCTGGAGCACTTCGCCGAAAACCGCGTGCTCGACGTCGGACGGATCGACACCGGAGCGTTCGATTGCTGCAGCGAGCGCGACCGCGCCTAAAGCCGTCGCACCTAGCGGTGCGAGCGCTCCGCCGAGTTTGCCGAAGGGGGTACGAGCCGTCGAAAGTACGACGGCCTTGGAATGGATCTCAGTCATACGCGCTCGTCCTTCTCTAGCAGGGGTCGGGAGCCTCCAGCGACGGTTTCTCCGTAAGGAAGAACGAGCTGTCGTCGCGCGCGTTTACCCAAATGATGCATGGAACGTGAATCCTCAATCATCCCAAACCGCAACGATCGCCATTGAGTTCCAATCGGGCCCCTTGCCCACGTAATTCGCTACGGCCGTCGCCCAGGACGGTCCGTGCTCGGGCGAGCGACGCCCATTTCAACGGTGGCTGACGATGACGGGACAGGTTTCGCACTCGAACTGAATCGTCACGTGCGTTATGCCGAAGTGGTCGCGGACGCATTCGTCGATCTCGCGCAAGACCGCGTTGGCTTCGCTCAATCGGCGGTCGTCGAGCAGCACGTGCGCCGAAAGCGCGTGCGATCCGCTCCCGATCGACCAGACGTGAAGGTCGTGAACGCCGGCAACGCCGCCGATCTCGGCGATGTGCTTCGTAAGCTCCGCGTCGTCGAGATCGCGCGGCGTGCTCTCAAGCAGCACGTCGGTCGCGTCGCGCATGACGCGCAGCACGCCGAACACGATGATTATGGCGACGAAGAGCGACAGTGCAGGATCGATCCACGACCGATGCGTGAGCGCGATCGCGATACCGCCCACGATGACGGCGATGGCCCCGAGCGCGTCGCCGAGCACGTGAAAGAGTGCCGCGCTGATGTTGAGATCGTGTTTCGCTCCGCGATGCAATACGAGGCCCACGATCGCGTTGCAAACCAATCCGGCGGCGGCAACCGAAGACATAATCGCCGGCTCGGGCTGAACCGGCTCCGAAAATCGCCGTACCGCGGCGTAAACGATGACGATCGTCGCGACCAGTAAGAGCGTGCCGTTGACGAGCGCGCCCAGGACTTCGATCCGTCCGTAACCGTACGATCGTTTTCGATCGGCGGGACGCTCGGCGCCGATCGCAGCAGCGAGCGCAAGTCCCAGCGCAAAAAGATCCATGGTCACGTGAACCGCATCGCCCGTCAGCGCCAAGCTATGCGACGCGTAGCCGCCCCAAAACTCGAGCACCGCTACGAACGTGGTAACGACGAGGGCGAAGCCGAGACTGCGGCGAGCCGTCACCGGGAAATCCGCGTTAGGCGCGCAACGCTTTGACTGCGAGCGTCAGCAGCATCGCGCCAAACGTCGCGAACGTATTGCTCTCGGCTTCGGCGATAACGTCGCCGTGCCACTCACCCTCACCATCGGGCATCGGCTCAACCTGCGGTACGATCGGAGGCACGCGCTCGCAATATCGCTCGAAATCTTCGCCGAACTTTTCGTGCAAGAAGCGTTCTTCGTGCGGAACGATCGTAGCGTACACACCGATCATCGAGCCCAGCGCGCCCGCGACGAGCCCCAGCCTCGCGAGCGGCGAGTTTTTTCCGGTAAATGCAATCGCAAAGCCTGCGGCGGTGATGAAGTTGCCGACGTAGAGCGGATTGCGCACGTACGCGTACGGACCGGCCGTAACGAGTTTCGGTGCCTCGACCGCGTCGCCGCGCGTAGTTACGCCCGAGTATCCTACCGCCCAGCAGCGCAGCAGCTCGCCGGCAATCGCTATCGGCAAGCCTACGGCGATGCTGAACGCGCTCGGCTTTCCGCACGCCGCTAGCGCGACTGCGGGCACGGCGAGCAGCGCGCCGCGATTCTTAAAAACGAAGGCTTCGATACGTTCGGACTCGGAGTCGGCCATTTTGCAGCCTTACGACGCGACGGCGTACGCGGCCTCGTACACGTCGCGCAGCGAGCGTCCGAGCGCAATCTCAGGCGTCCAGCCGGTACGCTCGCGCAGTTTCTGCGCGCTGCCGACGAAAAGCGGGACGTCGCTGGGCCGAAGGCGAGCCGGATCCTCGCGGATTTCGACCGGAACGTGAGCGATCGTCACGAGTTCCCGCAGAACGTCGCGTATCGTAACGGCGTTTCCGCTGCACACGTTATAGACTTCGCCGCGCTCGCCGCTACGCGCCAGCGCAACGTAAGCACGAGCGACGTCGCGCACGTCTAAGAAATCCCGGGCCGCATCGACGTTTCCGACCAAGAGTACCGGCGGCGCGCCGTGCGCGATCCGCGCGAGCTGACTGGCAAACGCGGGGACGACGAATCGATCGCTCTGGCCCGGCCCGATGTGGTTGAACGCGCGCGCTACGATCGCGTCTAACCCGAAGCTGCGCACCTCACCCTGCACGATCGCTTCGGCGGCGGCTTTGCTGGCGGCATATGGATTGGCGGGGCGAAGATCCAGCATCTCCTGCAGCGGGAAATCTTGCGGAGCCCGCGCGCCGTAGACTTCGGCCGAGCTCGTGAAGAGCAGCCGCGGCATCGTTTGGCTCGCAGCAGCGTAATCGCGTATCGCCTGCGCGACGAGCGCCGTGCCGATGACGTTCGCGCGATACGTCGCTTCCGGCGAAGCTAGCGAATCCGGAACGAACGTTTGCGCGGCGAGGTGGAATACGTGCGTCGGCCGTGCGGAGTCGAGCGCGTTGCGAATCGTCGTACCGTCGGATAAGTCGATCGCCGGCGACGGCGCCGGTGCGTCGTGCGGACCGCCGCTCGCAAAAACCTCAGCACCATCTTCGCGCAACGCCGCAACGAGATGCCGCCCGACAAATCCCGACGCTCCGGTAACGAGCGCGCGCACGTTCGCGTCCCTACACGCGGACGTTTTCGGCGAGGCGGTCGATGTCGGCTTTGACCATCATCTCGACGAGCTCTTCGAAACTCACTTCAGGATCCCACCCGAGCTTTGCCTTTACTTTTGCAGGATCGCCAACGAGCAGATCCACTTCGGCCGGTCGAACGAATCGCGGATCGATAACGACGTAGGGTTCGTACGAACCGAGACCGGCAGACTCAAACGCGATTCGCACAAACTCCCGCACGCTGTGGGTGCGTCCCGTGGCGATCACGTAATCGTCCGGCTCGGGGGCTTGCAACATCATCCACATCGCGCGAACAAAATCGCCGGCAAATCCCCAATCCCGCTGTGCCTCGAGATTCCCTAAGCGGAGGTCTTTTGCCAGACCCATCTTGATCCGCGCCACGCCGTACGAGATCTTGCGCGTTACAAATTCCTTCCCTCGGCGGGGACCCTCGTGATTGAAACAAATGCCGCTGCACGCGAACATGTCGTACGATTCGCGATAGTTCACGGTGATCCAATGCCCATAGACTTTTGCGACGCCGTACGGACTGCGCGGATAAAACGGCGTGGTTTCCTTTTGTGGAACCTCGACGACCTTGCCGAACATTTCGGAGCTCGACGCCTGATAGAACTTAATCTTCGAGTTGACGTGACGGATCGCTTCGAGCATTCGCGTCACGCCCAGTGCGGTGAACTCGCCGGTAAGCACGGGCTGCTCCCACGACGCGGGCACGAACGACTGCGCCGCGAGATTGTAGACTTCGTCGGGCGCGTACTGCGCGACGATCGACTGGATCGAGCTCTGGTCGAGCAAATCGCCCGACACGATTTCGATGTTGCCGACGATGTGCTCGATACGCTCGTGCACCTCGGTGCTCGTGCGGCGCGTCATTCCGACGACGCGATAACCCTTGTCCAAAAGCAACTCGGCCAGGTAGGAACCATCCTGGCCGGTGATACCGGTAACTAACGCAGTCTTCTTCAACAAATAACTCAATTCAACATTTCTATCTTAGTGCCTTGGTCGTCGAATACGAAACGCGTTTCGTACATCTCCGCACCTTCGGCACCGACAACTTTCGATTGAATCGTCAAGCGGTGCATCAGCTCGTTGTTGTAACGAACGACGCCCGAATAAAAGTATTGCACGAGCGGCGTGACGCTTTCTTGCACCGGGGCGAGCCGGCGGCGCTCGACGAGCATTGCCAGCAGTCGGCGCTGGAGCTGGATCGGCAGCAAGCGATTCGCATCGTCGGGCGTCATGCGAACCGAGACGAGCTCTTCTTGCGCCTTGTTGACCTCTTGCACCGGCTTGTCGGTCGTATAGCGGATGATCGAATCCCAGTCGTCGGCCGAAATGCCCGTGAAGCGCATTCCGTAACGCCAAACCGACTTACCCTGATGCGTCACCGTGTCTTGCCACACCGATTTTGCGCGCACGCGGAGGATCCGCGTGTCGATGGTGGCCCGGACCTCGAACTCCTCGATACCCGCCGGCTCTTGCGTCAGCAGGCAGAGGCCGCCGCCGCTGATGTCCAGACCGATCGCAGGGCGCTGCGAAATGCCGCCGTCGACCGAGACGGTCGCTCGATACGGCTTGCGTTTACGCGGATACCTACGTCGATTCGGCTCTTTTCCTGTGAACCAGCCGAGAAGTTCGTCGAGCATCGGGCTCCGGAACTTAGACGCCCGCCCGTCCGGTTACTTTCTCGCGTCGCTTCAAACGCTCGGAAAGGGTCACCGCCACAAAGCCGGCGACCTCGCTCGGCAGCGTCCCGCGGCCGAAGCCGGCGTCGTAGCCGAGCTCGCTGGCCATCAAGTTCGTCACGCGCGGACCGCCGCAAATCGCGACGACCTCGTCGCGCAGTCCCTCGGCCTCGAGCAGCTCGACGAGCTCGGTGAAGTTCTTGACGTCGCTCCCCTTTTGCGTGACGACCTGCGACGCGAGAATGGCGTCGATACGGTTCTCCTTGGCGTAGCGCACGAGGTCTTCGGGCGCGACCTGGCTGCCGAGATTGAACGTCTCGAACGAGTGGTATCGCTCGAGCCCGTAATCGCCTTTGTACCCCTTCATATTAAGAATAGCGTCGATGCCGACCGTGTGAGCGTCGGTACCGATGCAGGCGCCGGCGATGCGAATCTTACGGCCGATCTGCTCGCTGACGAAGGTGTCGACTTCTTCCATCGTCATCGAATGCTCGCGCGCCGACGGCGCCTTGATGCTCTCGACGTCGATCGCCTGTGGGGTCGCGGCGTAAACGACGAAAAACGAAAAACCGGCAGCGATGCGGCGCCCTTCGGCTACCGCAACGTCGGCGAATCCCATTTTGGTGACGAGCTGGCGGGCGGCTTCGTCGGCGGCTTCGCTCCATTCGACCGGCAGCGTGAACGATAGCTGAACCTTTCCGTCGTTCATCGTATCGCCATACGGCTTCACAAATTTAGACATTCCTTACCGTCAAGCGCTCGTAGAGCGCGCAGTCCTGAGCGAGCGAAGCGAGTCGAAGTGGCTCTTCGAACGGATTGTAGTACGCAGCCGAACGCTCGAAGACGCCGTCGAATCCGCGTCCACCGTCGGGATGGCGCGAAACGTCGGCAAACGCGGCCGCGTCGATTGCGTGCATCAATCCCATCGAGGCCACGCGCTCGAGCAGCCGTTCGCAGCCGCCGAGCACATCCTGCGCGCGCCGCTCTACGACTCCATCCGGCTTGAACGAAATCTCGTCGCCCAGGTGGCGGGCCGTGTTCATGATGTAGCGCGCGTTCTCGAGCGAGAGCACGCGATCGCCCAAAAACGGCGTGTGAATCGCTTCGGTGAGCATGCCGCACAGGTGGATCGTCTGCCGCGTCATCACCGACGTCAAGTTGAACAGCGCGTCGATCAGATGTCCTTTGAAAATGTCGCCGGTCATGTGCTTCGTCGGCGGCATGTATTTCAACGGAGCGTCCGGGAAGATCTGGCGCGTAAGCTGCGCCTGCGCGACCTGATAGAGAAATCCGTCTTCGAGGTCCGGATTGATCTCGTACGCGTCGCCCAACCCGATCTGGCGATCGGGCATGCCGGCGCGATGCGCGAACTCCTCATTGATGAACTGCGACGCCAGCACCGCCGGAGCTTGTTCGACCGCATCGGCCGTCGTTAGGTAGTTGTCTTCGCCCGTATTGATGATAATGCCGGAATACGCGTTGAGCATTCGGCTGAAATGCTGGTCGACGAACGTCCGCTTCATGTTGATGTCGCGGAAGAGAATGCCGTACATCGAATCGTTGAGCAGCATATCGAGACGCTCGATGGCCGCCATCGTGGCGATCTCCGGCATGCACAGCCCGCTCGCGTAATTCGTGAGCATGACGTAGCGCCCGAGACGCTCGGAAACTTCGTCGAGCGCGGCGCGCATGATTTTAAAGTTGGCTTGCGTTGCGTACGTACCGCCGAATCCTTCGGTCGTCGGACCGAACGGTACGAAGTCGAGCAGCGATTGGCCCGTCGAGCGAATGACCGCGATGATCTGCGCGCCGGCCTCGGCCGCCGCGACTGCCGCGGTGCGATCTTCGTAAATGTTGCCGCTGGCGACGATGACGTACAGCAACGGCGGCGCCGTCTGCGGAAACCGCTCGAGCCGGCCGGTGCGCTCGTCCCGACGGCTGCGAATCGAAGCGAGCGCGCTCTCGACGTACGGACGCAGCGCTCCCCGTGCGGCGGCGTCGGGCGTCTGCGCAAACTGCGCCAGGCCGAACGTTCCGGCGGCGATCGCTTCGCCCAGCGCGAACGGCTCGAGGCCCGTCTCGGCCAGCGCCCTGCCGAACGCCGGTGCGACGCCGTCGCGGCGTTCGCTCGGTGGAAGCGAGTCGACGATGAGATTCGGAATCGGCACTTCGTCGGCGCCGATCCCGTCGACACCCAACAGGCGCAACACGGCGCGCTCGACGGAAATGGTCGAGTGGGCCGTAATGAACTCTTCGACCGGCGAGACGATGGCTTGCGCCAGCTCCCGGCAGCGATCGATCCGGGAGCGATCCACCCTTAACTCCATGGTGGAAAGCTCTTTCGCCGCGAAGTCCCCTAAGCCCTAAGAAGTCGCAGGTAGGCGGCGATTCCCTCGCGCCATCCGGGCATCTCGATGCCTAAAGCACGCAATTTGCCGCTGTCGAGCGCCGAAAAAGCCGGGCGCCGGGCGGGCGCCTTCCAGGACGCGGCCGGGATCGGCTCGATGAAATGGTCGACCCCCGCTTGCCGCAGCGCTTCGGTCGCGAAATCGTACCAGGTAACCGGACCGGCGTTTGCGGCGTGATAGAGTCCGGTCGTTCCCGACTCCAGCAGCCGCAGCAGCGCGCCGGCGAGGTGCCCGGCGAACGTCGGCGACGCGGTCACGTCGTTGACGACGCGGATCGTTTCCCCGGCGCGGCCCTGCGCGATCACGCGATCGACGAACGTATGTCCTTTGCTCGCCGACGGACGAACGCCGTAGACGCCGCACGTACGCACGACGAGCGCGCGCGAATCGAGCCGCGCAACGAGCTGCTCGCCGGCGAGTTTAGAGACCGCATACGCCGACTGCGGACGCGGACAGTCAGACTCCGTGTACGGAACGGTCGCGGTACCGTCAAAAACGTAATCGGTGCTAATCGTCACGAACGCGGCGCGGTTGTCGCGAGCGCTGCGCGCGAGGCGCTCGACGGCGACCGCGTTGACGGCGAGCGCGCGTTCCGGCTCCTCTTCGCATCGATCGACGTTGTGAAACGCGGCGCAGTTGACGACGGCATCCGGCTTTTCGCGCGCGACGAACGCATCGACCGCGTCGCCGTTCTCGATGTCGAGCCCGGCGTGCGACGGCGCGACGATCTCCCACTGAGTCCAGACGCGCCGAATCTCCGTGCCGAGTTGTCCCGATCCGCCGATAAGGAGAACGCGGCTCATGCGGCGCTAGCCGGACGCGGGCTCAGCATGGCTTGAAGCCCGATCGTTAGCGCCACAGTGCACACCGTGACGCCGTTTCCGACCGCGACGGCGGTCACGACTTGCGCGAGCGTTTGGTGGAAGAGTGCGATACTCATCAAGGTGCCGCAGACGCAAAAGAGCAGCGGAACGGCAAAGGCGATGCGATGCGTCGCGATGCCGTAGGAACCGAGCATCCCTGCGAGCGCCAAGCACACCATGGCCGCGCCGTACGGCAGCAGCAAAGCGGCGGCCGCGTCGAACGCGTGGCCGACCAGCGCGTGCAGCAGTACGATACCGAAGAATTTCAACGCGATGACGCCCACGATGCCGATTCCGACCAAGACTGCGATGCACGCGGCCAGTGCGTACCGCGTTCGCTCGCCGCGCACGTGGCGCTCCGTCGCCTGCGGCAACAAAATCGTCGGAACGAAACCCACGAAGTACAGCAGCACCTTGCCGCCCAGCGACGCAGCGGAATAAATGCCGGCTTGATTTGCGTCGAAGAAGTGCTTCACGAGCACGACGTCCATCGATCCCATGAGGGCGCCGGCAATGGTGATTGCGGCGGCGCCGACGCCGCTGAGTGCGATGCGCCGCCAGTCGTATCGAATTTCGCACTCGCCGACCGAGCGGTACCGCTTGAACAGCACGATCCCGACGGCGATCGCGCCGCCGAAGATGCCGGCGGTGAATCCGAGGACGCCGCCGAGCAAACCCAGCGCCAGCAGCATGAACACCGCCAGCGCGACAACTTTCGAGACGCCGTCGGTGACGCACGATATGGTAAACGCGCCGTAGTCTTGGGTCCCCTGTGCGACGGCTCGCAGTACGGCGCTAAAGAGCATGCCGCCGCCCATCACGGCTACCAACGGTACCGTCCAGGCCGGCACGTGCAGAAATGCGCCGACCGGATTCATCGTCACGAACGCCAGCACGAGATAGATCGCCGCGAGCGCTCCGAAAACCCGAACGATGTCGACGACGAGCTTGCGGACGTGACGCTCGTCGTGCAGCACGCGAAACTCCGAAGCAAAGCGCGCAATCACCGGCGCGGCGAGCGCGGACGGAACGGCCGCGATGGTACAGCCGGAAATCAGCGTGTACAGCACGCCGTATTCCGCCACGCCGAGACGGCGGCTCGCAACGGCGTGAAACACGAATCCGCCGATATTGAGCACCATCATCGCAAAAAAGACGAGCGCCCCCTGGCGCAGCATAGTGCTGCTCTGGAGACGCGCGAGCCCGCGATCGATGGCTTTAGAAGCCGCCACTTCCTTATTGATCGTCGACGGGCTGATACGACGGCGGACGACGTTCGAAATAGTTCTGCGTATACTTTGCCGAGATCGGAACGAACTTACGCGGCGGCTGCGAGAACGAGAAGAAATCGTTGACAAAGTCGGCCGCACGCGCGTCGGTGTGATTCAGCGTGCCAAGTTGCCAATTGTCTTCGGCGAACTTCAGAATGCTGCCGAACTCGTACTGATTATGGGAAACGTGGCCCTTCTTCGCGTACGCCGAAATAGCGAGCAGCGGCACGCGGAATCCAAGTCCCTGGTAGTCGAGATGCGGCGGCTTGACGTGATCGTAGAATCCGCCCCAATCGTCCCACGTAACGAGAATCACCGTCGAGTTCCAGTACTTACTCTTGCCGACGGCGTTGACGACCGACGCTACCCACGACGGCCCCGTGTCTTTTCGCGCGCCTGGGTGATCGGAGTCGAGGTGATCGGGCAGCAGCCAAGCGAACTGCGGAAGCGCGCCGTTGCGAATGTCGTCGAAGATAGCCGTATTCGGATGGACGACGTTGGTGTGCCACTGCGATCCGTGGCGAACCGCATCGATTGCGTCAAACGCCGACCACAGGTACCCCGCATGCGAGTCGAGCGGCGGCGCGTAATACTTCCAGGATACACCCTTGGCGTCGAGCAGATTGGCGAGCGTCGTGTAGCTCATGCACGGAAACGGTCCCTTGCCCGCGAGCAGAGCGCCCTTGTTGTTGAGGATCGACGTTTTCGTGCCAGCCGGCGCATCGCAGCCCCACGGCACGTTCGTCGGATAATTCGTCAGACTCTCGTAGGGACTCAGCGGAGTGCCGGCCGCGATGAGATCCTGATGCGCGATGAAGCTGCCGCTGGACTGCGTTTCGAAAAAGTGATCCGCCAGCACGTACTGGTTTGCCATCGTCCAGTAGGGTGCGATTTGCGCCGGATCGACGTACTGATACGGATACGCGCCGATCGGCGGACCGCCGCCCCAACCGCCCCAGCCGTTGAGGCTGAAGCCGTCCATCTTACCGCCGTCGTAGGACTGCACGAACTTCTGCCACGTGTGCCCGATGTCGCGTCCGAGAATCGAGTGCATCGTCAGCGGCACCGTCTCGACCTTCCCGGTGCTAGGGTCGATCATCTGGCCGGTCGTCGTTCCGTCGGCCCCCGGATACGTCGCGAAAAAGTTATCGAAGCTGCGATTCTCTTGAATCATCACGATGACGTGGGCGAATTTCGGCGCGGGGCTCGTCCGGGGTACCTGTTGCGGTATCACGGGCCCGCTGCCGTTCTGTTGTGCGCCGTTGCACGACGCGAGCAGAAGCGCCAACAGCGTCACGCTGAGCTTGTCTACACGCGGCCAAAACGATTTGCTCATTCGGAATCCACCGGCATATTGGAAGGGGGTTGATGTTCGAAAAACGTCTTGGAATACTTTGCCGCGATCGGCACGAACTTCCGCGGCGGCTTCGAGAAGTTGAAGACGTCGCCTGCGAAGTTGCGTGCTCGAGCGTCGGTCGTTCCAAGGCTCGCGAGTCCAAAGGTGCTCTCCACGAACTTCAGGATGCTCCCGAACTCGTAGACGTTATGGGCGACAAAGCCCTTCTTGGCGTACGGCGAGATGACGAGCATCGGCACGCGGAAGCCGAGGCCTCCGAAGCCGTACTGCGGCGGCGGGACGTGATCGTAAAATCCGCCCCAGTCGTCCCACACGACCACGATGAGGGTGCTCGACCAATACGGGCTGTTTCCGATCGCGTTGACGACCGAGGTCACCCACGACGGTCCGGTGTCGGTGGTCGTATCCGAGTGATCGGAGTTGTAGAAGTCGGGAATCACCCAGGACACCGCAGGCAGCTCTCCTTTCGTGATATCGGCGTACACGTTCTTCTCGGGGCTCGAGACGTTCGTATTCCATTCCGATCCGTAACGCACGGCACGAATGGCGGCAAAAGCGCTCCAGACCATTCCGCCCGACGAGTGCACGGCGGGTACGTAATATTTCCAGCTCACACCTTTTTCGTCGAGCACGTCGCGCATCGTGCGGTACTTGAAGCACGGGAACGGTCCGCGCACCGGATAGTTTCCGCTCGACGTCAATAGCGTCGTCTCCGTACCAGCGGCCGCGTCGCAGCCCCACGGGAACGCCGACGGCTGATCGATGACCTCTTTCCCTTCGCTAATCGTCGTCGCACCGGCGATTAAATCCTGATGCGAA
>DASRSM010000239.1:0-3313 GCA_035656415.1 Vulcanimicrobiaceae bacterium | reverse complement strand
ACGGGAAGATCGACGCGCAGCGACCCGCTGCCGGGAACGTAATACGCCTGGAGATCGCCATCGGCACGGAACTGCGGCAGTGCCGCATTGCCGAAACGCGCATTCCAGAGCGAATCGGCCGCTTGACCGAAAACGATCCATTGCGCGGATCGCGTTCTCGTCGATATTCCGCCGGTTGTCGCCGGAACCGGGACTCCGCCGGGCACCAGACTTGCCTGCAGTAGTGCCGCAGCTTCTACCGGACCGTGAAGTGAGGCGCTATGACTGCCGTTGGCGAGCGCCAGACGAAAATGGTGCGGCAGATCGTCGCGCGGGATGCTGAAGCGTTTGCCGTCGATTTCGAGCCATGCGCCGTCGGCAGCCGTCGCATCCTCCTCGACGTTGGCGCCCTCCAGTTTACAACGATCGCGTTCGCTTGCCGGTAAAACGGAGACGAGCTCGACCGAATTGATGAGGTCTGCCGACGTTGCACCTTGATCGCGCGCCAGATCGCCGATCGGCACAATGGTGACCCGATCGTTGTGCAGCGTGAACATATACGGCCGCATGATGTTCAGCGTTTTGCCTCCGGAGAACGTCATGTACACGCTCATCCAGTCGAGGCATCGCTTTGCTATCGCAAGCGACGCGTTGGGATACGCGGCGACGTGCAGCGGCTTGCTATTTAATCGCCATATCGTAACGCCGTTGCTTTTTACCGCCGGCCGCGGCAAATGAGGCGTCTGCCAGTTTTGAGCGTGGTGCGCCGGAATCAGCGCGATACGCTCGGGCAGTTGAGCGGCGAAGCGCCGAGGAGCGTGCACGACCAGGTCGATGCCTTCGATGCGTAGATGGGCCGGCGACGCGTCGAGGCAAGCCTTCGAAAGCAGCGCCCGACGATTGAGATCGTTGAAGCGCTCTAGGACTCGTTCGCCGACGCGCGCCGAGATCTCGGTGCTGCAGCCTGCGCCCCGAACGTGCAGAACGGCGAATATATCCTCGCTTTGCGAAGGCGTTGAATCGAAAGCGAACCACAACGTCGGATCGGCGGAGAGCGGCATCGATACCTCGTAGCCGCGGCTGAATAAGGATTCGTCGTGCGATCGAACGCGCGTCACGCCAAACGTGGAGGGAGCGGCCATGCCGGTCGTCCATAGCGGACGAACCGTATACGTATTCGGCGTGCAAGCTCGCGCCGATCCGTTGAAATTTATCGTCACTTTAAACGTACCGGGTGGAACGAGCGCGGCGACGCGAATCGATTGCCGCCCGTAATGGGCGCGAACGCGTGCGACCCGCTTTCCATCGACGGCCACATCCGCACAGGCGTCGGCGTGCGGCCCGAGCACCGGCAACACGAGCTGCGTCTGCGCCCAGTTCGCGCCTTCGGTTTCGAAGTAATACACGGCGCCGACCGGCTCGGCGTTCCCGTGCCGAGTTCGCAATCCCGACGGCGCGCCAAGTATCGGCTCTCTCGCAAACGATGCGGCCGAAGCACGCGACTCCGCGACGTCACGACGAAAAGCGCCGTTTGCCGATGCGCGCGCGGTCAGCTCGTACGAGCCTCCGCTCGCATAGAAGCGGCCGTCGCGTTGTTCTTGCGCTCGCAGAACGACGGGAATGGCGACGTGAGACCGATCGGCACGGGCGGTGAGATCAATCAAAGGCAACGTGATGCCGAGGTCGACGAGATCGCGCAAGGTGCGATCGTAATCCCAGTCAGGTGCGCCCAGTACCGTCGCGTACGCGCGCGCGAGTGGCGACGACTTCGACGAGCGAACGTCCATGAGGACACCGGAACGACGCGGAAACTCGCGGTTCACGTCGCCATCACGCCACAAATAGTGGTCGATGCCGACGTACGGAGTGAGATCGGAACGCAGCAGTGCCGCGGAGATGCCCAGCTTTTTATCGAGCGTGGTTCGCCCGACCGGATCGTCGGCAAATGACGCATACAAGCGCCACAGTTTGTCGTAGTTCGCGTGATCGACGTACGCGGCGTACGGCGGACGGAAGAGCGGGACACCCGCCAGATCGTCGAAAAACTCGACGTCTGCGCCGAAAAATCCCCAGTTCGTACCGATCTGGTAGAGCCTGTCGTTCGGCGCGACCACGACGCGGGCAGAGCCCAGCCCAACCAGCGATTCGTGGAGCTCCATATATTCCTGCGGAATGCGCACGTAGAGCGGAGGCGTTCCGCGCGGCGCAGTGAACAGCGCGCCGCTCAACATCAGCCAACCACCGGTCACAGCCGCCGCCAACGCGGCAACTGAGTACAGCCCTGCAGCGGGACGCGACCAGTTACCTGTCAGACTGAGCCCCATCGCGATCGTAACGTCGATCAACAACGGGCCGAGAAACTTTTCGCTGTCGCGAAACAACGACATCAACGGCAAATGATCGATGCGCCACGACAACACGGTAAACGGCTCGTTTTCGCTCTTGACCAAGAACGCCCAGAACAACGCCAAGGCAAAGAGAACGAGCGGGCCCGAGAGCTGCCGCCGGATCGCTCTCGCGAGCGCGAGGAGCACGACGAAGAACGGAGCGAACGTGCCGGCACTCAACCACGCGTTATTTTGGTACAGCGCCGCGCTGTACGTGTAGCTCGGATCGCCCCAATACCACACCGGGGTAAGCCGCAAAACGTTGAGCAGCTGCGCCCGAGCCGTCACCCAGGAATACGTGTGCACCCCGCCGGTCGCCAGCGTCGTCAGCGGATAATGCGTGTACGCGACGACGAACGGAACGATCCAGCGGACGCCGACGAGAACGGCGACCGCAGCCGCTACCGCACAGAACGCCAGGGCGGACGGGCCGCGCCGGCGATTGCGAATCAGCAACCACAGCGCAAAAACGATCGTGTGCCCTACGACGATCAGGAAGTACGGCGGATTCCCGGCATCCGACGAAAGCCATAACGAAGCTGCCGCAGCAAGCACGAAACCGCGCATCGGCCGGCCGCACTCTATACCCTCTACCAAAGCCCAAGCGTAGAGCGCGCCGCTGCCCAGGGCGTAGCATGCCACCGACGACGGCCACGATAGCGTCACGTACAGGTTGAGCGGTAAGATCGCGAGCGGAAGCGCCGAGCACCAGTGCAAACGGTCGCCCGCCAAACGCTCGATGCAAAATGCAACGGCGACCACCGGAATTGCGAGCCAGAGAAAATATTGGAACGCCTGCGCCAAGCCGCCGTCGATGCCAAGCTTCCACGCAACGAACGGCAGTCCGTAATTCGGCAGCCAGCACGTATTCGTCCACAGCGTACCTAAATTCGCCGTCGACCACCACGACGTCCAATGTTCGAACGTGAGATCCGGACGAACCGGAT
>DASRSM010000238.1:0-13904 GCA_035656415.1 Vulcanimicrobiaceae bacterium | reverse complement strand
CCTCCGGACCGGCGTCATAATCGATATCGATTCCCCAGCTATCCGATACGGCGTATCCCAACTTGTTGTCGATGATGTATTGCATCGCATACTGCAGAGCTTCGCTGTCCTGGCCGTTGGCTGCGACAACCAGAATTTTTGCGCCTGGGGCAATTGCGTGCGCCGACTGGACGTCGAGCGCGATTTCGGTATTCCAGCGGGTGACGACACCGAGATTCGGATTGGGTTTACCGTCCGGGTAAACGATTTGGAGGTTATCCGACGTGAGCTTCGGCAAGCGGTTCAGTTTCGCGGCCTCGTTCGCGTCAGCTTCTATCTGCGGATAGTCGTAGGCTTCGAGCAGCACCACCGTCTGTCGGGCACCGTTTAGACCACTAGCATAGTCCGCGGTCAGGCCATAGACGTCTTGGAGATCTTTCGCGCTAAAATCGGGAGTCAATTTGGGATTCGCATGATAGACGATGCCGCTATACTTCGCCCTTGGATATTTAGCATTGGGAGTGGTGAATTTCGTCGTCGTGCTTGGGCTCAAGCTCTGATCGGTGATCACCGAATCCAACAAACCGCCCGCCGACTCGAGATCTGCCATGCTAACGGCTGGATAGGGCTGCATCGTCTGCGGGTCACGGGCACGCACCAAGCAGGGCCGTGCGACATGACTCTCTAGGCCAGCTACCGTATAGACGAAGCCGCCGGCGGCGCCGGAAAGGCGCGGTGCGGTAAGCGGTGCCCGGAACGTTTCGCCGTCGCGGGTGAACTCATGGATTTGAGTACGGAAGGCGCGTGCCATGCGCGCAATCGTCCCGCGCGCGCGGAGCGAAAATCCGTCGCGATCGGTCGAAAGAATGGTCAGGCCCTGACCGGCAAGTGCCTCTCGTACTGCGTTCATCTCTCGTTGTGGTGCTGCGTAACGCTGCAACTCCGCGTCGGTCAGCCAGTGCCGGAACGTGGACGAGTTCGGCTCGTAGAGAGCGTCGACTCGTTTAGAAAAACCCGCTGCGTCTCTTAACTTGAGATAGACCGTCACGTTGATAACTTGCGAGTAATCGGCCTTACCAACATCATGGGCCAGGCGCACACCCTTTGGGGTTTGGTTGCCACCGGTTGGTGTTGACGGGAGCAGCGAGCCGCCGTGGCCGCCGCACGCGGTAAGAGCTAACGTCATCCCCAATACCGACGCGATAACGAGTGACGATCTCCGCATGTGTCTACAACCTTCTGAGCAACGAGTGATCAATGATGTGCGCCGAATCTGTACGAGCGCCGTCTGCGACGATTCGTCAAGCAAGAGGACTCGCTATCTCCCGGCTGCTGCGCTAGTGACGAACGCCCCGTCGGGTGTGCCGTACCCGGTTACGTTGTCCCAGCCCTGAGTGACGGTCAGCGAGCTATCCACACCGAAAGCTAGGCCGAACGTGTAACCGGCGTAAGACCCGGACCATCCCCACAATGCCGCGACAAACACCGGGTTGGCCCGATCGAGCGGTGCAAAAATCTGGACGGTGGGATAGTTCGTCGTCCCTTTTTTGTCGGTTATCGATCCGCTCAGGCTGTTAGCGTTACTGAGCGGCAGTACGTCCGTCAATCCGGTTTTCATACGGGCGAGTATTGGCGCGGCCTGGCCGAGCGGATGGCCTGCTTTTTGTTGGGCAATGGCCCACATCGCAGTGAAGATCGGCGTGGCTAAGCTGGTGCCGCCCCAGGCCAGCTCGAGCACGTGGTTCTTCTTCCCGTGAATGGCATACGCCAGATCCGAATCCACGACCGGAAATCCGGTGTACGGATCGGCGAGTGCGGACACGTCGGGCGTCTGCCGGCCAGAACCGGGAAGCGCGCCCTGCCATTTTGGCTTGGACCAATAGAGGCTTGAACCGCCGCCTCCGCCGCCTAGGAAGATCGGGTTGAGCGGATCGTTCGGTCCGTTTTGGGGCCGGTAGAGTTCGGTGAATACGTCGCCCCAGCCAACCGAGGTGAACCCCGAGCCTCCGACGTTGTTCAGAATGGAAGTGCCGCCAATGGCTGTGGCATGGGGTGAATCCGCCGGTACACTTGCCGCGCCGACCGGGGTGCCGAGTCCGGCATCGCCGCTGTCACCCGCGGCGAAGTGAAACGACACTCCCTTCGCGGCTGCCCTGATCAGGATGTTTTCGAAAGACCTCTCCTGCGCTGGGCTAGCGAAATAACTTGTATTTGCGCCCCAGCTATCCGATACCGCGTATCCCAACTTGTTGTCGATGATGTATTGCATCGAATACTGCATATCTTCGTCGTCCTGACCGTTGGTTGCGACGACCAAGATTTTTGCGCCTGGGGCAATTGCGTGCGCCGACTGGACGTCGAGCGCGATTTCGGTATTCCAGCCGGTGAGGACGCCGAGGTTCGGATTGGGTTTGCCCTCCGGGTAAACGACTTGGAAGTTCGCCGACGTGAGCTTTGGCAAGCGGTTCAGTTTCGCGGCCACGTTCGCGTCAGCTTCCACTTGCGGATAGTCGTAGGCTTCGAGCAGCACCACCGTCTGTCGGGCACCGTTTAGACCACGAGCATAGTCCGCCGTCAGGCCATAGACGTCTTGGAGATCTTTCGCGCTGAAATCGGGAGTCAATTGGGGATTCGCTTGATAGACGATGCCGCTATACGTCGCCGTTGGATATTTAGCATGGGGAGTGGTGAATTTCACCGTCGTGCTCGGGCTCAAACTCTGATCGGTGATCACCGAGTTCAGTCCGCCTGCCGCCTCGACGTCTGCTATGCTAACGGTTGGATAGGGCTGCATGGTTTGCGGGTTAACGGCTCGCGCTAAGCAGCAGGGCCGCACGACATGACTCTCGAGGCCAGCCACCATGTCGACGAAGCCGCCGGCGGCGCCGGAAAGGCGCGGTGCGGTAAGCGGTGCCCGGAACGTTTCGCCGTCGCGGGTGAACTCATGGATTTGAGTCCCGAAGGCGCGTGCCATGCGCGCAATCGTCCCGCGGGCACGGATCGAAAATCCGTCGCGGTCGGTCGAAAGAATGGTCAGGCCCTGTTTGGCAAGTGCCTCTCGTACTGCGTTCATCTGCCGGCGCGGCGCTGCGTAATGCCGCAGAACCGCATCGGTCAGCCAGTGGCGGAACGAGGGCGAGTTCGGGTCGTAGAGAGCGTCGACTCGTTGAGAAAAACCCGCTGCGTCTCTTAACTTGAGGTAGACCGTCACATCGATGACTTGGGAGTAGTCGGCCTTACCAGCATCATGGGCTAGGCGCAGACTCATCGGGGTTTGGTTGCCACCGGTTGGTGTTGATGGGAGTAGCGAGCCGCCGTGGCCGCCGCACGCGGTAAGAGTTAACGTTAGCCCCAACACCGACGCGATAACGCGGAACGATGTGCGCATGTGTCTCCAACTTTCCTAGCAGCGAGCGCAATGCCACCGAACCCGCCACAGCCAACAGCGCGCGAGTGGCGAGCGGACCACAGGCGTTTCATACACGATAGCACCTGCCGTAGGCACCCCGCCATCGGTGTTTATACGTATCGGACGCTCGATTTCTACGCCCTAGTGGGCGGCGGTCTCGAACGCGGCGCCGTTGGCCACCAGCATCGCGATCTCAACGCGCGAGCGAACACCGAGCTTGTGGCGGATATTGTCGACGTGTTGGTCGACGGTGCGCTTCGAGATAGTGAGCGAGTTTGCGATCTCGGCGTTCGTCTTTCCCGACGAGACCATGAGCGCTACGGTGCGCTCGCGATCGCTCAATATGCTCGCGCGGTTCTTTTGATCGATGGCGAGGCCTATCTCGCCCGCGAGCCGCCGCACGCGTTCGACCATATACTCGATACCAAGCGATTGAAATCGTTCGATCGCCTCGAGCACGTCCTCCGACCGGCGCGTGACGGTCGCGATCTCGAACTGAATGCGGGCCTTTTCCAAGGCGGTCAGCGGTGCCCGCATGCCATCGCGCAGGAGGGACAAAGCCGCGGCGCTCTCTCCATGCAACAGGTGGCCGTAAGCTTCGCCCCAGCCGACGCAGGCGTCGGTCAAGGCGTCGTGGCCGGAGAGCGTTCGTAGTTTTCGCAAGGTCCGTTCCATCAGCGTGCTGTCGCGTTTTTCGAGTGCGATGCGCGCGAGCACCGTCAGCGCGTAACGCAAATTGTGCGGGTGGGCGCGGAAGGGGCTTTCGAAATCGCCTTCGAGTAGAGCGATTGCGGTTTCCGGATCGCCGTGTTGCTCGTGGAAGTACCCGATCGCGAGATCGGCAAGGGTGCCCTTCGCGCCAACCTTCGTGCATTCATCGATCAGCGTTCGGGCTTGCTCGACCATGCCGAGCTGCGTCGCGAGCACGATCTCGGTCACGTAAGTGATCTCGCGCGACCGCGCGGGAAGCGCGTCCTCCAGTGCTCGGGCAGCCGTCGCGATGGAAAGCGCCTCCGGCAGACGACTCGAGAACGTTAGGAGGTCGGAGTAACGCCGTGCCACCCCAGCTTTTTTGATCGGGCCGCCGCCCTCTAATCCGTACGCAAAGCGTCCGAGCGCCATGCCCTCGTCGAGTCGCATCATCTCCAGCAGTAAGACGAGCATTTCACTGGTGGCCTGCAACACGGCGTCGAGCGCCCCGGCGGCGACGCCTTCGCGAATCGCGCCGTGAAAAAGTGCGATTCCACGCTCCCAATCGTCGTAGATCGCATGGTAGGCGGCGCTGCGCGCGATCGCCCGATAACGGGCTTCGCAATGATCGAGCATCGGAATGAGGTTGCGCAGTCTGGCCATGAACGCGCGGGCGGCTTCATGCTCCAAGTGAAGACGCGATGTCCGAGCCAGCTGGTAGAGCAGGTCGGCCGCAATCTCTGCCTCGATATCTTCTTCGGTGAGCGCTGCGATGCGCGCGCGATCGCCCGGGGTGAGGGCGTCCCGAGCATAGATGAACGCGACCGCCAACGCGAGCTCAAGCCGCGCGCGAGTGACTGCGGGAAGGCCTTCCCATCGCCGCGCAAGCTCGCGCGGCGGATTGACTTGCTCGACGTTGAGGATGCGCTGCGCCAAGTGCAAACCGGCGGCAACGCACTCCGGCTCTGCTAGCGGCGATTCGCCCCGCCGGGTAATGGAGATGGCCTGTGCTTCCAAAAAACATCGCGCAGCGCGATTCCAATCTTCGTTCGCCATAGCGTCCCATGCGAGCTTTGCGAAGATAGCGCGAGACTCGTCCCCGGAGTCCGCAGCCAGCAGGTGGCGTGCACGTCTTTCGTCGTCGCGCGTTAGGCGAGACGCCGCGAGATGCAGATCGGAAAGCGCCTCCTTTGGCGTGACGCTCGTGATGGCGTCAACGAGAACGTCGTGACGAATTGCGGCGCGTGTATCACGCAGTTCGACGATTCCGCGAGCCAGCAGCGCGGCAGTGGATTTATAAACAACGGCTGGAGAGAGCCGCGCCAACTCCGAAATACTCGCTTCGTCGAGCGGCTCCTCGACGATCGCCAATGCTGCGGCAATGCGCAGTTCGACGTCGGAGAGATCGCTTACGTGATCGCGCGCCACGACCGCAATTGCCCGCTCGCTCGATGCGGTCGAAAGTAGTTGCGCGTAGAGCGGATTCCCACGGGCCTGCGCCACGATGGCTCGGCGCTGCTTTTCATCGAGGCGAGGAGCGGTGTCCTCCACGATTGTCAAAATGTCGTCGTCGGGAAGCCGCGCTAGCGAGATCGTGATGGCGAGATTGCCGCGACGGAGCCGGTGCAGCATATCGGTAACCGAGTCGTAACCGTTGCGCGCTCCAAGGTGCCAGCGAACCGGAAAGTCCTGAAGGCGCTCGACGAGATACGGTAATGCTGCAAGCGTTGCCTCATCGGCCCAGTGAAGGTCGTCGATCTGAACGAGCGGGTTCGCGTCCTTGGTCGTACGTTCTAGCGCGATGCGGAACGCGAGGATCGAGTCGCTCTCAACCTCCGTTCCGAACCGGCTGGACCAGCCGAGTTGCCGAGTCACCCCCTGCAAGAGCGAGACGAGCGGATCCAATTGCAGGTCGCGCGCGATACGCTGGCACGTAACGCGAAAGACGGGACCATCATGTTGCTTCGCCGCGGTGCGCAGCAGCATCGTTTTCCCGATGCCGGGTTCGCCCAGGATGACCGCCGCTGGACTCGCCTTCGAAAGCGCATAAAGCTCATCTTCACGCATCGCAATCGATGGTCGGTTGGCCTCAGGAAGACGGATTACCTATGCGAAACTGAGGCCGTCAGTATCTGCCGCGGACCACGATTACCTCCTCGTAAGGCAGCAGGAGGAACCGCAAGCTGCGTTTGGTGGACTACCTCACCGGCGTTCGCCCATTCTGGCTCTCGCCGCGCCGCCCTCACGTTTCGCGAGTCAAAGCGACGCTCTCGCGATCGATAAGTAGACGTCGAGACGCGACGAATAAAAAGAGCTCGTGTTTACAGAGCTTTAATTGGTAGCGCCAACGGGAATCGAACCCGTTATTGGAGATGCAGATTGATGCAAATGAGTGCAATCCGTAAGTAGACATTTTAGTAGACCGTGCCCGGGAACAGGCTGGATCTAGAGCTTGCAAATATGGTAACTTATATGTTACCATATTTTGAGTGACGTTAACCGTCGTCGAATACGTCCGGGAAGATAGTTCCAGCCCCTTTCGTTCGTGGTTCGACACCCTTGGCGTCCAAGCGGCTGCCAAAGTCGCGACAGCTGTGTTGCGCCTCAAATTGGGCAACACGTCGAACATCAAGTGGATGGGCGCATTCGGCGAGTACCGCATCGACTGGGGACCTGGCTATCGCATCTACCTTGCCAAGGAAGGTGACGCGTTGATCGTTCTTTTTGGCGGAGGCACCAAGAGACGCCAGCAGGCGGATATCGCTCGCGCGAAAGTTCTGTGGACTGAGTACCGTACCCGCAAGTCAGGCGCCGCAGGTCGAATGAGAACATCGAGAGATTGGAAGTGAAGTCATGGTACTAACGCGAGATTTCAAAACAACGGTTGTCGATCGAGTAAAACGTGAGCCGGCTTTTGCCAAGGCGCTACTTGATGAGGCAGCCACATTATTCTTGAACGGAGAACCTCACACCGCTCGTCTCATCTTGCGCGATCTCGTGAACGCGACGGTTGGCTTTGAAACGCTGGCTGCGAAAACCGGAAAACCCGCTAAAAGCCTTCAGCGAATGCTTTCGACGAATGGTAACCCGAGCATGGACAATCTCGCCGCAATCCTCGATGTGGTCCGTAGAAGGCTGAGGGTAAAACTTCAAGCACGCGCCATCAAGGCTGCCTAAACGGACGCGTCGATAAGGATCATTGGATCGTGCATACTGGTGCAGATTGATGCAATCTGATGCAGTTTGGTAGCGCCAACGGGAATCGAACCCGTTGCCGAGGATGCAGATTGATGCAGCCTATACGTGAATTTGGCCAATTTGGAGATTTTAGCCTTCCGGGGGCATGCAGATTGATGCAAGTGAATGCAGACCCTTGGTAGACATTTGGGTGGACGTGAAAGTAGGCTAAGGCAAGTCTGATTTATTCGACGTCGCGCGGGCGGTCACGCTGAAGCCTTCGAAGGGCACGTAACGCTACCTGCGCGAATGGCCGGCGATGGATTTAAAGCGTCGGCTCACCAAAAAGGAACGTGACGAACTCGAAGGGCTGATGGAAGTGCGCGACCCGCACTTCGCTGGGCCGATGCAAGGGTCGATCACGCGCGTCCACGGGTTCCTGACGAGCATTGTCTCGGGGCCAATAGTCATGCCATCGGAGTGGATTCCAGTGATCTTCGGCGACGAGGACGCGGGCCCGTGGGAAACGATGGAGCAGGCGCAGCGCGCAATGACCTTGATCATGCGCTTTTACAACGAAATCGCCTCCGACCTAGGACCCGGCAGACGCCGCTACAGCATCCTTATCGATCGAATCGGCGATCGACCGGATACCCTCGACCTAGCAGATGACTGGTGTAGGGGATATATGCTCGGCCTTGGGCTGCGCGGGGACGAGTGGAAAGAGGCCCTGGATGCGCCCGAACTACGAAACTCCTTTATGCCGATTCTCTTGACGGCTGACTCCAAGAAGTCGCCTGCACTCGATCCTTTTGAGAACCCCGAGACGTATGCGGCACTGCTCGATCATCTACCAGATTGCGCTGTCGAAATTCACGAATGGTGGCGCGCGAAGCTCGTGGCTTCCATGGCGGAAGCCTCGCATCGCGTGTCTTCAACTACCGTCCGACGTGATGCCCCGAAAGTTTCAGCAAACGCACCTTGCCCTTGCGGCAGCGGGAAAAAATACAAACGATGTTGTTCTTCTTTGCGCGTGGTCTAGTAATTGCGCGACAAAGAGCGCGGTGATACAATTCCAGCATGAGCATGGAAGAGCAGTTGTCCTTGGCCATGACGGGTTTTGAGCGTCATTCGAAGATGACAAGGCGAACGAAGTTTCTGCTGGAGATGGATCGAATCGTGCCCTGGAAGCGCCTACGCAAAATCGTCAGGCCTTTTTACTATAAAGGCGAAGGCGTGGGACGCCGGCCGATCGATCTCGAGCGCATGCTGCGCATCTATTTCCTTCAGCATTGGTTCAACCTCAGCGATCCAGCCGCCGAAGAAGCGCTCTACGATATGGTCTCGATGCGGGCGTTCGCAAGGATAGATTTGGGGGAATCCGGCGTTCCCGACGAGACGACGATCTGCAGTTCCGACACCTCGTCGAGAAGCATGGCCTAGGCAAGACGCTCTTCGCCGAGGTCAATCGGTATCTGGCCGATTGCGGGATCACGATCAGTGGCGGCACGATCGTTGACGCGACCATCATCCATGCACCCAGCTCGACGAAGAATCAAGATGGCGAGCGCGATCCCGAGATGCATTCGACTCAGAAGGGTAACCAAACGTGCTGTTTGATAAATGTGATCGCCTTGGAAGAATCACTGTGGACGAGGAACGCACCGCAATAGGCGCAGTGATACGTATCTACCGCCTCAGGTAGAACGGGATGTTGCGCAATGCGCGCTTTCTCACCTCAGCGTTTAGCCGCCCACATCGTTTCAACCGCTGATGGTGGCCACGCGGGGTTACCCGGATCGCGAGGCACGTTGACAGCAACCCGTATCAGCGATTCGCTACCATCCTCGCAGAAGTTGGAATGCAAGTTCATCCCTTCCATTAAAGACTCGGCCTACTTGGGTGGAGTTTGAAACTCTTTCGCAGTCTTCGTGTGCTCCGGTTTGATCGCGGTCGATCGCGGTCAGCGATCCGCCAGCCGTCAAGCCCGCGAGTTGGCATGCCGACACGCTCAACGGTGTATCGCCCTTAACCGGCATGCTTTCCAAAGGCGAGCCGCAGCGGGGCATCAAGGGCGACCCGCCACTGACCATCACAATGATGAAAGCTAAGGCGCAAGCGTCAGGCCCACTCCACAGCCCTTACGAGCCGCTCGTCCAAGCATTGACGGATGACCAGCTTTTGATCGGTTCGTACGAGAACACGACCTCCAAGAACATCAGCGCGGGTGCAGCCGGCTGCAAGTAAAAACGCCATCCCCGTAACCGTCGTTGGTGGATTTCGCCGGTGTCTCTACCTGGTTTGGCTGTCGATCATGGGTTGGAAGCTGAAGGAGACAAGAAGCCATTCTGAACTGAGAGAAGCATACCGCTAGCTCGAATGGCGGGAACCCGCCATTGCTCTGCACGTTCGCGCGACCTACAATCTCGGCACTCTGTAGCCGCTCGAAGAGGTAGAAGATGTTGCAACGTTCTCTCGCATTCACGTGCGCCGCCGTTGCTCTTGCACTCACGGCGTGTACCGGAAACACTGCTCCCACAACACCAATCGCTTCGGGGCCCGTGAAAGGCTTGCGTCCGCACGGGGGGTCGTGTAAGTACCAGTTTTATCCACCGGTCGGGAGCGGTACGCCGAGCAACGTTACGCCGCAAGGTCCCGGCATCATCATGGGCGGCGGCGGCACCGACGTCGACGCCGGATTTGTTTGGATGCACGACACGATTGCCGGATCGCCGGCCGGGAACGGCGGCGACATCGTGATTCTGCGTTCGACCGGAACCAACGCGTACGATTCGTATATTTACGGCCTTGCGAAGTTCAATTCGGTACGTACGCTGCTACTTCCGACGTGCACGCCGGCGAGCATACTGCAGCAGGCGGCGACGATCGTCAATCAATCCGAGGGCGTCTTCTTTGCCGGCGGAAATCAGGCCGATTATATCAGCTCGTGGACAGGAACGCCGCTCGCTACGGCCGTTCAGAATCTCTACAATCGCGGCGGCGTCGTCGGTGGAACCAGCGCCGGGGACAACGTGTTGCCGCAGTATATTTTTGATGCGATTGCCGAACGAAACAAGAACGTGTATACGGCCGACGCCGTCGCCAACCCGTACGAAGCCACGATCAGCTTTTCGTATGATTTCTTAAACCTGCCGATCCTGCAGAACGTCATGACCGATCCGCATTTCGTTACGCGCGACCGGTTCGGACGCTTCGCGGCGTTCCTCGCTCGACAGTTTGCCGATGGAAAGGATACCGGCAGCGTCATTCACGGCGTCGGCATCGACGAAAAGACTGACGTGGTGGTCGACAAGAATGGAGTTGGAACGCTGCTGCTGCAGGGCACGGGTGGTTCCGCGTATTTTCTCAGCGCCGGTCCCGCTCAAACGATCGCCCAGAGTACGCCGTTGGTGTACGACAACATTCAAGTCACGCGTTTAGGTACCGCCGGACAAACCTTCAACTTCAAGACCTGGTGCGCCGCGCAGCCAACGTATACGGTTAACGTGAATGGCAACAACTCTCCGATCTACGCCCCGAACCCGCCGTACACACCGCCTCCCAGCGCGATCATTCCTGCCTGCCACTAGTTTATCTGCCGGATAGCTATTACAGTACTCCACAAACGCGCTTAAGCGGGTGGCGAACCTACGCGAGTTCGAACCTGCCGCCAATGTGATATGCACCAAAGGATCAGTACGCTATCGTCTTTCGTGAAACGTACTTTAAGGGGGCTGGCACCGGGTCAGAGGCCGTTTCAATCTGCGGGGAAATGCGTGCAGCGGTGTAACTGGCGTGGCGTTTAGGATATCATGCTGCGCGTTTGAGCGCAATCGGTTTGGCAGCGAGTTCGTACAGGTCGCGGTAACCACGTAAGCGTCGCCAGCTCTTCGAGAGTTTCGTGACGAGAGCGAGCAACACGGCCGCCGCAAATCTTCCGGTGCGTAAGCGCTTCATTGCGTCGGCACGATTTCGAACCGGTGAGAAGATTGATTCGATCGGGTTGGTCGAGCGTAGGTGAATCCAGCACGCGTGCGGGAAGCGATAGTACGCGAACATGCGGTCGACGTCGTCGCGCAGGCACTTGGCCGCCTTGGGGTAGCCGCGTTCGTACGACTTTGCGAGCTGCTCGAGTTTGCGGCGCGCCTCCGGCTCGCGCTCGGCGTACATGATTTCCGTGAGTGCTTTATGCGCCGCTGGCTGCAGCTTCGTGGGCAGTTTCTCTTCCACGTTGCGTATCTTGTGGAGCCAGCAACGCTGCTCGGCAACGCCGGGCCAGGCTTTCTGAGCGGCGGCCCAAAGCCCGTGCGCGCCGTCGGCAATCAACAGCGCCGGCGCGCGAAGGCCGCGGTTTGCAAGATTGGCGAAGAGCTCTTCCCAGGCTGCTTCGCTCTCGCTCATGGCCTCACGAATCGCCAGTAAATGCTTGTCGCCCAAGCGATCGGCACCCAAAACCACCAAGAAGACGCGCCGCTCGTCATCGGGCCCGGCGCCTAGATAAATACCGTCTGCCCAGGTGAAGACCAGTTCCAGGCTCTCTAAGCGGCGCGCATTCCATGCGTCAAGCTCTTTGCAGAGCAACTGATTCGTGCGCGTGATCGTTGCGGCCGAGGGCGGCGCATCTGCTCCCAAGAAGGCGCGCAGAGTTCCTTCGAAGTCGCGCGTGGCGAGGCCGTCGAGCCACAGATCGGTGAGACTGCGATCGACGTTCTCCAACTTGCGCCGATGCTTGGGGAGGATCTCAGAGGCAAACGGAACGCCGCGAACACGCGGTCGCGCAATGGTGATTGGGCCGCGATTGGATGAAATACTGCGCGGGCGATCGTGGCCATCGCGGTAGCCGGCCTTCGCAGAGTCGCCACGACGCTCGTACCGCAGGCGTTCGAGCGCGTCGTCAACCTCGACTTCCAGGACGGCTTGGAAGAGCTCGCTCACCTTCAAGCGGCACAGTTCCTCGATGTGCGTTTGCAACTGGCCGGCGGTGGGCTTGGCAAAGCGGAGCTTGGTGGGGTAGGATTGTTTCACGGTTGGTGTACCTCATAGATTTCAGCAATCCACGAGTTACACCGCCGCCTTTTTATTTCCCGGCGCTAAGCGGCTCCCGGAATTCCCCCGCAAATCGAAACGAGCTCACCGGGTCAACTCCAATTCTTCGCGTCACTTTGAAAACACGGCCTAGTAATCCAGATCGTCGAAATCGGTGCCCTTGAGATAATCCCTAAGTGACGCGGAGTCCCAGACGCACGGTACGTGAGCCTCCTCGAACGCTCGCAACGAAACGTTATGGACGAAGTTCTGCAAATGCGACTTGAATTCTACAAACCAAGCAAACCCGCTTAAAGACGGGATTATGCGAATGGTTTCATTATCAATGCGCACGTCCATTATACACCCGGCCGCTTCTGGGAGATACGCAAGCCTAAGGTCGCGTAGCGTCGGCGCTCTTAGGAAGAGCGAATCGTCCTCTTTCCAGTAGGTAGAGAAGTCAACGTTCTCGCGACTTGGATCCGCCTCGAACAAGGCAGGGAGTTTTACCTCGGCCGACGTCCGAACAACGATGTCGCAGGCTCCATTCTCCGTCCGACCCAGCACGTATGCTTGCAGGACAGATAGTTCATACGAGAAGCGATGATGCGGCGTACCATATCGGCTTCGCACTGCGTCCATGGCCGGCGTAATGATTGGTGGAGCAGCATCAAAGCCTAGGGTAAGGGCGCAAAATATCCCTCTCTCAGGATTTACAATCGTGTGTACAACGCCGTTATTCTTATTCACGTCATGTAGCGAATCCACTACTCCTCCCCTTCCTCACCCTTTCCCCAGCCTTCTGGGATAAAAATTTCGGCAGGTGCTTGCAAATTGGAACCACGTTGGATCCAAACGTTTCCTTGCTCCGTAAACATTCGACCTTGAATAACGGTGTTTCGGTAGATCGATTGAAACCGAATCGATGAAAAAGAGCCGTGTCGACTTAAGTACACGCGTATCTGGTAAGTACCGCAAAAAGCGTACGCCCTATTCCTCTCCAGCATCAGCACAAATAAAACTATCGCAGTTATCCTCGTACCAACCTTGACAGACGCTCCAGGCGCGATCCGCTAAGGCAAGTATTTCCTCCCAATCTTGAGTCTTGATAATTTGCTCATCATCGTTGACCGCACCCTTTAGGCCAAGGTTGAAAGCATCAAGCGCCTTCCCAAATGTACCAAGCGCTGCTAGCTGACTGCCATCCAAGCCGTAGTGCTTCCCCAAACCGGCGGCGAACTCGAAGATGCGACCGTCCTCTAAGACGCCGACCATCGCCTCGGAATAAGAGGACACTTCTTTCCCCTCGCCGCGGACCCACACCCGTTCTTGGTAATTACGGTCGCGAAACTCCTCAATGGACTGTATTAACCCGCACAGAGGATCGTGTCCCGGCGCGTGGTGTATGAACCGCGGCCCGGCGAGGTGGGCGATCAGCTGATTACGGCCGAAAGCCTGGCGGTCTGATTGTCGCTGACGGCGCTCAATCCTTCGAGCTGCATATACCTTCGTTGCAACTGCCACTCGTCGTTCTGTTCCAGCAACAGCGCTCCAACGAGTCGCACGATCGCTGCGTCGTTCGGAAAGATTCCGACGACATCGGTTCGGCGTTTGACTTCTGCAT
>DASRSM010000237.1:0-43911 GCA_035656415.1 Vulcanimicrobiaceae bacterium | reverse complement strand
TCTCGTTTTACCTCGTACTACCGCGCCCGTTCTCGAGCGACGTCGTCGCCTATCTGCATACGCTCGGCGCGTCGGGCCTCTTTCTAGCGATCTTGGCGTGCGGCGTGACGGCCGCCGCGGTGTCGCTGGCGCGGCGATTCTCCGATCGTGCGCCGGCGCAGTGGCTCGGCGCGGCGGCGGCCGCCGGTGTTTTCGGCATTGCGATGCTGCTGCACGTTTCCATCGCCGGCACGATTGCGGCGGCAATGCAGCCGCTGGCCCATCTCGGCGACAGCTACGTCGCCCTGATGCTTATCGTGTTCGTCGAGACGCTGCTATGGACGGCCGGCGTGCACGGTCCCGCGGTGCTCGCAGCCGTGGTGACGCCCGTTTACCTTTCGATGCAGATCGCCAACACGCACGCGTTCGGCGCACACGCGCCGCTGCCGTACATCGTGGTCGTGTCCCTCTTTCTTTTCGTCTTTCCCGGAGGTGCCGGTGCGACGCTGTCGCTGGCAGCGCTTTTAGCCACGTCGCGCGTTCCGCGTTTGCGTAATCTCGGGCGCGTCACGTTGCTGCCGGCGCTATTTAACATCAACGATCCGCTGCTGTTCGGGACGCCGGTCGTGTTCAATCCGTTTTTCGTCATTCCGTTCGTAGGCGTGCCGATGGTGCTGGCGACGATCACGTACGTTGCGGTCGCCGCGGGATTCGTTGCGCGAGCGGCATTTTACGTTCCGTCGTTCGTGCCGACCGTCGTCGGCACGTACTTGGCGACGGGCGATGTACGGGCGATCGTCTTGACTTTGATCAACATCACAATTGCGTTCGTAATGTACTATCCGTTCGTGCGCGCGTACGAGCGGCACCTGACGAGCGTCGCATGATCGCCGAGCTTTGCGATCGGTTCGAAATCTGCCAACGGGTTCGCGATGCCGCCGAACGCGCGGAGCGACGCGTTCGCGCGCTCGACTACGAACCGCAGCGTAAAGTAGCGGCTTCGGTCCTGCACGCGTTTCTCGAAGAAGGCGTCGACGACAGCGACTTGGCCGGAACGACCGGCTACGGGTACGATGACGCAGCGCGGGCGCGTTACGAATCGCTGCTCGCACGCATCTTCGGTACGGAGCGCGCGCTCGCACGTATCTCGATGGTGAGCGGAACGCATGCCATCGTCAACGCCTTGGCCGCCTGCACGCCGCCGGGCACGACGCTGCTTTCGATTTCCGGACGTCCGTACGATACGCTTCGGAACGCCATTTGCGATGCGCCGTACTCGCTGGTCGCGCAAGGAATTGCGTACGAAGAGGTTCCGCTTGCGAACGGACGCGAGATCGACCTCGCGGGGGTGCGTGCCGCGCTCGAACGCGCGAACGTTTCGACCGTATTCGTTCAGCGTTCGCGCGGATACGCGCCGCGGCGATCCCTTTCGGTCGCGCAGTGCGAAGCCGCGTGCGACGCGATACACGCGTGCGCGCCGAATGCAATCGTCGTCGTCGATAACTGCTACGGCGAGCTCGTCGAAGAACGCGAACCGACGCACGCCGGTGCCGACATTGCCGTTGGATCGCTCATCAAAAACCTGGGCGGCTCGATCGCTTCGGCCGGCGGTTACGTCGCCGGGCCCTCCCGCTTGCTCGACCGCATCGCCGCGAGGCTATACGCGCCCGGGCTCGGGGCGGCACTCGGACCGACGCTCGGGTTGGGGCGCAGTTTTATCCAGGGCCTGTTTCTGGCTCCGTCGGTCGTCGAGCAGACGCTGCGCGGACTCGACTTCGCCGCGGCGCTCTTCGAAGAGCTGGGGTTTCGCGTCGATCCCGCACCTGGCGAGCGCAGAACGGATATCGTTCAAGCGATCCGGCTCGGGTCGTCCGATTTGCTCGCGCGATTCGCCGCCGGATTACAGTCCGCGCTTCCGATAAACGCACGCTTTCGCCCCGAACCCGGTCCCGTTCCGGGTTATGCGGATCCGGTGATCATGTCGAGCGGCGCGTTCGTTGCAGGCGCCACGATCGAGCTTTCGTGCGACGCGCCGTTACGGGCACCGTTCGAAGTCTACCTGCAAGGCGGCGTTTCGGCGGCGCACGCTTACCTCGGCGCGTTGTTCGCCGCCAGAGCGTGCGTCGATTAGAGGCACAATGCCTACCGCGAAGAAGCATCTGCCTCGGTGAGTACCGGAAGCGAACAAGCACCCGAGCGCAAGTTCTTGCGCGTCAATGCCGATTTTCCGGCAACGGTTATCCTGCCCGGACACGAGTTGATTCTCGCGGGTAAAGCCGTCGATCTTAGTGGTGGAGGGATGCGAATCGTGACGCCCACGGATTTGCCGTCGGGTCAGACGATCGTCTTACGCTTTTCGCTACCCGGACAGGAGCGCGAGCTTTTGGTGCGCGGCCGCATCGTGTTGTCGTTCTACGACGCGAGCTCCAAGCAATACGCGCACGGGGTTGCGTTTACGCAGTACGCCCCGAACGATCAGGATGCCATCGCGGCATTCATCGCACACGCCAAAGAGGCGCCGATTTAGTCTCCGCCGCCTAAAAAGCCGTAGAAGAAGTAGCGATTGCCGTCAGACGTCGAGATGACGATCCGGGTATCCTCAATGCCCGCGCCCAAGATCGTCTTTCCGACCAGCGTCTCCAGAATAGCTTGCGCTTGAAGGAATTCCGCCTCCCGCAGGGCGTCCGGCTCCACCTCGATGAGGTGCAGGAGCTCGTCGATCCGGTCGTTCATCGTCACCCTATGAGTAATCGTCCACTTGGGGCGATTTGTTAGCGTTGTGTATAGGAGTTCGGCGCATCGAAATGGGCAATACCAGGAGGCGCCGGACGGGCTCCTCGAAGGCCTGGCGGCCATGTACCTGCTCGAGGTTCTGAGCGGCCCGCTCGATGGCAAGACGTGGCCGTTCGACCGTGAGATCACGATCGGACGCGACGATGCCGTTGCCGAAGCGTGCATCGCGCTCGATCGTTATGTCTCTCGGAAGCATGCCCGGCTGCGCATTGATGAAGGCTCCCTTCTACTTACTGATCTCCAAAGTCGTAACGGGACTAAACTCAACGGCCAACCGGTCGTCGGAGATGCCCCACTGCCAATCGGCGTACCGTTTATCGTGGGACGCACGGTGCTGCGGGTTACCCGCGCCTAATCTGAAAGTGTAACGATGCAAATCGCCGGCACGGTAGCCCACGCCCGTGCAGTGTTCGACGTCCTGCCCCGCCCGCTCGGCTTTATACCGACCATGGGAGCGCTCCACGATGGCCACTTGGCTCTCGTGCGCCGCGCGCGAGAAGAGTGTGCGTCGGTCGCTGCATCGGTTTTTGTCAACCCGATGCAGTTCGCAGGAAACGAGGATCTCGCAAAGTATCCGCGCGATCCCGAGGGCGACGGTGAAAAGCTCGCGGCCGCGGGCGTCGATTTGCTGTTCGCGCCGGACGTCGCAGTGATGTATCCGCCCGGCTACTCCACCTACGTCGACGTCGGCGACATGGGATCGACGTTCGAGGGCGCCGTTCGGCCGACGCATTTCCGCGGCGTCGCAACGGTCGTGACGAAGCTGCTGCACGTCGTCCATCCCGACATACTCTATGTCGGACAAAAGGACGCGCAACAAACCGCCGTGCTGCGCCGCGTCGTGCGCGATTTAGACTTGCACGTTCGGGTCGAGGTCGTACCGACGGTTCGTGAGAGTGACGGCCTAGCAATGTCGAGCCGCAACGAGTACCTGAATCCGGAACAACGCGCGGCTGCACCGTCGCTCTACCGCGCTCTGAACGAGCTGCGCGACGCGCTGACGAACGGCGCCACGAAAACTGAAGCCATCGATCGCGCGCGGTCGGTACTCGCTCCGACGGCGACGCCGGATTACTTCGACGTCGTCGATGCGTTCACGTTCGAACCGAAGGAGCGGCTCGGTGCCAACACGTTCGTCATCGGCGCAGTGCGTTTCGGATCGACTCGTTTGTTGGATAACTTGTACGTCGGATCATGAACCAAGCGCGCATCTTGCTGGGCGTTACCGGGGGGATTGCCGCCTATAAAGCGGCGGCGCTGACCTCGACGCTGGTGCAACGCGGAGCGTCGGTCGACGTCGTGATGACCGCCGAAGCGGAGCGTTTCGTCGGGCCGCTGACGTTTGCATCGCTGACCGCCCGGCCGGTGTATTCGTCGCTGTGGGATGCGCCCGAGCGCATTCCGCACATTCGTCTCGTGCGCGAGGCCGACGTTATCGCCGTCGTTCCGGCAACCGCCAACGTCATCGCGAAGCTGGCCAACGGAATTGCCGACGACTTGCTCACGACCGCGCTGCTCGCCGCGCGCGTGCCGATCGTCATCGCGCCGGCGATGAACGAAGCGATGTACGAACACGCCGCGACGAAGGCAAACCTCGCGACCTTGCGGGAGCGCGGCTGCGAAATCGTCGATCCGGAACGCGGGTTTCTTGCCGAGCGCGAGAGCGGCATCGGGCGTTTAGCATCGGAAGAGCGGATTCTCGACGCGCTCGAGCGCGCGCTGCGACGGCGCCGCTCGCTCGCCGGCAAGCACGTCGCAATTACCGCGGGACCGACGCGCGAAGCCTTCGATCCCATTCGCTTCGTGAGCAACGCGTCGACCGGTGCGACGGGCATCGCGCTCGCGCGCGAGGCCGTTCTTCGCGGGGCCGACGTTACGCTGCTGTTGGGACCGACGCTGCTCGAGCCGCCGTCCGGTGTCCGCGTCGTACGCGTGACGAGCGCACGCGATCTGCACGAAGCGGCGCTGCAGCACGCGGTCGGCGCCGACATCACGATCGCGACCGCTGCCGTTGCCGATTGGCGTCCGGCCACCTCGTCGGACGTGAAGTTGAAGAAGACCGACGAAGATTTGAACGTCACCATGGTGCGCAATCCCGACGTGCTGGCCGCCCTTGGTGAGCGAAAGGGCACCACGTTTCTGGTCGGGTTCGCCGCCGAAACCAACGATCACGAAGCCAACGCGCGCGAGAAGTTGCGCCGCAAACATCTCGACGCGATTGCCGTAAACGATGTCAGCGGCGAGCGCGGTTTCGGCACCGGTGAGAACGCGCTCGCGCTGCTGTGGGGCGAGGATGGGCGGCGCGATCTCGGTTCGGCCGATAAGGGCTCGCTCGCGGCGCGGCTGCTCGATGCCGTCGAAGAACTGATGGGAAGATAGCGATGCTGTTGGCGATCGACGTCGGCAATACCGAAACCAAACTCGGCTGCTTCGGCAGCGGCGAGGAACTGACGCATCACTGGCGCGTCGCAACCGATTTGCGGCGAACGGCCGACGAGTACGGCGTCTTCTTCACGCAGTTGTTTTCCGCCGAAAGCGTCGATGCGCGCGAGATCGGCGCGATCGCGATCGCCAGCGTCGTTCCGAAGCTCGATCTCTCGCTCGAGACGGTTTGCCTGCGTTACTTCGGTATCGCACCGTCCTTTCTCAAGCCGCAAGAACAAACGCTGATTCCGGTGCGCACGCAGTACCCCGCGGAATCCGGCGCGGATCTGGTTGCCGCGGCGATCGGGGCGCGTCATCGCTTCGGCGCGCCGCTGATCGTCATCAGTTACGGAACCGCGACCGCGTTCATCGCGATTTCGTCCGAAGGCGAGTATCTCGGCGTTTCGATCGCGCCCGGCATTACGGTTTCGATCGATGCGCTCGTCGGACGCACCGCTAAGCTCCCGCAAGTGCCGCTGGAAACTCCGGAACGCGCGATCGGACGAAATACGGTCGAGGCGCTGCAATCGGGCATCGTGTACGGCTTCGTTGGACAAACCGAAGCGATCGTGTCGCGAATGCGCGCGGAACTCGGTGGCAACGCAAAGGTCATCGCAACCGGCGGCCTCGCCGACATCGTTGCGAAGCAGACGCGAATCATCGATGCCGTCGATCCGCATCTAAGCCTCGTCGGGCTGAGGCTCTTCGAGCAGTCGCTGTGAGGCGTACCATCTGGCTGCTCGTGGGACTAACGTTGAGCGCCGGATACGTCGACGCGGTTGCCTTTTTCGGACTCGGCGTCTTTACCGCCAACATGACGGGTAATACGGTGCTGCTCGCCGGTGCTATTGCAGCGCGGATCCTCGGCAACGTGCATCTGCCGGGCGCAATCGGCATCGTATTGCCGTTCCTCTCGATTACCGGGTTCGTCGCGGGGGCGCTCGTCGCGTCGGCGGTGGTACGCAATGAGACCCAACGGCCGCCGTTGCGGTCGGCGGCACTGCTGATATCCGTGGTCGCCCTCTTTGTAGCAGCGGGGGTGCTTCATCGATTACCGCACCCGCTCGAAGCCGGTGCGGTCGCGCTGCTGTCGGTCGCCATGGGGGTTCAAAGCGTCATCGCCGTACGTGCCGGCGTGCCGGGCATCTCGACCACCTTCGTGACCGGAACGCTGCTTACGGCCGTCATGTATTTCGAGGAACCGAAGCCGCCGCACCCGGCTGAAGGCAGGACGAACGCCGCGATCTGGGCGTGCTATCTCGCCGGTGCGCTGGCCGGGACGTTCGCGCTCTACAGACTCGGTCCAAACGCTTTGTGGCCGCCCGCGGCCGCCGTGGCCCTCTCCACCTTCGCCCTATAGCCGTCTCGGCGGTGGGCCCCATTTCGACGCCCATGGTATAGTAGGTTGCCGTGAGCATCGCACCCTTGAAAATAGGCCCGATCGAGGTATGGCCGCCGCTGGTTCTCGCACCGATGTCCGGCGTGACGAATCGCACCATGCGTGCGCTCTATAAGCCGTTCGGTTTCGGGTTAACCGTGACGGAGTTCGTCTCGTCCAACGCGCTCAAATACGGCAGCAAGCGGACGATGGAGATGATCGATCAGCATGGCCTCGAGAAGCCCGTATCGACGCAGTTGTGGGGCGACGATCCGCATACGATGGCAAACGCTGCCAGGCTCGTTCGCGAGTGCGGCGCCGATATCGTCGACATCAACTTCGGCTGTCCGGCACCAAAGGTCACCAAGACCAACGGCGGCTCGGCGTGCTTGCGCGATCCCGAGCGGTGCGAGGAGATCATGCGCGCGGTCGTCGCGGCCGTCGATTGCCCGGTAACGATGAAGATGCGTTTGGGCTGGAGCGAGGGACAGCTGGTATATCTCGACGTTGCCAAGCGCGCACAAGAGGCCGGCGTGCAGGCGGTAACCTTGCACGCACGCACCGCAAAACAGTTCTATAAAGGAAGCGCGGATTGGGAACACATCGCGCAGCTCAAGAGCGCTCTCGACATTCCCGTCATTGGGAACGGCGATCTGGACGACGCGCACGCAGCGATGGAGCGCATGTGCGCTAGCGGCGTCGACGCGATCATGCTCGGGCGCGCGACGCTCGGCAACCCGTGGCTCGTTTCGCAAATCCGCGACCTGATGGAGGGCCGCGAAGCGCGACCCATGCCTTTGGCCTCGGATCGTCTGCGCTTCTGCATCGTTCACTACAATACGATGGTCGAAGAGCTGGGCGAGTCGCGCGCGGTTCCGCAGATGCGCAAGCACGTCGCGCTGTATCTCAAAGGGGTTCCCGGCGCGGCGACGCTGCGCGAGCGCATCATGCACGTCGACAATGCGCGCCAGGCGGTCGGCGTCATCGAAGAAACGATCGCACGTTTGGAATCGTCGCCGTTGGTCGCAGCGTGAAAAGAGCGCGACCCGCCGGAGCCCATTAAGTGGCGCACGAGGCGCTTTACGGCGCTAACTCGCCGCAAGAACTCGCTTCGGAAGTCTTCGAGAACTATAGGGAGTTCGTCAATCCGCCGTTGGCGCGCGTGATGAAGATTTCCGGATCGCCGGTCGAAACGCGCGCACAAGGGTGCACGATTTGGGATCAAAACGGTAAGGCGTATCTCGATTTCGCAGGCGGTTACGGCGTCTTTACGCTGGGGCATTCGCATCCGCGCGTCGTAGAGGCCGTCCGCAAGCAGCTCGAACTGATGTCGCTTAGTGGTAAAACGATGTTCAACGTCATGCTGGGTCGCGCCGCGAAACGGCTCGCCGACCTCGCGCCGGGCGATCTGCGCATTTCGTTCTGGTGCAATAGCGGAACCGAAGCGATCGAAGGCGCGATAAAGCTCGCGCGTGCCGCCACGGGACGCACGACGATCGTCAGTACGATCGATGCGTTTCACGGCAAGACGATGGGTGCGCTATCGGTTAGCGGGCGCGAAACGTTTCAAACGCCGTTCAAGCCGTTGCTCGAAGGATTCGCGCACGTACCATACGGCGACGCGTCGATGCTCGACGAAGCGCTGGCAAATGCGGCGGCCTTCGTCGTCGAGCCCGTGCAGGGCGAAGGCGGTGTCAACGTGCCGCCGTCAGGCTACTTACGTGCCGTACGCGAAGCGTGCGATCGTACCGGCGCGCTGTTCGTCGCCGACGAAGTGCAGACGGGCTTGGGACGCTGCGGCTATGTTTTTGCGAGCAATCGCGACGACGTCGTGCCCGACGTCATTACGGTCGCGAAGGGGCTTTCGGGCGGTATCATGCCCGTCGGCGCGTTCATCGCGCGTCCCGACTGCTGGAGCCGGGCGTTCGGCAAAGCGCCGCTGCTGCACACGTCCACCTTCGGCGGCAACGAACTCGCGTGCGCCGCGGCGCTGGCTGCGATGGACGTGCTGGTCCAGGACGGCCTGGTCGACGCGGCGCGCGATCGCGGCGAACAACTGCTCGCCGGCGCGCGCGCGATCGCTGCGGATTTCCCCGGCGTGGTGCGCGAGGCGCGCGGACTCGGGCTTTTGGTTGGCGTCGAGCTCACGAGCGAAGGCTACGGCGGCTGGATCATTCCCGAGATGCTCAAAGCGGGAGTGACGGCGGCCTGGACGCTCAATCTGCAGCGCGTCATCCGGCTCGAGCCGCCGCTGATCGTTACCGCCGAAGAAGTCGATAAGGCCTTGGCCGCCTTGCGGGCAGGGGTGCAAACCGCCTACGAGAAGCTCGGCCCGTTGCAATAAATGCCCTATGTTGAAACTTCGATCGCGGTCGTCGCTCCGGCGCGCGTGGTGTACGAGCTTGCCAAAGAGCAGGAGCGCTTTCCGCAGTTCATGCCCGACGTGGAAACGGTCGTGATACTCGAGCGCCATCCCGACCATATCATCACGCGCTGGAAAACGCTCGTTGAGGAAGCGCCGATCGAGTGGATCGAGGAAGACCGCTTCGACGACGACGCAATGCGCATCGATTACAAGCTGCTCGAAGGCGATCTCGACAAGTTCGAAGGCGCCTGGACGTTCGACGAGCGCGATGGAACGACGCACGTGGTTCTCGGCGTCGATTACGACTTCGGCGTTCCGACCCTGGCCGAGCTCATCGGCCCGACGCTGCAAAAGAAGGTTCGCGAGAACAGCGAGATGATGCTCGCCGCGCTCAAAGCCGAAGCGGAGAAGGCATGAATAAGTTCTGCTTCGTGATCCATCCGCTTTCGCTCGAAGACGTCGCGCGTTACGAGCCCGGAGCCAAGGGCAAGGGCGACGCGATCGTTCGCAAGATCATGGAATGGATGCCGCCGTGGAACGTCGTTCACGTCACCGGCGTCCGCGCGCCGGACGGACGCGAAGTCGAAGGATGGTTCGTCTCCGCGCCGCTGTTGCCCGAACAAATGATGGAGTTTCCGCGCGAAGAAGTCTACAGCCGGATTCTCAAAGCCATCGATCTGGGCGTCGAGTGCGGTGCGCAAGTGGCCGGTCTGGGGGCCTTTACGGCCGTCGTCGGCGACGGCGGCATCACCGTGAACGAGCGCTCGCCGATTCCCGTGACGACCGGAAACTCGCTGACGATCGCCGCCGGTATACAAAGTTTTTTCCGCGGTGCGCGCGAGATGGAGATCGATCCGGCGGCATCGACGGCCGTCGTCGTCGGCGCGACCGGCTCGATCGGCAGCGCCTGCGTGCATTTGATTGCGCCCCGCGTGAAGCACGTGATTCTCGTTGCGCGCAACGAGACGCGCCTGCGCAAGTTCTATGAGGCAAACGCGCCTTCGCTGCCATGCGAATCGTCGTACACGACCGATATCGCCGACGCCGTTCGTCGCTCGCAGCTGATTCTTACTGCGACGTCGTCGACGCAGGATATCATTCAACCCGAAGACCTGCAGACGGGTGCGGTCGTGTGCGAGCTGTCGCTGCCGCACGATGTAAGCCGCCGCGTCGCGCTGGAGCGGCCCGACGTCCTGGTATCCGAAGGCGGTAACATGGTCGTTCCAGGAACGCCGCGCTTCGAGCGCGTGCGCCAACGCGGAAGCGATTTCGACTTGAACTTGCCGCCGCGCACGGCGCTGGCGTGCATGAGCGAAACGATGGTTCTCGCGCTGGAAGGCCGCTTCGAGCCCTATACGCTCGGTCGAGGAATCGATCTCGCCAAAGTCGTCGAAATCGAAGCGCTCGCGACCAAGAACGGCTTTACGCTTGCCGATATGCGTGCCTTCGACGCCGCGATCACGCCTGAAAAGATTGCCGCAACGCGGGACGCCGCCGCGAAACGCCGCCACGGCATCACCCTGAGCTTGTCGAAGGGGAGCCCGCAATGAAACGCGTCGTGTCCGTTTCGCTCGGATCGTCGACCCGCGACCATAGCGCGCGCGTCAACCTCATGGGCGAGGATTTCGATATCTCGCGCGTCGGTACCGACGGTAAGCTCGATGCCGCCATTGCCAAGGTCAAGGAGCTCGACGGACACGTCGATGCGATCGGCCTTGGCGGTATCGACGTGTATTTATACGCGGGCAAGCACCGTTACGCGCTGCGCGACGGGCTGCGTCTGCTCGAGGCCGCCAAGGTCACGCCGGCCGTCGACGGAAGCGGTCTCAAGAACACGCTCGAGCGCGAAGCGGTTCGCTTTATGCAGGACGATCTTGGAGTCGATCTGCGCGGAAAGCACGTGCTGATGGTGAGCGCCCTCGACCGCTTCGGCATGGCGCAGACGCTTGTGGACGCCGGAGCCGACGTACTCTTCGGCGATTTCATCTTTGCACTCGATCTCGACAAACCGGTGCGCGGTCTCCATGAGTTCGAGGAGCTGGCCGAAAAGTATCTGCCCGACGCGTGCAAGTTGCCGTTCCAGTTCTTTTATCCCACCGGCAAAAAGCAAGATAAACCGCCGGAGCCGAAGTATCCGCAATACTATGAAGAGGCGGAAATCATCGCCGGGGATTTCCATTTCATGCGCCAGTTCATGCCGGACCGGCTGGACGGTAAGATCGTGTTGACCAACACCGTTACGCCGGCGAACCTCGACGAGCTCAAAGCCCGCGGTGTGAAGATGCTCGTGACGACGACGCCTGACTTCGGGGGCCGTTCCTTCGGAACCAACGTTATCGAAGCCGCGTTGCTCGCGCTTCTCGGCAAGAAGTGGAGTGAGGTAACGCCGGAAGACTATGAACGCCTCCTGCACGAGCTCAATCTCAAACCGCGCGTGGTGTCGCTGAATTAGTGGCCGTCGCTAAGGTTCGCGACGATCAGCCGCAGCAGCGCCTTCCGAAAGTGCTGCGGTTCTTCGACGTTTCGGTGCTCGCATCGGCGTCGATGGGGCCGGCGTATTCACTCGCGTCGACGATGGGACCGGTCGTCGCTGCGGCCGGCGCGTTCGCACCGCTCGCGCTGACGTCGCTGTCGGCGATCATGCTGTGCATTGCCGTATCGTTTGCGATGTTGTCGCGCGTCGCGCCCAACGCCGGCTCGTCGTATTCCTGGATTCGTATGGAGTTCGGCCGCTGGATCGGCGCGTACGGTGCGTGGCTGCTGATTCTCTCGAACTTCTTCGCGACGATGGCAATTGCGGTTCCCGCCGGAAGTTACACACTGGAACTGATCGCGCCGCAACTCGCGCAAGAACCTCACTGGGTGGCGGCCGTCGGCGCCGTGTGGATCGTCGCGAGCACGATATTACTTTACGTCGGCTTGCGTCCGACGGCGATCGTGACGTTCATCGCGTTGGCGTTCGAGATGCTGGTGTTGTTGGCAGCCGCCGTCGCGTCGTATGTGGTACCGCATCACGTGCTGCACGCCGCAGCCGGCTCGACCAACGGTGCGATCCCGCTGACGTTTGCGGGGTTTGCCACGGCCATGACGCTCGGCATTTGGATGAGCGACGGCTGGGAAGTCTCGGCTTCCGCGAGCGAAGAAGTCGCCGCCGACGCCGGCGCGTCCGGGCGCGGCGGCATCGTCGGATTAATCGTCACGACGATCGTGCTCGTCTTTTGCATGACGGCGTTCTTGCATCTCGGTACGCCCAAAGGTTTTGCCGACAACGCGTCCGACTCGCTCGAATACGTCGGCCAACTGCTCGGCGGCGGATTGTGGCGGTGGTTCATCGTGGTCGCCGTGATGGTCTCGACGCTCTCGACGTTGTGGACCACGATTCTCTACTTATCGCGCTCGATCTATGCAATGGGGCGCGATCGCGTGCTGCCGCGCGCGCTCGGGAAATTGGATTCTCGTAACGAGCCGTTGTGGGCGCTCGCCGTCGTGGCGGTTCTTACGACCATTTGTCAGATCGTGACCGGATACTCGTCCAGCGCCAACGCGCAGCTCAACACCGTAGTCACCGCGAGCTCCGTTTTTTTGGGCCTATTGTTCGTCCTGAGCGCGGCCGCAACGGTCCGCCGGTTTGCCAAGGATCCCGCTGCTCGCTGGACCGGCGTTTTCGTGCCGGCAGTGGGCGCGCTGGCGCTTTTGGGCGTGCTCGTAGCGACCGTGCACTTCCAAGATCCGGTCACGCAAGACTATGCGTGGGCGGGCATCGCGCTGGGTATAGTCTTCGCGCTCTGGCGAGCCCCTAAGACACGGGGTGGCCTCCGGGCGGTTCCGAGCGCGGTCCGGGACTAGGCGGAGCAGGGTAAGGATTTGCCCTCCCGAACAAACCGCGCCAGCGTCCGCAAGGACGCCATCAAACTATATGGGACCAAAGGGCGAAAGCAGTCCGTGAGGTTCCCTTTGCGAGGGTCTGTAGTTGAACGATAAAGAGATCGTCCTGACGCCCGAAGGACTGTCGAAACTCGAGCAAGAGCTCGACGAACTCAAGACCGTGCATCGCCGCGAGGTCAACGACCGCATTCGTCAGGCGAAAGAGTACGGCGATCTGAGTGAAAACGCCGAGTATGAAGACGCCAAACAGGAACAAGCTTTCATCGAAGGACGCATTCTCAAACTCGAAGGCATGATCCGCAACGCGCGCCTCATCGACGAGTCGGAATACGCGGCCGACGAAGTGCATCTTGGGTGTATCGTCAAGGTGAAGGACCTCAAGAACAACGACAACTACGAATTTTCGATCGTCGGCTCGGCCGAAGCCGATCCGCCGAACCGCCGCATCTCCAACGAATCGCCGCTCGGCCGCGCGCTGATCGGTCATAAGAAAGGTGCGACGGTTGACGTCACCACGCCGCGCGGCGTCGTGAAATATAAGATCGAAGCGATCAAGAGCAACTCTCCAAAGAAAGCCGCTGCCAAGAAGGCTTCGTGAACGAAGGTCTCGGCAAAACCGAAGCAGCCCTCGTAGCGGCCAGACGCGAAAATCTGGCCGCTTTACGTTCGCGCGGGCGCGATCCGTTCGCTCAAACCCGCTTTGAAGCCGATGCGACGGCGTCCGAACTGACCGAACGGTACGGTTTCTTGGTGCCCGGGCAGAACGCGGACGCAGAAGCCTGGAGCATCGCCGGTCGCATCATGTCGAAGCGAACGATGGGCAAGACCATCTTTGCCGACGTCGCCGATCGGACCGGACGCATTCAGCTCTACGTTCGTAAGGACGAAATCGGTGAGGAGGCGTTCGCCGACTGGGCCCACGTCGAGCGCGGCGACGTGGTCGGGCTGCGCGGCTATATGTTCCGCTCGAAGATGGGCGAGTTGACGTTGCACGTTACGCGCGCGGAGATTCTTTCGAAATCGCTGATGCCGCTGCCCGACAAGTGGCACGGGCTGCAGGACGTCGAGAAGCGCTACCGCCAGCGTTACGTCGATCTCATCGTCAACCCCGACGTGCGCGACACGATGATAGCGCGAAGCCGACTCATCGCCGAGACGCGCCGGTTTCTCGACGGCAACGGCTTTTACGAAGTCGAGACGCCCACGCTGTTGCACGTCGCCGGCGGTGCCGCCGCGCGCCCCTTTACCACGCACTGCAACGCGCTCGATCAAATCATGCAGCTGCGGATCGCCACCGAGCTCAATCTCAAGCGTTTGATCGTCGGAGGCATGGAGCGCGTCTACGAGATCGGCCGCATCTTCCGCAACGAAGGCATCGACACGACCCACAACCCCGAGTTCACGATGCTCGAGTTTTACGTGGCGTACTGGGACGTACACGACATGCTGGGATTCAACGAAGCGTTGATCGCGCATCTGGTCGGCATCGCCACCGACGGCAACGACGCGCTAGAATACGACGGAAACACGATTTCGTTCGAGCGCCCGTTCGCGCGAACGACGTATCTCGATTCCATCGCGGAGCATAGCGGCGGAAAGTACTCGCGCGAGCGTTTGCTCGATTCAAACGGCGCCGCAAAGATACTCGAGGAACTGGGTCTGCCGGAGTCGCCGACGCACGGTCATGCGCTCGACAAGATCTTCGAACGCGTCGCCGAGCCGCACCTCATTAACCCGACCTTCGTGATGGATTATCCGGTGGTGATCTCGCCGCTGGCAAAGCGTAAAGCCGGCGATCCGGATCTGGTCGATCGCTACGAGCTCTTTTGCGCGCAAATGGAAATCTCCAACGCGTTTACGGAGCTCAACGATCCGGACGATCAGCGCTCGCGGTTCGAAGCGCAGGTCGCCGATCGCGCGAAAGGCGACGTCGAAGCGCCCGATCCCGACTGGGATTACGTGCGCGCACTCGAGTATGGCATGCCCCCGACGGCCGGGATCGGCATCGGCATGGACCGGCTCATCATGCTGCTCACGGGACAGCGCTCAATTCGCGACGTACTGCTCTACCCCTTACAGCGGCAACACGGCTAAAATAGCGGCATGGACGGTCAGAAATGCTGGCACGAGCAGTGTACGTGCTTTGTGGATTTGGGGCAGACGTATTGCAGCGACCGCTGCCGCGATCTCGACGTGAAGGACGGCGACGCGCCGCCGCACGCCCTGTGCGGCTGCCGCCATATGGGGTGCGAGTCCGCGTAGCCGGAAGGCTACTTCCCCGCGCAACCTACTATAAGTTAGTCAGGTTCTGAGAACCATGGACCTTACAAAAAGCTATCCCCGCAGCGTTCATGCCAAATGGCAGGGCGTCGTCCAACTCGGCCGGACGATCGACAAAGGCCGAGCCGAGGCGCTCGGCACCATCGGCGACTACCACTACAACTGTCCGATGGACCAGGCCGTGTTCGGGTTCCTCGGAATCGACCACGCGAAGCTCCTCGACGTTATCAAGAACGCCAAGGGCGACGCCGACATCGAATCGTATACGCGGCCGTACGTTGCCGCCAAGCCGGCCGAGGAGATCACGCGCTGGAACCGTGAATGGGTGACGCATGAGCCCGAGGACGAACGATCGCGTGCGGCATTTTTCGAGCTGCGCAACCAAGTAGCGCCGGATCGCAAGGACGTCACCTCTTGGGCCGACTTGCTCGACCTCGACGAGAAGCGCGAAGTGCCGCACCGGACGAGCCCCGCGACCGCGTAACCACGCTGCGTTTTGCCGTCGAATACGACGGCACGGAGTTTTGCGGCTTCCAGTGGCAGCCGGCGGTTCGTACCGTCGCCGGCAGCCTGGAGGCCGCGCTCTCCGAACTCTTTTGCGAGACCGTCAAAGTCACCGGCGCGGGCCGCACCGACACCGGCGTTCATGCGACCGGACAGGTCGTATCGTTGTCGACCGCGGCGGCGTTTCCGTTCGAGCGCCTTACGCTCGCGCTCAACGGCAGGTTGCCCGCGGATGTGAGCGTTCGCGATTGCGCGATCGTCGACGCGGATTTCTCGGCGCGCTTTTCGGCGCGCGAGCGTACGTACGTCTACGCGATCCTCAACTGCCGCGAACGGTCGGCGCTGCTGACCAAACGCGCGTACCACGTATGGCACGACCTCGATCTCGGGCGCATGCGCGAGGCCGCGCAGTTTTTGGTCGGCGAACACGACTTTCGTTCTTTTTGCGGAATGCTTCCGGATAGCGGCGTTACCGTGCGCACGGTAAAGCGACTGGTCCTTTCGGACTATGAAAATGCTATTCGTATCGAAATTACCGCGGACGGCTTTTTGCACCACATGGTGCGAACGATCGTCGGAACGCTCGTGGAATGCGGGCGGGGGCGCCGCGATCCGGCTTCCCTTGCCGGCGTTTTAAACGCACGCGACCGCAGCGCTGCCGGCCATAACGCGCCGCCGCACGGGCTGTATCTTGCCGGCGTCCGCTACGAGGACGGCTACGACTCCTTTGACGAACCGCCTTGGTTCCGCTCGCCTACGAAAGTGACGTAACCTTTCGATGCAGGTGCGGTAGTCATTGTTAAGGAGAATGTATGAGCGACCATCGGGTCGTTGGAAAAGTCGGACGAGTTACGGGTGAAATCGCCCCGGGTCACCTGGGTGAAGTCACCATTCCGATTCGCGGGTCGAGCGAAGCCTTTCTCGCAAGATGTGACGGAAATCAAACCGTTGCGGTTGGGGCGCGCGTGCTCGTACTCGAGTACCTTCCGCCCCGCACCGTTATTATCTCGCCCGAAGTTTAGGGCGAGAGAAGGAGTCAATTCGTGAGCGTCATCGGCGGGTCTCTTGTCGGCATCGTCATTATTGCCGTCGTTGCAGTCGTAATTGCTTTAGCCATCTTTCGCTCGATGTGGCGCGTGGCCGAGCCCAACGAGGCTCTTATCATCTCGGGTCTTCGTCACGGTAAGGAAGACGCGCTCGGTTTCAAGATCGTAACCGGGGCCGGAACGTTCGTGGTTCCGGGCATACAAAAGGTTCGTCGTCTCGATCTAGGATTGCACGAAGCGCCGCTAGCGACCGACTGCGTTACGCAGCAAGGTATCAAGGTGCAAATCCAAGGCGTCGTGATTTACAAGGTCGGCGACGATCCGGCTTCGATAGCGAGTGCGGCGCGCCGCTTCCTCGATTCGAAACCTGCCGATATGGATCGCAACATCCAGAATTTGTTCGACGGACACCTTCGCTCGATCATCGGCGGCATTACGATGGAAGATCTCATCCGCAACCGCGACAAGCTTACCGGCGAAACGCGCGAAGCTGCCGGCGTCGACATGCAAAAGCTCGGATTGGTCATCGACTCGCTCCAAATCAAAGAGATTACCGACCCCAGCCATTACATCGATAGTCTTGCCGCACCGCACGTTGCGGAAGTTCAAAAATCTGCGCGCATCGCCCAAGCCAACGCCGATCAAGATGCGACGCAAGCCGAGCAGGCTGCGGCTGCCAACAAGGCCCAGTTCGTGCGCGACACCGCGATCAAGCAGGCCGCGTATAAGGCCGACGTGGACAAGGCCAGCGCCGAAGCGTCGCAAGCGGGCCCGTTGGCCGAAGCGACCGCCAAGCAGCAGGTCGTCGTCGCAGCGACCCGTACGGCCCAACTCGAAGCCGGGCAGAAAGAGCAGCAGCTTCAGGTCGACGTTCGCAAACCCGCCGACGCGCAGGCGTACGCGATCACGGTCAAGGCGAACGCCGATCGTGACGCGGCAATCGCGGCGGCAGAAGCGAGGGCGAGGCAAACGACGCTGCAGGCACAGGCAGAAGCCGACGCCACAAAGCTCGTCGGCGAAGCTCAAGGCCAAGCCTCGCAAGCGCGCGGCGAAGGTGAAGCTGCCGCAACGAAGGCCAAACTGTTAGCCGAAGCGGACGGTATTCAGGCGCGCTCGCAGGCGTTGGCGCAAAACCAAGAAGCCGTCATCGGTCAAACGATCGCAGAAAGCATGCCGAGCATCGTCGAAAAGGCGGCCGGTGCGTTCAGCAAGATCAACAACCTCACCGTGTTCGAGGGAGCCGAAGGCATGAATAAGATGCTTTCCGGAGTCGTGAGCGCGGGCATGGTCATTCTTCCGTTGGTTCGTTCGGTACTGGCGAAAACTCGCGACGTCAAGTCGTCCGGGAACGGCGATGCAGGCGACACGAACGTGGTACAGCCGCTGAAATGACGCACCAAGAAGGTTTCCTCGAGCGCTGGATGCGCATCATTCGCCAAAAGTTTGCGGCGAAAGAGCGCACGCTCGACGATCCGGCCGAAGCGATCGACGTATTGCTCCAAAATCAAATGGAAGCCATCGCGCAGGGCCGCACCGATCTGATCGCCGTCGGTTCCTCGGAGAAACGCCTGCAGGCATTGCTCGACGAATTCGCGCAGCGCGCGGCTAAATACGAAACGGCCGCGCGCGACGCGCTCGCAGCCGGGAATCGGGATGCGGCGCGCACTCAAGCGCGTCGTGCGATCGAAAGCGAGCGTCTCGCGCAAGAAGGACGCGCGCATCTCGTCGACGTTTCGGCGCAGAAAAGCGAGCTATCGGATCTTATTGAGGAAATGCGCGCGCAATACGATCGCTTGCGAATGCGGCGGGAGGCCGTCAACGCGATGGCGACGTCGGCGCGCGCCACGGCATCCGGAAACGAAACGCTCAGTGCCGCCGGCGGAGCCGGTGCCGAACGCGAGCGCACGCTCGAGGCTGCCCGTGAGACCTTGGCGCGCCTGCGCGCTCGATCGGCCGCCCTCGCCGAGCTTCGGTCGAGCGGCGCGCTTGACGCCGTCGGTGCGGCGGAGTTCGACGCGTCGTCCGGGGTGTCGGATGCCGAAGTCGATCGAAAGCTCGACGCGCTGAATCCCTAACCGATCTCGGTTAGCAGCCGTTCCAGCTGTTTGATCTGGCCGACGCTGAGCCGGCGCATCAGCTTGGCCGTCGATTCCGACGCCGTCGCGGAAGCCTGTTCAACCAGAACGCGCCCCGCTGCGGTCAACGTCACCCGGCTGGAGCGCGCGTCTTGCGGGTCGGACGAGCGCTTGACGATCCCGCGCTTCTCGAGCGGCAGAATAGCCCGGGTGACGCCCGACGCGGTGATTTCCAGGTCGGCGGCGAGGTCGGTCGGGCGCAGCCGCTGCTCGGGCGCGTCCGCGAGCGCGCGCAGCAGGCGCAGCTCCGAGAAGCCGAGGCCGTGGTGGCCGCCGATGCGGGTCTCGAGTTCCCGGACGATCCGGGCGTTAGTCGTGGCGAGGCGCAGCACGGCCTCGAACGGGGCGGATTCCATAGGGCCGAGTATATTTGACTGATCAAGTACTTGTCAACTATAAACTTCCGGTGAACTTTGCTTGACGCCGCACCGCGCACTACAGTAAGATGCCTGAGTTGTGATGCGGACCTATCTTCAAAAGACGGCCGAGACCAAGCACGATTGGTACATCGTCGACGCAGCCGGACAACGTCTGGGCACGCTCGCGGTACGAATCGCTCGCGCGCTTTCCGGCAAGCATAAACCCACCTGGACGCCCCATATCGACGACGGCGATCACGTTATCGTGATCAACGCCGACAAGGTCGAGCTCGGCGGAAAGAAGTGGGATCAAAAAGTGTATTATCGCCACAGCAACTATCCGGGCGGTTTGAAAACGCAGACCGCGCGGGAGATGCACGACAAGCGCCCCGAGCGTTTGATCGAGACGGCCGTGCGCGGCATGCTCGCGACCAATCGCATGCGCGACGAACAGTTGCGCCGCTTGACCGTCTACACCGGTTCGAATCACCCTCACGACGCGCAGAAGCCGCAGCCGCTGTTCTAGGAGCAGAGTTTGAACGACAACGTCGCAGCCACCGGACGCCGTAAGCGCGCTATCGCCCGCGTCAAGTTGACGCTCGGGCAAGGCGTCATCACGGTGAACAAAAAGCCGTTTGACGAGTACTTCCCGCGTCCGCAGCTTCAGCAGATCGTGCGCCAGCCGCTCGAAGCCACGCAGAGCCTCACGCGGTTCGACGTGGTCGTCAAAGCCGAAGGCGGCGGCGTAACCGGCCAAGCCGGTGCGGTTCGCCACGGAATCGCTCGCGCGCTGCTCGCGATGGACGAGACGCTCAGAGAGACGCTGCGCAAAGCCGGATTCCTGACCCGCGACCCGCGTGAAAAAGAATCGAAGAAGTACGGCCGCAAGCGCGCACGCAAGCGTTTCCAATACAGCAAACGCTAAAGCGCGGTTTTCTCTCGATTGGACTCCGAGCCGCATTCGTTGCGCTCGGAGTTTTTCTTTTACTGTGGCAGCCGAGTGCGCCCTGGATCGAAACGGCGTATTCCAACGGTGCGTATCCGCAATGGGAACGCGTCGCGTTCGCGATCGCCAATCCGGTCCCGTGGTCGATGGGCGACGTCGCCGGGCTGATTGGTGTCGCAGCGATTGCTTGGCGCGTCGCGGGATTCTTTCGCAACCGCAAACGAACGCTCGCGATGCTGGCGATCGCGTTGCTCGACGTCGCAGCGATTCTCGGTCTATACGCGGCGTGGTTCGAGCTGAGCTGGGGGTGGAATTACGCGCGCGCGCCGGTCGAAACGCGTGTTGCCTTCGATGCGAAACGCGTGACGCCCCAAGCTGCCGATGCGTTGCGCACGCGCGCGATGCACGAAATGAACGTTCTCGCGCCGTTAGCGCACGCGCACGCGAAGGATGCGTTGAACTTAGCGACGCTGCAACGGTACTGGCTCCCGGTCGTGCAGCGTGCCGGAGACGACTGGACGCCGTTGGCCGGCCCGGCCAAACCAACGATTACCGACCCCTTCATGCAGGCGACCGGCACCAGCGGCTACATCAACCCGCTGTCGCTCACGGTACAAACCGCGAGCGATTTATTGTGGTTCGAGCGCCCCTTTGATATGGCGCACGAGTGGACGCACGTCGCGGCCTACGCTCGTGAAGACGAAGCGAACTACGCCGCGATCGTTACGTGTCTGCGTTCGAACGATCCGGCCATTCGGTACTCCGGGTGGTTCGAGCTCTTTTTGTACCTCCCGCAAAAAACGCGCTACCGGCGAAGTGACTTCGTGCCGCTGGTCTGGCAAGATTTCGCGGCGATCCGCCGTCGCGACGCGCGGCACATCAACGTATTGCTGGCGCATTGGACGTGGCGCACCTATAATGTCTATCTCAAGAGCAACCGGATCGCTTCGGGCATCGAAAACTACAACGAGGTAACGCGGCTCATCCTCGGCGTCCCGCTCGACCGAGAGGGACTGCCGGTCGCGAAGTGATTAGCTATCGGCGCTAAAACGTAAATCTTGTTCATCGTGAGGCGGCTTGCGAGGGCAGACGTTCGAACGACAAGTGGATGCCTTCGATCTCGTCATAGTACTCGACGCCCAGGCGCGAGGTTTGCCCGTTCGACAGCCGGACGTCGCAATAGTGCACGCTGGGAAGCGTAAGCGGGACCCACTTCTCTTTGCCGCAGTCGACGTGCGCGATAACCCAAAGGCCTTTACGTTGGTACGTCGCTTCGGCAAGGCGCTTTCCGGCCCGTTCGGCGGCCCGCATGTTGGTCGGCATGCTCAACCAGTGAAAATGAATCTCGTCCTTTTCATCGGCTGCGATTCCCAATCGAAGATAGCCGAAAGACGAATCGATGAGGCAGAACGCGTTGAGATCGCCCGGTGAGAGAAAGTGAGGACATTCGATTTTGTGCGTGTGCAGTTCGGGCTCTATATCGTTAAAGTGCCGCAAAGTTACGAGGTAAAAGTACTGTGCTACCAGCGGCCCGGAAAGCGTGTCGGGCCCGCGCAGTTGCTCCGCGATGCGTTGCTCTACTGCGGCGACCCGAGGATCGAGCCGCAATCCGGAGATCGCGCCGACTGCCGTGTAGGGCCCGTACGGTCCCTTTTCAACGGTAACTGCGGTCGTATAACGGCGTCCGATCGTCTCGACGTAGCATTCGAACTTCGCGCCGGGCGGTAACACGCGCTCGCGCGATCCGGGACAGATCGTCGTTGCGTTTACTCCATATTCGTAGCGGGCGACACCGGTCACGGCCGCCTCCACGCTCTTTAGCTTTACCAGCCCCCAGAGCAGATGCGGGGTGATGCGCTCGTTCATGTCGTCAAACTTGAATCCGACCGGTACGGCCTTTCCGTCGATTGCGAGCGTGCAAATGCGAAAATAGACATCCGATGACGTTCGCGCGCTGCAATCCGCCGAACCGATTTTGAGCGAGGGTGCTCGAGCGTGAAGCGTATACGCGAGCGTGTGCGAGATATAGGCAGCGTCTCTGGCCTCATCAGAGGTTGTCGCCGACTTCGGCGCGGCGCAGCCGCCAAGAAGTGACGCAGCCAACAAAAGACCGGCAACTTTTCGTGGGATGAAGCTCGCGGCGGACGGCACGAGCGCGGCTTCGTCATCGTAGCGTCATAACCTCGTCGTAAATGGTTAACACGGGCGCGCTAACCTGCACCTATGTTTGACGTCGGAGATACTTTGCAGGGCGCGCTCGAACGAGCTCGCGCCGACCTTCGCGACGCGCAGAATCGCGTTGCCGCGGCCAACGCCGGAGGCACGCCTGGCCGCAGTGCGGACGCCGCAATGGCGCGCACCGCACAGGCAGCGATATTCACTGAAGCGCTCTTATCCGCCGAGCACGCGCGGTTCGAGGAGATCAAGGCAGTGACGCGATGAGCCTCGATCTGCTCGATGCTGCGGCGGCAGGGATGGATGCGCAGCGCGCGGCTCTCGACGTCGCCGCGCGCAACGTCGCGGCTGCGGAAGCTGCCGGTCCGAGAGGCGCGTACGCGCGATCGATTCCCGAATTTCGCATCGTGCAAGGTGACGACGGCGCGCGAATCGCGTTCGCTGGTACGCACGTGGAACGTGGCTCGAACGTCAACCTCATCACCGAGATGATCGCCGTCATGAACGCGTCACGCGCGTACGAATCGAACGCCTCGCTTTTCGACGTCGGCAAAACGCTGGCGGAGAAAACGATCGATCTGGGGCGGTTATGAAGGTCGAGTTGCTCCACCCCGACCTTCCGGCCGCTCCGGAACGATCGGCCGGCGGCAGCGACGCCGCAAAACTCTTTGCCGACGTTGCGCAAGCGCTGGGTGCGACGCTCGACCGCGCGGACAAAGCGGAAAACGCATTTGCCGGCGGGGCGGGTTCGCTCCAGGCTGCGGTTTACGAACGAGCGCGAGCCGACGTTGCCTTATCGGTGGCAACCGCGGCGGCGCAGCGCGCGACTCAAGCAATTCAATCGATTCTCAATATGCAGGTGTGACGCGTGCACCAGCTGGCGCCGTTTTTCAACCGCTGGAAATCGTTGCCGCGCGCCGCGCGAAACGCAATCGCCGCCGGCGGCTTTGCCGCGCTCGCGATCGGCGTCGCGATCGCCGTCGCGGCGCATCCGTCGCGCGATGCATTGTTCGCGACGCCGTTACATTCCGAACAGCTCCAGGAAGTCGAGGAACGTCTGGCGAGTTGGAACGTACCGTTCACGCCCACGTCCGACAACGTAATCGTCGAAACGTCGCACCGGAACGATCTCCTCTTGCGGCTTTCGCTCGCCGGCGTTCCTCACACCCACGTAGAAACGACCGGCGAGGCGCTCGCGAGCATCGGCGTCTTGACGCCGCAATCCGTGATCGAGGCACAAACGCGGGCGGGATTGGCGGGCGACATCGAAGCCGGGCTTCGCGGAATCGACGGAATCGACGACGCACGCGTGATCGTCGCGCCCGCGAAGCAGCCGGAGTTTGCCGACGAATCCGCGGGCGATGCCGGCGCGAGCGTCCGGCTGCAACTGCATCCCGGTACGCGTCTTTCCGAAGCGGCCGTCAACGGCATTCGGTCGTTCGTCGCCGCCGCCGTGACCGGTCTCGACCCGCGGCACGTAACGATTCTCGACGATCGCGGCGTTGCGCTGGGTGCCGGTGACGATGCCGAAGACGCCGTCGCGCTGCAAACGTCGCTGCAATCCGCGCTCGACGCCGCGCTCGGAGCCGGAGCGACGATCGTGCGCGTGCGAGCGGAATATGCGGTCGAGACCATCTCGCGTCGCGACCTGCGGCGCGCCGCGATCGCCGCGCAACCGATCGCACACGCCGCGCACAGCGAAACGTATACCGACGGAACCAAGCGTTACCGCCACGACGACGTCGACGACGATCGCGGCAGCGAAACGCGCGAAACGACCGTGCAGACGCCGCCGGGATCCATCCGTCGAATTTCGGCGGGAATCTTCGTCGATGAAGCGCGCGCCGCCGAGCTGGCGAAGGTTCGCGATCTCGCCGCCGCCGTACTCGGATTCGATGCCAAACGCGGCGACACGCTGACGGTGCAGGCCGTCGATTTTCATCGCGCTCCGCCGGCTCGCAAAGACGTGTGGTGGCTGCTCTACGGAACGCTCGTGCCGCTCGCTCCGGCGGTCGTCATCGCCGCTGCCGCCGTGTTCGTGGTGCGTCTGGCGCTGCCGTCGCTCTCATCGCTTGCTGCGGCTTGGCTGGAACATGCGGCGGTCCGCGATGCGTCGCACGCCGTCTCCGGACTCGCGCCGTCGCGCGTGCGCACGGCACTCGTGCACGAACCGCCGCACGCGGCCGCCGCGATCATTAGCGCGTTGCCTGCAGCGACGGCGGCTGCCGTTCTCGAGCTGTACCCTCAGCACGAACGCGAAGCGATCGTACGCCGGATGCAGCGCCCGCAAAGTCCACTATTAGGCGATCCCGAGGAGTACGTGCGCCGCCATGCCTGATCGATTCGTGCCGCTTCACGATTTCGTATTTCCGGCGAGTATCGAACCCGACGTCGACTTTAGCGAGCCGATTGTCGAGCAAGTCGACGAGACGCAGGTCCAAACGCGCGAGCAGTTCGCCGAGATCCGGCGCTTCGGCGCGGCCGTGCGCGATGCGGTCGACGTCGCAGTAAGTACTCTGCTATGCGACGTTGCCGCGGAGGTTCTCGCGCGCGAGCTCGAGCTATCGCCGGCAAACGTCGATTCGATCGTATCGCGCGCGTGCGCGCGATACGCGAGTGAAAAAGTCGTTCGCGTTCGCGCTCATCCCGATGAAGCGGCAGAAGTCGCGTATTCGGGTGTGGACGTCGTCGCCGACTCCGCTTTACGCCGTGGAGACGTTGTCCTCGAGGTGCGTACTGGTACCATCGACGTTACGCTGGGAGCGCGCCTCGCAGACGTCCTCGATCGTGCTCCATCGTGACGGTACTTTCTCTGGGTACGTGTGCGTTAGGGCGTGCTTTCGATCACGACGGTGTGCCGCTTGACGGCGGCGCGCCGCTGGCCGGCAGGCGCGTCGGCGTAGCGCTTCGGGTTCCGCGGCCAAACGAGCGCGCACCGGTTTGCCGGCCGTTCTGGACGAGCGTACGCGTTCTCGACGGACTGCTGACGTTCGGGCGCGGCGCGCGCATCGGCATCTTCGGCTCGCCGGGGGCAGGCAAGAGCACGTTGATCGAATCGATCGTCGACGGTTGCGTCGCCGACGCGGTCGTCATCGCTCTTATCGGCGAACGCGGTCGCGAAGCCCAGCGCTGGATCGAACGCAGAGACGCGCGGACGACGATCGTGTGCGCGACGAGCGATCGTTCGCCTTGCGAGCGCATTCGCGCGTCGACGGTCGCCTTCGCGCATGCCGCCGCGCTTCGCGAACGCGGCTTGCACGTGCTCGTCGTGCTCGATAGTTTGGCGCGAGTCGCAAGCGCGTTGCGCGAACGCGCGACGGCTGCCGGGGAAAGCGTCGGCCGCGCAGGATATCCGCCCAGCGTTTTTAGCGAGATGGCGAGGTTTGTGGAAGTGGCCGGCCCGCTGGCGTACGGATCGATGACGCTCGTCGCAACCGTGCTCAACGACGGCGACGATCGAGATCCGGTAAGCGACGCCGCGCGTGCGTTACTCGACGGTCACCTCGTGCTGTCTGACCGTCTCGCGCGCGAAGGCCGGTTTCCGGCCATAGACGTCCCCTCCAGTGCGAGCCGCACGATGCCGCTCGTCGCCCGGGAAGAGCATATTCGGCAGGCTGCTCGCGTCCGCGCGGCAATCGCCTGGCTCGACCGGATGGCCGACGCACGCGCCTTGGGTGTCGAGCCGGTCGAGGCGGCGGCGCAAGCTGCCGTAGCCGGGGAGGAGCGTATCGAGGATTTCCTGCGCCAACGAACGCCGGCGCTCCCAACCGAAACGCTCGCGGCGCTTGCGGATCTTGCCGATACTTTGGAGGTATCCAATGGACATCAATAGCGATATCGCCGCCGTCAACCGGCGTATAGCGGAGATCACTTCGGCCGTTTCGCAGGCGCCGCAGGCCGTTGCGATGCCGGCGGAGGCGGCGACGGGCGTTGGTCCCGGCGGGCTGCCGGTTATCGATCCGTCGCGCCTTAGCGGCACGTCGTTCGGCGCGCTCGTTCAGGCTGCGCTTGCTTCGCAGGGCGCCCAACCGCCTACCGATGCTGACGGCATCGCGTTCGCACAGGCGTCGAACGCGCCGGCGCCTATGGCTTCCGAAGAGATCGACCGGCTCGTGAGCGCCAACGCTGCGACGTGGAACGTCGATCCGTCGCTGATCAAGGCCATTATCGCCAACGAGTCCGGCTTCAACGCCAACGCGACGTCCAACGTCGGCGCGCAGGGATTGATGCAGTTAATGCCCGGTACCGCTTCGGGTTTGGGCGTCACCAACGCATACGATCCGGCGCAGAACGTCTGGGGCGGGACGCGCTATATCCGCGGGCTTTTGGACCGTTTTGGCGGCAACACCGAACTTGCCGTGGCGGCCTACAATGCAGGACCGGGTGCCGTCGAGAAATATAACGGCGTCCCGCCGTATGCCGAAACGCAAAACTACGTTCAAAACGTTCTGGCCAGCTTCGCCAAGTATAAAGCTCAAGGTCCTCACTAACGCCGTCCCCTGCGGCGCGCTCGTCGCCGCATTGCTTGCTACCGGCTCCGCACGCGCGGACGCGCCGTCTCTGCGCGATGTTTTGAGCGCGCACGTCAGCGCCGTTGCCGCGCTCGGCGTGAAGCGTCCGCAGACGATCGTGTCGAGCGGCGCGCTCGAGGGTTTGGGATTAGACGGAACGTTTACGAACTGGCGCGACGGCGCGCGCGAACGCGACGACGAGACGCTGGGCTTACGCACGCAGCGCACCCTGCGGCTCGGCGACGCGCAATACGTGCAGAACGCCAACGGCGACGTGCGAACGCTGCGGGGGATTTTGGCGCGCCGGCAGGTTACCGAGGACTTCATCGATTCGGGCGATTTCGCGCGGCGTCCGGAAAGCGACGCGTTCGAAGGCGCCGCGATCCTGCGGGACGGGCGCAAAGTGTGGCGCGTTCGCGTTTCGCCTCCGGGAGGTGAAACGTACGAGGTGGCGCTCGACGCGAACACGTGGATGATCGACCAAAAAGCCTACGTCGACGGCGACGCCGTCGTAACGTCGTCCTTCGACGACTATCGCGTCGTCAGCGGTGCGCTCGTGCCGTTTTTGGAAGTCGACTCGAGCGGCGATGCGTCCTTCGACGTCACCTCGCACGTCAAAACCGTCGTCGTCGACAAGCCGATCGATCCGGCCGTCTTCGAGCGGTTCAAAACGACGGTCATCGACGCGTCCGGCCCGGTTACGGTCCCGCTGCTCTACGATCGGGGCCATTTATTCGTTCGCACAAACGCCGGAGGAAAGCCGCTGTTGTTCCTGGTCGATACGGGATCGCAAGGCGTTTTCTTAGATCCCGCCGCTGCCGGCCGGTTGGGCTTGAAGACCGAAGGCAAACTCGAAGTGCGCGGTGCGCGACGAACCAACGGCTTGGGCGTTGCCGCGCTGGAAGCGATCGATATCGGGAGCGCACGTCTGGCGCTCCACGTCGTCTCCGTGGTCGATCTCAGCGCGGTCGAGTACAATGCAGCGACGGTCGACGGCGTGCTCGGTTATCCGTTCTTTGCCGCCGCAGAAGTGCGCATCGACCCAGACCGATTGACGATGACGGTCGGCAAGCCGGGCACGCTTAAGCCGCTAGGGACGGCGATTGCGATCGACACCGACCGCGAATTGCCCGAAACGATGACGACCATCAATCGCGTCCCGGGGAGATTTTTGCTCGATACCGGAAACTCCAACGAGCTGCTCGTGTTTCACGCTTTCGCGAAAGATCACCCGAGCGCGGTTTTTTACGCCGGAAGCCACTACGCGCGAAACAGCGGGGTCGGCGGCGGAAGCGCCGCGGTACGCGCGATGGTCAACGAGATCGACCTGGGACCTTTCAAGATGTATAACCGCTACGCGGACGTTATGCTTGCGGATAATGGTGCGTTTGCCGATCGCAACGAAGCCGGCAACATCGGGCTGGGAACGCTGAAGAATTTCGTCTTCACGTTCGACTTGGCGCGCGACGCGCTGTTTTTGGATCCGACCCGTCAGTTCGATAATGGGCGGTTCCGCTCGGCTCCGCCGTAGCCGTTCAACTTTCGGCCACCTTTCATTTACGGTTACGTCACGCGCCGGCGCGACGATGCCATCATGATGACGCAACAACTCAACGTTTGCGTGGTGGCGGCGCCGCTGGCCGCGATTGACCGTCGCGCGCTCTCCCAGGCCTGGTATTCGGCGCTCCACTGCGCGTCGGGCCATGGACGTGTAGTAAACCAACGGACGCGGCGCGGCGTTGTGCCGAAAATGGATAAACGCGAGGACGCGCAATCGCGCAAATCTCAGCAGGGGAGAGGGGGAGCGCGCCGCGATGAGGTTCAGGGAGGTAAGGGCGCGAAAGCGCTCGCACGAGGCACGGGCACCGAGACCGAACGCCGCGCGCGACGATCCCCGCTGGCGCGGCGCATCGAAAGAACATTCCTCGACCCACGGTCGACGCCGAAGCGCGCGAGCTTTTCCGCCGGAGGTAAGCGCGTACACGTTATCGTGCAGGCAGCCGCGGGACGCGTAAGCATCGTCGCGCTTTGCCACCCCGCCGTACGAGAAATCGTCGCGCGAGCGTTGGCGCAAGCGCGTTTTGCGCTGGCGTCGCGAGGCGTAGCGTGTTCCTGAATCCTTCGCTCAGCGCCGCTCTCGATCGAGTTACCGATCGTGCGGCCGACGTACGCCGCGCATTTACTCCCGGTTCGGTTCCAAATAACGACGACGTAGCGTCTCCCTCACCGGCCGCGTTCACGCTGGATCCGCTCTCGGTAGCGGTTCCGGACGACACGTACTTCGTCGTCCGCGACGGTGCCGGAAATACGGCTTACACGCGCGACGGCTCGTTCCACGTCGCAGCGGGCGAACTGCTCGACGCCGGAAATCGACCGGTTCTCGGCATCCGCGCCGCCGGCGAGCCCCTTTCTCCGTTACGCGTCGACGACGTCGACGACGCATTGAATCGCGCGCGCGACGTGCGGATCGGCGCCGACGGAACGCTGAGTTACGCGCGCGCGGCAATCGATCCGCGCAGCGGCCGGCGTGAGATGCGACGCGTCGACGTAGGACGCATTGCGGTCGCGAAGTTTCCCGCGGCGACAAAATTACGAACCGACGACGGTATCGCGTCTTTTGCGCCGGACGGCGTCGTGCCTCACGTTGGAATGCCGGGCGATGGCGGACTGCCGGCGGTTTCACCCATGCGGCGAAACGGCAGCGGCGTCCGAATCGATGAGAGTTTATCGCGCCTCAAAGCAGCGTACGTGGCGTTCGACGCGTTGGCGGCCGCGGAGACGGTGAAATCGCGGCTCGGAAAAACGGCGATGGATCTCGTCAAATGAAGAAGCTCGTGCTGCGTGACGGCGCGCTGATTTTTGCCGAACGCTCTTGCCTTCCGCTGAGCGCGGCGTGCTTGGTCGCCGGCAGCATGCGCGAACGGCTCTGCGCCTTACTCGGCGTGCCGGTAGCGCTCTGCGTTCTCGAACCGGAAATTCCCAATGCGCGAGCCTGGCGGGCGATCGGGCGTCGCGCGCACGTTTACCGCGTTCGCGGTAACGTGGCCGATGCGGCGATTATTTTACGCGAGCGCGACGCAAAGGCCGTCGCCGCTGTGGCATTTGGTGAGCCGCCCGATCCTCAACCGTCCGAACCGCGGCTTTCACCGCTCGAGCGCGACGTGCTCGATCGCGTAGTCGCCGCGCTGACGGGAACGCTCGCCGCACTCTGCGGCGAGCAACGCGAAGGGGCCACGGCCACGGCTACGATACCGAGCGAATTCGTTGCGTACCTCGAACTGCTAGTCGACCAACCTATCGCCGCGCGAATCGGTATCGCTCTCTCGCGCGACCTCACGCCGGAAGCGGCCCCGGCGCTAACCCCCAACGACCTTGCCGACCTTCCTCTAGAAGCCAGCGTCGCGTTCGATCTCGAGAATTTTACGGCGCGACGCCTTGCCGCACTGGCCCCGGGAGACGTCGTGCCGATAACTCGACCAGGCGCCCCTCGCGGGAGCCTGCGAATTGGCGGGCGAACGCTGGCCACTGGAACCTGCGGCGTACGCGACGGCCGGTACGCTTTCGAAATCGAAGGATGTGTAGCATGACGACCATCGACCCGAAGAAGCTTCGCGACGGCGCGAACATCGAGGTATTGATGCACGTCCCGCTGCAAGTCACGGCGGAGCTTGGAACCTGTAGAATGTCGGTCGCAGAGGTGCTCAAACTCGGTACCGGCTCGATCGTCGAACTCGATCGCCTTGCCGGCGGTCCCGTCGATCTTTTGGTAAACGACAAGCTCATCGCGCGCGGCGAAGTCGTCGCGGTCGACGACAATTTCGGCGTTCGTATAACGGAACTCATTCAACGCCCGACGTAATCGTTCGTTCGTAATTCGCTCACCGGGGCGTAACGCAGAAGCGTTACGCTTTTTTCATGGATTCGCTGCTGTCGCTGGGCTTGAAGTCGCACGCGACGGTGCCGCTCGACGTGCTCGCCGGCCTGACGCTTCTCTCGGTGATCCCGTTTCTGCTGATCATGTGCACGTCGTTCGTTCGAATTGTGGTCGTCTTATCGTTGGTGCGCTCGGCCATCGGCGCGTCGGCACTTCCTCCGAACGCGATTTTAACGGGTCTGGCTTTTGCGCTCACCCTCGTGGTCATGACGCCGACGCTGCAGCGCATCGATCGTGAAGCGCTCGCGCCGTATCAGCGCGGCGCGATTTCCCCGGCGCAAGCGGTCGGTCGCGCCGTCGAGCCGGTACGCGCTTTCATGCTTCGTCAGGCGCATGCCGCCGACGTCAAGCTTTTCGACAGGATCGCTCACCGAGCACCCGAGATGCCCGATCGTGCGCCGCTGACGACACTTCTGCCGGCGTTCGTCGTCGGCGAATTGCGAAGCGCGTTCGCGATTGGCTTTGCTCTGTATCTGCCGTTCGTGGCAATCGATTTAGCCGTAGCGGCGATGCTTATGGGGCTTGGAATGATGATGTTATCGCCGCCGGTCATCTCGCTCCCCGTGAAGCTGCTGCTGTTCGTCATGGTCGACGGCTGGGCGCTCGTCTGCGGAGGCGTCGTCGCCAGCTTTCGTTAACGAATCGTGAATTCGGCGAAAATACATGTTAGCTGAGGACAGCCCCGAGTGTGCGGCGAAACGCCTGGATATGAACCGGACGGCCGCGGCGATTCTCGCCGGCGTGATTGCATTGGTGTGCATCGTAGATATCGCCGCGGGTTATCTTGATTTCGGCGAGCTGCCGAGTATGGGAACGGTTCAGCGACTCGATCCGTCGCGCTCGGTTTACGTGACGGTGACGCCCGCCGGCGCGACCGCGGGTGTTCGGCCCGGCGACGTGCTCGACTTGCGCACAATGGATATGGAAACGCGCGCCGTGGCGTGGGCGCACATCGCGGCTCGCGCCGGTGAGACGTATCGCGTTCCGCTGTTGCGCGACGGCGCGATCGTGTACGTGCCCGAAACGCTCGTCCAACGGCCGCCGATCTTCCTTGACCTGCTCGACGTCATCATGCGCGTCTTGCTCGCAGCTGCTGGCGTCTTTCTCATCGCGCGCGGCACCGCGAAAGACTCGCTCTACGCCGGAATTTTCGTGTTGTCGTTGAGCATCTACGAGGGATTTGCCGTCCACTATTGGGGACCGCCGTGGGTCGCGATCGTCATGACGTTTTTCGGTACGACCGGCTTGGCGGCGGGCGTCTTCGGCGGACGGCTTTTGTTTGCTTTCGAACTGCTGCCCGCGGGAGCACCGCGCGTCGCGCGCGGAGCGCTGCTTTTCGTGTCTTGGGCCGCCTTCGCGGCGTTTCGCCGCCTGCTCTATAGGCGAGCGCCTCACGACGCTTTTCGGCGCCCAATTCCTCACTAGGCAGCAGTACTTCATCACCCAGATGACCGTAGGGTATGCCAGCATCCTGGTGTTCGCTGCGGCCGCCGCCTACGCGCGCGGACGGAATGCCGGCGCGGTGCGCTGGATCTTCGTAGCCATGCTGATTTCGCAGATCGGCCCGACCTTCAATTGGGTTGCGGCCATCATGGGGTGGCCTCTTCCCGCGAGCGGCGCGCTCGGCATCACCTACTTGACGCTGGCTATCGTGCTGCCATACGCGGTACTGGCGCGAGGCTTGGTCGCGGTCGACTTCGTCTTCAGTCGTGCGCTGGTGTACACGATCGTTCTCACGGTTATCGTGGGTGTGTTCATCCTAGCCGAGCAGCTCGTCGAACGAGTCGCACTCGGGCGCGTGCAGAGCGCGGTCGTGGACTTGATCGTGCCGCTCGCTCTTGGCTTTTCCATCAAGTGGATCGAAGCATCGGCGGAACGGCTAGTCGAGCGCGTGCTCTATCGCGACAAAATGCGTGCTGCAGACGAAATCGACGCGCTGATCGACGACTTCCCCCATGCCCGCAACCTCCGCGCGCTCGTAGGGCGTGTCGCAGACGACGTGCATCGCCTTATGCGCTCGCCATTCGTCTGCATCTATCGCGAGGCCGGATCGACGTATTCGCCGGTCGCGCAAGCGGGACGCGGGGACGCCCTCCCGATCGATGCCGACGATCCCGTTTTCCTGCGCCTTCGGTCGAAGCACGCCGCGCTGCGAAACGACGATCTCGGCGGTGCCCTGCCGGGGCACGGAGCGGTCTTCCCGCTGGTCGTGTTCGGAGGCTTAACCGGCGCGCTCTACGCGGCTTATCGCGAATCCGGCGAGCAGTTCGACCCCGACGAGCTCAAAACGCTCGAGCGTTTGGCGCACGAGCTGGCAATTGCGCTGCTTTGGATCGAGCGTACGGCCCAAACTGCGGCTCCCGAACTCGACGCGGCAACATCGTAAAACCGTAAAACCTTACTGCCGCCGCCGGCCACAGTCGAAACAACAAACTGCGATGGGCGGTTGGATCCGGTGAATTAACGCAATCGCAAGGGAATGAGCATTTTCATCTTCCAGGCCTTGGAATGATGATGTTGAGCCCACCGGTGATATCGTTGCCGGTGAAGCTGTTGCTGTTCGTCATGGTCGATGGCTGGGCGCTGGTGTGCGGAGGCGTCGTCGCGAGCTTTCGATAATACACCGCTAAAGCTGTGAAGAACGCAACGTTCGTTCGATGGCTCGCCACCGCCATCGCATTGCTGGGGCTTTCGCATCCAGTCATAGTCCTGGCATGCGATTTGGGTGCGTACGCTTCTCCCGACGCGGTCGGCGTTTCGATCAACGCTGCAAGCGGCCTCGTGGAGTCGGTGACACCCGGTTCGGCTGCCGCAGCGGGCGGTCTGCAAAAAGGCGACCTCGTCGACTTCTCCCGTACGGGGCCGTTGATGCACCTCTGGTTATGGGACAGCTGGTACCCGGTTCAAAAGGCTGTAGCCCTACCGGTAATTCGCGGCGGTCAGCCGCTCGCGACAATCGTCGTCGCCCGCGCTTCTGCGCCGGATGCAGGTAAGATCGCGTACGACCTGCTCTCGCTGCTGTGGGCAGCCGTCCTCATGGGACTGGCGTGCGCCGGAGTGTTCGCTCGCGCCGACGTGCTCACGCTAGCCTTCTTCGGATTTTGTTACTTTTACGCGACGCTCGATAATACGGCGTGGCTCCGCATCTCGCCGCCGCTTCTGACGCCATGGACGGCGCTGGAAGCAAGCTTGTCCGTCTGGCTCGGGAACATCGGCTTCCTCTACCTGTGCTTCCGATTTCCGACAGGACAACCGCTCGAACGGTGGCGCGTCGCGGATCGCGCGATCGTGCCGATCGCGTCGTTGTGGATGCTCATTTACTACCTGCATTTTTATCAGTCGGCATTCTCGACGGGCGGCACGTCGTCGCTCTACTCGATTGGCGGCACATTAGTCGTACTCGGGGTTTTGCTCGGACTAGCGGCCTACGTTGCCCGGTTTTGGGGAGCTAGCGGTCCCGAGGTAACGCGCATGCGCTGGGTTGCCGCCGCGATTGCGGTCTACGCCGCCGCTCAATTGATTTTTTTCATCGATCAGATCGTCAATCGCGACGCCACGCCCTGGGTGACCTACCTCTATAATTTCAATCCCGCGCCATTCGCGTTTGCGTACTCGCTGGTGCGAGGCCGCATTCTCGATATTCGTATCGTCGGCGGACGGGCCGTCATCTACGCATTAGTGACGTCCATACCAGTCGCGCTGCTCGCTTTCGCCGACTGGTTCTTTGCTCGCCGTCTCGAAGACGCGCGTCTGGCGACGGTATTCGAAATCGGCATCGCCATTGCTTTTAGTTTCTGGCTTCGATCGCTCCACAAGCGAATCGATCGTTTCGCGGAACGCATCTTCTTCGCGTCCCGCCATCGCGCGTTCCAGCGCATGCATCACATCGTTCAGGCGCTTCCCTTTACGGAGAAGATCGCGACCATAGAGTCGCTGCTCACCGAGGAAACGGCATCGGCCATGGGATTCTCGTCAGCCGCCCTCTTCCGGGCCGATGACGGACACTACGTGCGCACGGCGGAGACCGGCTGGCGCGACGAAACGCAGACGCTCGATGCGGACGATCCGATCGTGCTTTTCGCGCGATCGGCGCATCGCGGCGTCGCGCTTAGCGAAGCGCCGCAGTCGAAAGCGCTGCTGCCGTCTTCGGCGCTAAAACCAGTCTTCGCACTGCCGATCGTTGTTGGACGCCGCGTTATCGCGGTCGTCCTATACGGAGGACACCTTGACGGCGAAGCAATCGACGCCGAAGAGGAGCAGTTGCTCACCGGCCTCGCCCACGCCGCCGCGACGGCATACGAACACTTGCATGCAATCGAACGCGAGCGCGAAAACGCGCTGCTCCGTGTGCGGCTGCAAGAACTGGGCGTCACCTGATGCGTGCCCATGGCGGTTGTCGTAGTATAAGGTAACGAGCATTTTCATCTCACAGGCCTCGGCATGATGATGCTCAGCCCGTCGGTCGTCTCGCTTCCCGCGAAGCTGCTGCTCTTCGTGATGGTGGACGGTTGGGCGCTCGTTTGCGGAGGCGTCGTGGCCAGCTTTAGGTAACCACCGGCTTGCGTGCGAATCGATGAAGCGCTGGCGACGCTGCGGTCGTTTTCTCGGTTGCATCAACATTAACGCCGGTTGCATTCGCGCACTTTTGGCAACACGGCAACCGCACCGGCCAACGGCGTTTCGGGACTTTCTAACTAGCGATTGACCAGTATACCGGACGCGGATCGTACCTTGCGACACGTGAAGGGTCCCCGTTCGCGCACGATGCCGCCGCCTGGGGGTGACCTGAGCTGGGGCAGACGGCTTAGCTAAACTGTGAGTTTCGGGCTTCGGCCCAAGGAGACGCACGTAAAGAAAAGCCGCTTCGCCGAGGCTCAAATCAAAACTAACTAAGCAACTCTCACAGGTATCAGCTGCGTAAATGACCACCTCGGATCAGTAGGTTAAACTGCTGCTGTTCGTCATGGTCGACGGATGGGCGCTGGTTTTCGGAGGCGTGGCTACCTCGTTCCGGTTAGCGTGAAATGACGAAGGTCGCATCGATGTGTGCACGGGGAAGTCCGGCGTTTGAGGCGCAGCATGCGTTCCACCGCCTTCCATCGTCAATACTTATATCAGGCAGGCAAGCAGCCGCGCGGGATGAATGCCTCGCAGTGACTCCGCGCTTTCGAAGGGGTTTTTGTCGTGATCACCGCATTGCTTCTCGCTGCAACGCTATCGAGCACGCAAATCCACGCACTCGACTCGGCCGGTGCAACAGCCCTGAAAGAACGCCACATTCCCTCGGTTGTCATCGAGGTCGATCGCGACGGGAAACGCGTCTTCGAGAAGGCCTACGGCTATCGCAACGTCGCCGACAAGCTGTCGGCAAATACGCAAACGCTTTACCAATACGGCTCACTCACGAAGCAGTTCACCGCCATGGGCATCCTCTTGCTCGCGCAGGACGGCAAGCTCGATGTGAAAGCCGACATTGGCACGTGGTTTCCGAAATTCGCGAACCGTGGCATCACCATCGAGAATCTGTTGATTCACACCTCCGGTATTCCCGATCTGATCAACGACAGCGGAACAGAATTCACACTGAAGTATGCGGCGCTGCCCTTCTCCAACGCTGACGACATCATCGCATGGGCCGCCGATAAGCCGCTAGTCTTCCCGGTGGGCACACGGACGAAGTACAGCAACACTGGCTACTTGCTTCTCGGCAAAATCATCGAACGTGTCAGCGGTAAAAGCCTCGACGCGTTCTTCGCGGTGCGCATCTTCCAGCCGCTCGGCATGCACGCGGCGCACGGCTATCAGATGCTGAAGATTCTGCCGAATCTCGCGCTCGGCTACACGATCTGGAACGCGGATTATGCAACGTTTGATCCGCACGGGACCCAGGGCGCGACGGTCGGTGCGCTCGTGAACGCGCCGCCGTGGAACATGCGCAACGCCGATTCGGCCGGCTATCTCGTCGGTGACGCAGCGGATCTGCAAACGTGGGACGACGCGCTGCTCGCAGGAAAACTGCTCAGCGGGAAATGGCGCGAACGGTATCTCTCGCGCGGGACACTGGCGAACGGCGAGCCAGCCTTCGCCGGTCCCGAAAATCCCGGCAAATACCGCCCCGCCTACTGCTACGGTGGATTCGCGTACGCGATGACCGATGGGCATCGCACGTTCGGCGCCAACGGCGGCACGAGCGGCTTCGCCAGCTTCACGGCGACGATACCCGATCAGCGCCTCGCGATCACCACGCTCACGAACCTCGGCGGAACGAACAACGCACTGCTCACGACGCCGGTGCTCGACGCGTTGCTGCTTCCGAAGCCGTGACGCAGTACTCTGAGTTCGCCGGTCATCTCGCCTCCCGTGAAACTCTTGCTGTTCGTTATGGTCGGCGGCTGGGCGCTGGTCTGCGGAGGCGTCGTCGCAATTTCGGTAAAACGTGCGAATCCGTACGAGACGCTACGCCGCGCGGAGGCAAGCGACTCGTACCAACGAATAGCGTGCGACGTCAGGCGCTTAAACAGGAGGCCGTCTATGCGTTTCCTGGCCCTCGCTTTACTCTTGCTCGTCATCGCCCCGGTGCCGTCGCATAGCCGGTACCTCGTTGCCTGGGGCATGGAAACGAAAAGCTACCCCGGCGATCGCGTAGGGCACGATTTTCTGGCGGTATTCGATATCGACGACTCCGCCCAGTTCGGGCATCTCGTCGCGTTTCTGCCGGTCGCAACGCGCGCGCAGATGGCGCATCACACAAACTACGCCATGCCGTCGAATCATATGCTTTTTGCAAACGATTTCATGGCGGGCCGCACGTACGTGTTCGACCTCCGCAACCCCCAGAACCCGCGCGTCGCAGCGTCGTTTGGCAACGCCGGTCCGTATACGCATGCACACAGTTTTGCCTATCTTTCAAACGGCAACGTTCTCGCGACGTATCAAATCAAAGGATGGAGCGCCGGCGTCCCGGGGGGCCTGGTGGAAATGGATCGCCGAGGGCGCGTCTTGCGAACGAGTAGTGCGGCCGCTCCGCAAACCGGCGGATTTATTCGTCCGTATAGCCTAGTCGTCATCGAAAACATGAATCGCGTCGTCACCACGAGCGCCGCAATGCCTCCGCTCGAAATGACGGAACCCAGCCGGGTCGTGCAAATCTGGCGCCTGTCCGATCTCAAGCTGCTCAAGACCGTCGTTCTGCCAAAGCCAAAACGGTTCAAGGGGGTCGCAAGCCAGAACGCAGACGAAGCCGCGCTGCTTGCCGACGGCAGCACCGTACTCGTCAAGACGAGCGCGTGCGGCCTCTACCGCATCAACGGTGTGGAAGGAAGCAATCCGAGTGCCGAGTTCGTCTACGACTTCGGCTATCGTTCGTGCTCGGGCGTTCCAATCGTCGTGGGTAACTATTGGATCCAGCCTTCAATGAGCGGGCACAGCATCACGAGCTTAGACGTTCGCGATCCTTCGCATCCGGTCGAAGCGGGGCATTTGTACCTGGGCGGCGATGCAATCCCGCATTGGATGGCACTCGAGCCGGGCACGGGGAATCTCGTCGTAACCGGGTTTGGATCGATGCTCAACCGCATCGTTTTTGCGGCCGTCGATCCGCAAACGGGTACGCTCACGCTCGACGCGCGCACCATCGACTTCAATCGCAAGTGGCCGGATGGGTGGACCGGTCCGTCAATACCGCACGGCACGTTGTTCTATTAAGCCGGGCTAGTTGCGGAGGCGTCGTCGCGGGCTTTCGTTAAAGAAGGCGGCGATGCGAATCAGCGACGCGCTGGCCACGATGCGCCCGTTCTTCTCATTCGAGTTTTTCCCGCCGAAGGACGAGGAAGCGTCGCGTCATCTGTTCGAAACCATCGCCGCCCTGCAGCCGTTGCGTCCCGCTTTCGTTTCGATCACGTATGGGGCCGGGGGCTCGACTCGAGCGCGGACGGTTGCGCTCGCGAAGAAGATCCAGCAAGAGACCGGCTTGACCGTGGTAGCGCACGTAACGTGCGTCGGCGCGACGCGCGCGGAGCTGAGGGAACTCTTCGACGACCTTGCGCGCGCCGGGATCGAAAACGTACTGGCATTGCGCGGCGACCCGCCGAAGGGCGAGCAGTTCGTGACGCCGCCCGGCGGCTTCAGCCGAGCCGTCGAGATGATCGCTATGCTGCGCAGAAACTACGATTTTTGCATCGGCGCTGCGTGCTACCCGGAAAAGCACCCGGAAGCGGCGACCATGGACGCCGATCTCGCGAATCTCAAAGAGAAGGCCGACGCGGGCGCCGATTTTCTCGTTTCCCAGCTCTTTTTCGATAACGACTCGTTTTTCGCGTTCGAGCGGCGCGCTCGCGAGATGGGTATTTTGGCGCCGGTACTTCCGGGAATCATGCCGATTACCAACTTCGAACAGATCAAGCGGTTCGTCGCGATGTGCGGTGCGACGATTCCGCCGAAACTACGGGTCGAAATGGAGTCGCGCAAAGGCGACGCGGACGCGATCGAAGCGCTCGGCGTTGCGTTTGCGTCGATGCAGGCGGTGGCGCTGCTGCAGCTCGGCGTTCCGGGCATACACTTTTACACGCTCAACAAGTCGCCGGCGACGCGAGCGATCGTTTCTTCCTTGCTCGCCGCCAGCGCTTGGCGCCCTGAGTTCGTAACGACGCTTGCAGCGAAAGGTAACCTTAGCCGTCCGTAACGGTCCGGTCATAACGCGATAACGAGCCCGTTATTATCGGTGCGTACGATCGGTGCGATGGAAGCCTTCGACGCCTTGGTCCGCGACGGTCTGTTCACGACCGCGCTGATCGCGCTGCCGATGCTTGCGGTTTCTGCGATCGTCGGCACCGCGGTGGCCGTCGTGCAGGCCGCAACCCAGGTACAGGAACAGACGCTTACGCTGTTACCGAAGGTGATCGCAGTCGGACTGACGGTCGCGATTTTCGGTTCGTTGGGAATGCACGCACTGGCCGGTTTGTTCGATCGGGCGCTCGCCGCGATTCCCGCGCTCGTCGCCGGTTCGTGACCGACTACGCTGCAAGGGACGCGCTCGTCTTCGCGCGCTGTGCCGGCTTTGCGTTTCGCGCTCCGGGCTTTTCACATCCAAGCGTTCCGGCGCCCGTGCGAGCCGGATTGGCGGCCTTTTTGACGGTGGCGATCGCACCCGGCGCGAGCGCGACAAACGTTCCGCGCGACGGACTGAGTCTCGGGCTGGCTTTCGTTACGGAAATATTGCTCGGCGCGATCGTCGGCGCGGCTGCGTCGCTCCTGTACGATGCCGCTTATGCCGGAGGCCGAATCGTCGATGATTACGCGGGCGTCAAGGCGATCGCGCCGAGCGCGCAGATCGTCGCGCCCTCGGGATTCGGGCGCGTGTGGTCGCTCGCGTTTACGGGCGGCTTCTTTTTGCTTGGCGCTTACCGTCCGACGATTGCGGCGTTCGCATCGAGTTTCGCGCGCCTGGCGCCGGGCGTACCGTTCGACGCACATGCATGGATGCCGTACCTCGCCGTACTGGCCGGAACGGTCGCGATGACCGCGGCCGGAATCGCCGCGCCGGCGATCGGTCTTGCCTTTGCCGTTCAAATCGCACTCGGTGCGCTCTCGCGCGCCGTTCCGCGATTCGGCAGCATCACGCTGACGTTTCCGCTCGCGTTCGCGGCCGTATTGATCGCGACGGTTTGCGCGGTACCCCTCGTCGCCGCGCGCGCAGGCTATCCGTTACTCGCGCTGCCGGTCAAATGAGCGACGAGTCCGAAAAACCGTTCGAAGCCACGGCGCAGCGCCTCGAGAAAGCCAGGCGCGAAGGCAACGTCGCGCGATGTTCCGAGCTCGGCGCGAATGCCGCATTTTTGGCCGCAGGATCGGCGCTCGTTGCATCGGCGCCGTTCCTTGGCGCGCTCGAGTTTCGCGCGATCGCACGGTCGGCGAGCGGCAGAGTTGAAGCATTCGATTCCATCGCAATCGTCGCGTTAGCGCTGCTGCCGATTGCGGCCGCTGCTCTAGCCGGGAGCGCGGTGGCAGTGGCTCAAAACGGTGGCGGCATCTTTCTGTTCCCAGCTCCAAAGTTAGAGCGTCTCAATCCCGTCGAGGGATGTAAACGCATGTTTTCGCGCGAGACGCTCGCACACGGGCTTCGTGCGCTTGCAGCTTTCGCGTTGGCAACGTGCGCGATGGCGCCGGCATTACGCGCGGCGGCAGCGCAAGCTATTACCGCGGGATCCGTACAGGGCGTTGCCGCTGGAATTTGGAGTGCGGCGCAGCGAGTTGCCGCGGCCGCCTGTCTCGTCGGCGCCGCATTCGCCGTTGCCGAGTACGCTGCGGCGCGGCGCACGTGGCTGCGCAAGCTGCGTATGAGTTTTGACGACCGAAAGCGCGAGGCGAAAGAACAAGAAGGCGACCCGATCGAGCGCGGACGGCGCCGGGCGCTGCATCGTTCGCTGCTGCGCGGATCGGTGGCCGACGTCGCGAAGGCATCGTTCGTCGTTGCAAACCCGACGCACGTTGTCGTCGCCCTACGTTACGATCCGCCTGCAGTGCCGGTGCCGACTATCCTCGTGCGCGCCGCGGACGATGCAGCGGCTCGCGCGCGAGCTCTCGCTGCCGGATACGGCATTCCGGTCGTGGAAAACGTTCCACTCGCGCGGGCGCTCTATCGCGACGGTCGCGTCGGCAATCCGATCGATCGCACGCACTTCGTCGCGGTCGCCGAAGTCGTAGCGGCGCTCTCGGGCGCCGGACTCTTACGTTCGTGACGCGTCTTCCCGTCTACGCTTTTGCCGGCGTGCTTTTAGCCATCGTCGGCATTTTGATCGTTCCGCTGCCGTCGTGGCTGCTCGACGCGCTGCTTGGCGTGAACATCTTTGCGTCGGCGCTCGTGCTGTTGCTTTCCGTGACCGTCGAAGATCCGCTCGAGTTCAGCGCGTTCGCGCCGGCGCTGCTCGTCGCTACGCTGTTTCGATTGTCGCTCGACGTATCGGCGACGCGGCTGATTCTCACGGAGGGCGCTACGCCGGGTGCCGTCGGCGCGATCATCCCTGCGTTTGGCGCCTTCGTCGTGCACGGCAACCTGGTCGTCGGTGTTATCGTGTTTGCGATACTGATTACGATTCAGTTCGTGGTCGTCGCGACCGGTTCGCAGCGCGTTGCCGAGGTGGCCGCCCGCTTTACGCTCGATGCGATGCCTGGCAAACAAATGGCAATCGATGCCGACGTGCACGCCGGCGTGCTCGACGCTGCCGGCGCGCGACGCAAGCGCGCGGCCGTGCAGCGTGAGGCCGACTTTTATGGCGCGATGGACGGCGCCGGCAAGTTCGTCAAGGGTGATGCGGTTGCGGCACTAGTAATCGTCGCACTCAATCTCGCCGGCGGCGTGGTCGTCGGCGTCGCGTATCATGGCTTGTCCGCCGTCGATGCGCTCAATACGTTTGCCCTGCTGTCCATCGGCAATGCGCTGGTGACGACGCTGCCTGCGTTCCTCATTTCCACGGCGATGGGCATGATGGTGACGCGCGTGGCATCCGAAGGCGCGCTCGGATCCGATCTTGCCGCGCAGCTCTGCGCGCGTCCCGAGGTGCTGCGCAGCGTGGGCGTGATGCTGCTGGCGTTGAGTTTCGTCCCGGCACTTCCGCGACCGCTCTTCGCACTGCTCGGATTGACGGCGTTCGGATTAGCGTGGCTCGCACAACGGCATCGCACGCGCGGCGACGACGAAGCGGCGGCCTCGCGCGATCGGGCTCGCCGTCAAGCGATGCGGCGTCCGGAACTGGCGTTGGGGCTCGTCGGCGTCGACGCCGTTTCGATCGACGTCGGTGCGGAACTCGCGCATTTACTCGTGGCGCCGCATGCAGACGCACTGCTCGATCGTATCGGCGAAGTGCGGCGCGCATTGGCGGCCGACATCGGCGTGGTTCTTCCGGGCGTCCGGCTGCGTGACGATCTCGCGCGCGAAGCAAATACGTACGGCATTCGAGTGCGCGACCGGCTCGTCACGCAGGGCGCGCTTCATTTGGAACGGCGATTGGCGGTCGCAGACGAGACGGTTCTCGCTCGCCTCGGCGTACCGATCGAATCCGAGCCCGTGTACGGTTTGCCTGCAGCCTGGATTCCCGTCGAACGCGCCGACTCCGCGTCGGCATGCGGAGCGCTGGTGTTCGATCCGATCTCCGTTCTCGGTTCGCATTTGGCCGAAGTCGTGCGTGCGCACGCCGCCGAACTCGTCGGACGCCAAGAGCTGCAGACGCTATTCGAGCATTTGCGATCGAGCGTTCCGTCGGTCATCAAGGAAATCGGAACCGAATCGCTGCCGTTTGCGTCCGTGCATCGCGCCTTTACGCTGCTGTTGCGCGAAATGGTGTGGCCGCGCGATCCGGTGCGCGTTCTCGAAGCGATGCTGGAAGCGGGAACGCGCGATGCGGACGAACTTGCGGAAGCCGCGCGGCGCGCCGTCGTGCCCGAGCTCTTGCGCCGCCGCGGCGTTGCGACGCTCGAGCCTGCTATTTTCGACCCCGAGTTCGAACGCGCGCTGATTTCGGCGTGGACCCGTGGAGGCACCGATGCCGCCGCTCCGTCCATGGCTTTGGCCTTGCGCGACCAGGTGGCACGCTACGCCGGCGCGCGACCCCGCGAGGGCGCCTCGATCGTCTGCACCGCGGCCCTGCGCCCGCTATTGGCGGACTTCCTGACGCGCTCGGGCATGCATATCGACGTCTTTTCGTACGGGGAGCTCCCAGCCGATCTGACGCTGGTCCCCAGCGAGGTCTTAGCCATTTGACACTCCTGGGCAGGCCGGATAAACTTGTGCGGTTAAAGTCCACCGGCCCGGCGGGACTCACCGCCCTGGGCCGTTTGCTTGCCCTCCTACCGTTCGGAAGCCAATGACCTGGAATAAGCTCAAAACGCCCGTCAAGGCGCTCGTTATTATCGCTCTTACGGCGCTCTCGCTCTGGGCGATCGTGCCGGTTCAAAAAACCATCCGCCTGGGTCTCGACCTGCAGGGCGGATCGCGTTTGCTTTTGCAGCTCTACCCGACCGCCGACGTGCCGCAGATCACCAGCCAAGTTCAGGCGCAGACCCGCGAGGTCATCGACCGCCGTATCAACGGACTCGGCGTGGCGGAGCCGTCGATCAGCAACGTCGGCACCGACCGCATTCTCGTCGAGCTTCCCAACGTTAAGAATCCCGACCAGGCCGAGCAAATACTCAAACAGGTCGCCG
>DASRSM010000236.1:0-20842 GCA_035656415.1 Vulcanimicrobiaceae bacterium | reverse complement strand
GAACATTCGTTAACCTCGTGGGGACACGAGAATCTGCCCACGCATATACGGATGGAAGCTGCAAGACCTGACCTAACCGATCCGGCGTTCAAACAGATGCGCTTCTACACGCCGAACGCCGGCGGAGGCAGCTGCATGGCTGGATACTATAATGCGTCGGTGCAAAAGAGCCGCCGCGATGCAGATGCTTCGTCTCACCAGCCGTTCACCCGTGGCATAGGCGGCCGGGCGAATGCAAGCGAGCCCTCCCCACGCAAACCGTGTCACTTTTTAGTCTCTTTGACGCGAGGAAAGCCTGCGTACGAGCAAGCAACGAGCTTTCATCATCTACTGAGGGCTCCCACGCCTGGGACGCGAGGAAAAAATGAAGAAACTGGCCGCTTTGCTCGCGCTTGTCGGTTTGATCGGAAGTACGCCTAGCGGCGCCGCTCCAGCGCAACGCTTTGCGATCACCTTGCCTAACGGAAGCATCGCTAGCGTTATCTCGAGCGGCATCGCGCGAATTTGGTCAGCCGATCATCGTACCGTCGCGTATCGCAAACTCACGCCCTCGCTTCTCGGCCCCCAGCGCATCAACGGCGCATTCGCGATGCCTTCGAAGAGCGAGATGCTCGAGCAGCTTAGACGTGCTCCGGCAAGCGCTTTCCCGAACCATGAAGTCATCGTTCGGTTCCGCATCGGGGTCGGCACGCCGAACGATCTCGTGAACGTTCCGGCCTCGGCGCTGAAAGTTGCGCGTCAACTGCAATTCGTTCCGTCATATACCAACGACTCGCAGGTCAACCGAGTCCTCGCGAAGCTCGGCGCAGATCGCATCCGGCGTTTTGCCAGCGACGCCTACCGCGTTCACATCACCGCGTCTTCCGCTCGCACCGGTGTCGCCGCGCTGCTCAAGCTTCCGTCGGTGGCCTACGCTTCTCCCAACTGGTACATAGCGACGATGCGCGCGCCCGGCATTGCCATTCCGCACGCGAGCATCGAGAAAGCGCGAAACGCCGCGCGTTCCATGAGTTTCAATCCGAGACTCTCGCAGTCGAGCGTTCTCGTCCACCAAGACGTTCCGACGAACTACGCCGTTTCGGCGAGTGCGCAGAGCATGCTCAATGCTCCGGGCGTCGACGCGATCGGTGCCTACGACGAAATCGCTCAAAAATTCCATCAGCTCCCCGGTCAAGGCGAGATCGTTACGAACGTCTCGATCGGCGATCTCGACGACGTCAGCGCACTCGGGCCGCCCTCCACGCCCAGGCCCAGAGCTGATAAAGGCGGCGGCTCGGGCGATCCGTGCGCCGGAGCGGTAGCGTATACGGGACCAACCACCGAGATGATCGGCGGACAACGCTATATCGACTGGCCTTCAATGCCGCTCATTCCCGCATACGTTGCGGATGCCTCGGGAAAATTGAGCGGCTCGGCGGAGGTTTGCAACTCGGCGGATCCTGTGCTCGGCGAAGTCGGCTTGGATTTCTCCCTGATGGCGCCGCTCCCGCACAATCTCCAACGTCCCGCAAATCAGGGCGCGGGATTTACCGATCTGCTCGGCATCGCGCCTGGAGCGTCGTATCGCTTGATCGTTCCTGGGGACCCGGCGGCGACGATCGCCGATATCGACGCGGCGCTTCTCGCGGCCGCGCAGCAAACGCCGCGGCCAAACGTAATTACGGCGAGCCTCGGGTTCGGACTCGACTCACTGGGATTCCCAAGCCGGTATCTCGAGGAAGACCCGATCACGAACTCGATCGTTACCTCGATCGTGCATCAACAGAACATCGTCGTCTGCATCGCAGCGAACGATGGCCTGCGCCTCTACACCAACGCCGCAATCGCGCCGAGTGGCGGAAGCGCCGCGACGAATGTCGTCGCGATGGGAGGCACGCCAAGCGATTTGAACGATGTGGAGCTCTCAACGGCGCCGTCGGCCGTGACCGATAGCGGCGCGATCGATGCAGGTGGAACCACGCTTGACGACGTTTTTTCCGCGCCGCCGCAGGATCCGCGCAACGCGCCGCTGGCGTCGCAGCACGCCTTTCCCGTCACGCGATACAACGGCATGACCGAATTCTCCAGCGGCTTCGGCACGCGCGTTAACGTCTCCGCGCCCGCCGACAACATCCCGGCGATGCAGCACACCGCCGGCGGACAGGCTACCGACGTCGACGTGTTTCTCGAAGCCGGCACGTCGGCGTCTGCGCCGGAAACTGCGGCCGCTGCCGCCGTCGCGTTGCAAGTTGCACGTTTGGTGGGTCGTCCGCTCACTAGCGCGGTTGCCGTACGCACGCTCTTGACGCAAACCGCCGCGAACGTTCCAAACGTTCCGCAAGCCGATGATAACCTTCACGTCGGCCCGCAAATCGACCTAACGAAACTTGTCGAAACGCTATTGCAGCTCAATGGAACGATTGTCACGACTTCGTCGCCGCGTGTCGCCGTCGAGCAACGCCGTGTGCTCGGTCTTTTCGGAGGCGTGTTTCTCACCGACACCGATCCATCGAACATCGATCTTGCGGGACCGGCCGACCCGAATACCAATCTCCCCACCGGAAACGATGGACTCGCGTGGCTCACGATCGCGCCCGATTGGGAAGGCCTCTCTCGTTACGCGCAGTTCACGCTGACCGTCACAAACCAACACCGCACGAAGACGAAACTCGCGACTACGCGGTGGGCACGCGTACTTCCGAACGCGATTCTCGCGGCAGCAGGCCTTCCGCTTGGGTCGTCGTCGAACCGCACGGTCACGCTCGCGTACCAAGTCAGAGATCGCGGCCGCACGGTGACGGCGCCGGTCACGTTGACGTTCGGACCGAGTGACGGCACCACGATGGATGCGCTCGCTCCGATCGTCGATAGCGTGGTTCGTGGCAACGAACTCGACGTTACCTACGATCTCACCCACGTACGTTCGGCGACGACGCCGCTCGTCGTCATCTCGTCACCGGGGCGCGTGAACCCCGCGACGGGATTCATCTTCCATGCGCAATACGTGCACGCATTGCCGAATGCGAAGGGAACGATCCACATTCCGGTCGGCCAACTTCAAGGCGACGGCGTGTACGGGATCGGCATCGGCACTCGTCCCGACCCTAACGGCGGTACCGACGTGAGTGACTTCGCGTACGCGCACGTGCTGCGCGCGCTCCATAACGTCGAAGCCAACGCTCCGCTCGTGAGTACCGCAAGCGAGACGCCGGGACATTTCGCGGAAATTCCCACGGCCGGTTCCTTCACTGTAGCCTGGGACGTCTCGAACATACCCGGCGCGACAGGCGCCCTTATCGAGTTGAGCGCACCCGCACCAAACGCACTCTTTCTCTACAATACGTTCAACAATCCGGGCGGGACTGTCCGTGACGATAACGGCGTCGACTTTGGCTCCGTGTATTCCACATCCGTCGTCGGCCAGCGCGGTTCGATCGTTCTCGACCCGAAGCGCATCGGGATGGTCGCGGCATTCAATCACGTCGTTCGAGTCATTCCGCTTGCGGGAATGACGCCGGCCGGTGAAGCCGGCGGCGTCAGCACCGTCGCGTACGATGGCGTGGCACCTCTCGACGGCGGCACCGTCGATCAAGGATTTGCGATCAACTCGACGGGCAACGACGGCTATCTCACCTCGTGGCAAGTAACCCCACAAAGCACGTTTCTTGCGAGTGCCGAAACATTCGCGCAATCGACGAGCGCGGCAAAGTTAACTGAATCGGCCTCGACCGAAGACTACTTCTCAACCAATTCGGGCGTTTGGGGAAGCGACATCGGCATCGTCGGGACCGAAGATTTGACGATTGCAGGGCGCCCGCCGAGCGCGAGCACGTACCGCCTGATGAGCCCCGTCAGTGCAAACGCCTTTACCGCACCGTGGCAGCCCCCCGCGCTGAACGATGGCGTCTCACGCATCGTGCAGACGGCACCCAACGCCGACAATACGACGGCGTTCGTTCTCAGCGGCGATCCGGCCGGTTTCGGAACCGCGCCGTACCAGGTCTTCACGTCAAATCTTGTCGCGAATACGTTTGGCCCTACGTACAATATCACCGCTGCGCTGCCGGCGAGCTCGGGACCGTTTGCGCTGAGCCTAGCACAGAACACCGCAAAACAAACCGGACTCGTGGGATTCGCCGATTTCTCAACCGAGTGCGGACCGCCGGCTCTCGCGAGCATCAGTTTAACTAACGGACAGATCGCAACGTTCTCCGGAATCGGCAGCGGGTTCCCGCTCGACGCGGTGATCGATTCGACGACGAATAAGTCGGCCTACCAAACCTCGTGCGACAACGGCCTCAACATCATCGACCTGTCGACGCACGCCGGCATGCACGTCACGATGCCCGGAGATATAGGCCTCTTCAACGCGATCGATCCCGTACGCCACTTGATTCTCTCGGAGATGGTCGGCGGCGACAGCCAGCCCGGAAATAACAACCAGATGAGCGCGGTGTACGTCTACGACGAAAACGGCAACCTGCTCAAGAAACTGGAGCACTTCAATCTTTATGTAACGGGTCTGCCCGTCAACGCGAACGATCTGCAGCTCAACTTCAAGACGCGAACGGGCTACATCTTCGGCCCGCTCGCCGCACAACTGCAGCCCTTCAGTTATTGACAAACGCCATAAAAGACAACTGACGCATGAAGCTTCCGTCGGCGACGGCGAAAGCCGCGAGTGTCAGAGTTCGCGCACGCTCGATAGGACGGGAGTCCCGATCTGCACCCAGCGGTGTTCAGTCCGAATACTGCAAAATAGTTAGATTGGAAAATGCCGTCACACGCGATGAGCGCTGGTCTCGAGACCGCGACGCATCAACCGCGGCCGGGTAGCCGCGCTCGTTTAGAACTTTGGAACGATCGCCGAGAAAATCTTCCAACCTCGAACTGAAGCCCGTAGCCTGAACGATCGCATCTCATGGTTTCTCTTTCCCGCTTTTGAATCGTACGCCGTTTATTGTTAGTCGCTCGATACCCGGCTCGATCGCTATTTTGCCCGCTCGGACGAGTGCGAGCGTACCGACGTCGATTAGCGGAATGCGCCCGCACTTGTGGACCAGACTCACGGCGTCGAGCACGCGATAAAACTCGATCCGCGCCTATCCGTGGATCAGAAGGAAGCGCTGATCCGCATCTACCGGAGTTTCGTCGCCGACGGCGGCTACCCGCAGTTCAGGCGCCTGCAGTATTCATTGCTCGTCGAGAAGGCGTGCGACTTACATTCTTGATCTTCGCTTTGGTCGTACTTTGGCCGGCAGCCCTCCGCGCTGCGACAACATCGGATTGCTCTGCGTCTAGAGACGCTTTTGCGAAGGACCTCGAAACCAACACTACGAGGGTGGATGACCTCGCTAGTCCGAACTCGCCCTCACCGGACCACATTGCGCAATCGGCGGCGCGATACAACAGCGATGTCGATTATTTCTCCCAGCTCTGCCCGACTTAGAAAAAGACTTACGCCGACGCCCTATTGACGACGTGGAGAGCCTGGATGGAATACGCCACGACACACGTAAATGCTATAGATGCGATCGAACTTGCTGCACGGAAACTCCAAAAATGCGCTGTAACCTACTGCGGAACCGACAGCGGAACAACGTGCGCGACGTGGCAAAAACAAGTCATCAAGTGGCAAGACGAGTGGGGTTCATTTTAGCGGGAAGCGCTCATTCGAATGTATCGGAGTTTCGTCGCCCGGGTGGCTAGCTTAGTAGCTGTCTGTCCAATAGGCCTCAAATTGCCATCCTGACGGTAGGCGCGAAACGCCGAAGTCGAAGGACGAGTTCAGCACCTGGAGCCGTTTCAACCAGCGGAATCCTTCGCGAAAGCGGGGGATCCGTTTTATCCGGACTCTTCGGGGGTGCGGCGTACGCAGCCAAGTGGCACGGAGTGGCGCAACGCTCCGTAGTGGCCTGGACGTGGTTAAACGCCCAACACTCGGACCTTGCGGCATGCGAGTTCGCCGGCTGGGCCCGGATCGCAGTGACAGCTCAACACTGGCTAGCCAAGTTTTAAGAACGACGCCATCTGGTCAAGGAGCACTACACGGTGGTGTGCGCGCGAGAATCTCGCCGAAAGCGGGTCTGTTCGGGTTCACGAAGGGTCTCGCACTGGAGATAGCGCAGCGCGGCATTACCGTGAACACGGTCGCGCCGGGGTTCATCGAAACGGAAATGGTGGCGGCGATTCCGGCGGCGGCGCTCGGAAAGTCATCGAAAAGATTCCACAGCGGCGTTTGGGCAAACCCGAAGAAGTCGCTCGCGTCGCGCGAGCTACATCACCGGCGCCGTCTTCCACATCAACGGCGAGTTGGATATATAATGCGCCGCTCGCGATTGGGGCGAGTTACGCGATGGCGTACAAGGACACGGCGCGGGGATTCAACCCGTTGGCGAGGCGTGCGTGCTCGCGGTTGCCGGTGATGATCGAGGACGCAAAATACGTACCGGCGGTGGAATGCCGGTTGCCGAAGCGTTCGACGAGTTCAAGAGATTCCATAATGCGTTCGCGCGCAATCGCAGTCTCATGATCGCGAAAATGAGCGATCGCGGACATCCGAAGCGCTGAAGCCCGGAGACGACGATTCTTCGTACTGGCGGCGAGATCGCACGCCTTTTCGGCAAACGTTCTCGTGCGATGATAATCCCGGAGCGCCAGGTAGATTGCCGATAGCTCAAGGTGCAGAAGGACATTGCCGTGGGCGTTGACTTTGCCATGCCGCCTAACGATCTCCAGCAGTTTGAGGGATTCGCCGAATTGGCGACTCGCACGCCGGATCGCGGCAGCATCGAGGCAGACCGAACCTATGAGCGCGGGATTCCTCGTTCGTAACGCAATATCCACCGCCGGCAGCGCCTGCCGTAACGCTGCATCGTAATCGCCGAGGCCAAATGCGTAATCGTATGCTAAACGGAGCGCCGCGTCGATCGCTGTGAGGATCAGGCCGGCGTTCTCCGCAATAGAACGCGCGGCAATCTGCATTAGGCTGGAGTCGCTGAAGGTCGCGCGAGAATCGTTGAGGTTGCTGAACGTGCCGGCGAGCCACAGGAGTCGCGCTTTCTGCCGTAGGCTTTGATTGCGGATGGTCGACAAGACTGACTGCGCAGCGGCAAGGTGATGGCGGAAGGCCTTGAATTCGCCGCTCGTGCTCGCCTGCTCGGAGGCAAATAAGAGCGCGTCCACATGGAACTCTCGATGCTCTTGGTCGTCGCTGGAAGTGCGACGAAGCGCGCTCAAGACTTTCCGGATGAGCTGCTTCGTTTCACTGGAACGGCCATTACTCGATGCGAGGAGCGCAAGCGCTAGGTCAATACGCGCTTGAGAAGGCTCGATAAGAGATTCCGAGATATCGGAAACCTGTCCCGATAGAAGCCGACGTGCAATATCTATTTGGCATTTTGCTTGGTCATACTGTAATTGCGCGGTCAAAAGGCTTCCCATGAGGCATCGGGCCTCGACTTGCCGCATCGGATCGCTTGCGCGGTGCGCTACATCGTCGAGCACACCGAACGCGCGTTGCGGTTCGCAGCCCTCCAGGAGCTGCCTTGCGTGAGCGATTGCAATGACATCCGGTCGCAAGGCGACGAAACCCGGAGAGGAGGGGGCGTGCTGCTGCTCGGCACCAAGTGCCCGGGCGATGCGTTCGCAGATCGCACGGCGCTCGTTATAGAATTGCCTTCGCGATAGATGCAGTTCGGCAGCAACCGTGTCGGCCGATCGATGCTCGAGGATGTTTAAGGCGACGATCGCGCGGCGCCGGCGGCTCTCTTCAATGCGTCCTCGAGAGAATGCATCGAGTTCGTATTCCTCGAGCGCTGCGACGATAGCCGTGCGAACTGCTTCGACAGCACGTTTGTCGGCGTGATCCACAGGACCGTTTGGGAAGAAACGGCTGACGATTGGATTGCGCCGTAGTTCGCCGGCCTCGTCAACGTGCCGAAAGAGGTGACGGCATGCCGAATCCCATGAAGTGGCCGGGTTCGCGCGCATCGTCATGGCGGTTTACGCTCCTTCGGAAGTCCCTTTTTGCACGTCCTTTGTGCAGAGTCTTGCATCGGCGTGACGTGCGAGGCAGCGACCGCCGCCTCCCGGGGAAAGGATCTTTCACGTCTCTCGTTCTCTTCCCGAATCGCGTTGGAGGATCATACATGTCCGGTGCAACATCATGCTCGCGGCGGAGTGCCGCCCTCGCTTTGGCCGCGGCCTTCCTCGTGCCGCTGGCTTCGTCGCAGCAGGCGGCCGCTCAGACGCAGCCGTATAGTGCGCGCGGTAGCGCCGTCGCTTACGAGCTGTCGCTTCCCAACGGAAAAACCGCTACCGTGTACGCGGACGGTCATGCCTTGATCTATTCGAATGCCAAAGATCGCGCGCAAATCGAGGTGCGCACGATCCCGACCGTCCCTCATCCGCGGGGACTGAATCAGGCCGGCGGTAGGTTGCCGGACAAGTACAAGATCATGGAAATGCTCGCCAAGGAGCCGGCCGTGCATCCGTATGCGCCAGGTTGGCTTGTCGTCGTCTACCGTGAAGGCGTCAGCGCGTCGCAAGAAACGATCACGGTCGGCAATGAGATGCTTCTCGCGCTGCGCCGCGCTGCCACGCATCACGCAACGGCCGCCGCTCTGCCGCAGTATACGAGCGACGCTCGCATCAACCGTGTGCTGGCTGAGCTGGGCGTCGATCGCAGCGAACGGCTCTTCAGGGGGGTCAATCGCTCGGCATTGTCTGCGCTGCGCAGCGGCGTCCAGATGCCGGCCGGGCACGCGGTCCTGGATTTTGCAAATGCCTACAAACTCCACCTTACCAACGCGTCGGTGCCGCATGCCGTCCAAGCGCTCTTGAAAGTGACGGAGGTCGCGTACGTTTCGCCCGATTGGACCGTCACGGCGATGCACACGAACTCCGTCCCACTCAACGACGAGGCAAAGCGGCATGCGTTGCAGCGCGCGCAGGCATTGCGCCGATCCTCGCTCACATCGATGCGACCGCTAACACAAACCTACGTGCCGGACAACTACGGAGCAGCGTCTAGTCTACAGAGCATGCTGAACGCCCCGAGCACCGATGCGATCGCCGCGTACGACGAAATTCAGCGGCACTTCCAACAACTGCCCGGCCAGGGTGAGATCATCACCAATGTCTCAATTGGCGATCTCGACGATGCGAGCGCCGCGAGTAACTCGAGCGATCCCTGCCACTTGTACGCGACCGACTACGGACCTACGACGGAAATCCTCGGGGCCCAGCGTTACATCAACCTGCCTTCGCTACCGCTCATTCCGACATACACTGCGGACGGTAGCGGAAACCTCAACGGAGCGGGCGAGGTCTGCGGAGTCGACCCATACGATGACGAGATCGATCTCGATTTTACGCAGATGGCACCGCTGCCGCACGCCCTCCAGCGGGGAGGCGAGCAGGGCAGCGGCCTGACCGATCTCGTCGGCATCGCACCGGGCGCGCAGTATCGCCTGGTCGTTCCGTCCGATCCGGCCTCGACCATCACCGACATTCAAGCCGCGCTGCTGGGCGCGGCAATGCAGACCCCTCGACCGAACGTCATTACCGCTAGCCTCGGTTACGGTCTCGATGCGTACGGATTCCCGGGTCGCTTCCTGGAAGACGACCCGCTGACCGAGGCGATCGTCGCATCGATCGTGCACGATCGTATCGTCGTTTCCATCGCGGCGAATGACGGCACTCGCTCGGGCAATACGGACGCCGCGATCGGCCCTTCGGGAGGCAGCGCCCCGACAAATCAACTTCCACCTCGCGGAACGCCCACGAATCTCAACGACATCGCCTATTCGACCGTGCCGTCGCTCGACTTCGACAGCGGCTCGATCGCCGCGGGCGGCACGACCTTGGACGACATCTTTTCGAATCCGCCGCAGTACGCGAGCAACGCATCCTCGGAGGCGCAGCATGCATACACCGAAACGCGTTGGACGGGCTTCACCTCATTTTCCAGCGGTTTTGGCAGCAGGGTCAGCCTCTCTGCACCCTCAGATAATATCATCGCGTTCGAACACCAGCCGGGTGGAGCGGACGATGCCGTGATCGTCGACATCAATGGCGGCACGTCGGCTTCCTCGCCGGAAATCGCCGCGACCGCCGCGGTCGTGCAGCAGGTTGCGCGCTTGACAGGACACCCGCTGAACGATCCAGTGAAGCTGCGGACGTTCCTCGAGCAGAGCGGAAGCGCCGTGCCCCCGGTTTCGCAAGCTGACACGGCGCTGAACGTTGGTCCACAAATCGACGTGCGCCGAGCCGTCGAGACGTTGTTCGAGCAGGGTGGCGTTCGTGACAAGCCGTCCGTCCCGCGCGTTGCGGTCGAACAGCGCCGCAACGACGGTGATATCGACTATGACGGGCTCTTCGTCAGCGATACCGATCCGGCGAATATCGATCTGCAACACGATCAATACTGTGGTTCCGCGTGCGCCGATGACGCCGATGCGTATCAGTGGATTACGATTGCGCCGGATTGGGAGTTCGTCTCTGCAGCTACGAAGTACAGCTTGAACGTCATCGGAACCAGAAGGGCATTGTCGACGGCGCCGTGGGCCCGGCTCCTGCCGGGGACGATCCTGAACGCGGCCGGGTTGCCGCTCGCCTCGGCCTCCAGCCGCACCGTAAAACTCGCATACACGGCAAGCAGTCCCGGGAAAAGCGTCTCGACGACCTTCTCGCTCACCTTCGGTCCTGCGGATGCAACCAGTTACGAAGTGCTCGCACCGCAGGTCCCGGCAGTGGTAAAGGGTCCGACCATCGCGGTTACCTACGACTTCAGCCACGTCCCTGTGGGCGGAATTCCAGGTCCTACGCTAATGGTTTCGGAGCCCGGGCGCATCGACGGTTGGACGGGGATCTACTACCACCCCGTCTACAAGCTACCGCTAACAGCGTCGAAAGGCACAGTTCAAGTGCCTGTCAGTGCGCTGCAGGGCGGCGGCCTCTACAGCGTCGGCATCGAGCCGAACGCTGCCACTGGGGGCGCATACGGCTGCTATTGCGAGTATGCGTTCACGCGCGTCGCACCGCAGCGCACCGACCGGCGTCCCGCGGCGCCGCTGCTCGCATTCAACGGCTCGACGCCGGGGCACTACCTGGATCTGCCGTATAACGGCACGTTTACGCTTTCGTACGACGTTAGCAACGTCTCCGGTGCAACCGGCGCAGCGCTAGAGATCAGCGCTGCCGGTCCGACCTTGGGTCAGTCGGAGATCTATAATCCCTTCAACAATCCGAACGGATCGGAACGTGACGACAACGGTGTCGACACGGGATCGATTTATTTCGCGCCGTTGAGCGGCACGTCGGGCACGATCACGCTCAGCGGTAAGACGGCCGGACTCTACTCAACGATGAACCACGTCGTACGCGTCATTCCAATGGAAGGCGGCGTTGCTGCCGGGGAAGCCGGCGATGTGAGCACGATCACGATGGACGGTGTCGTTCCAGCCGATGGTGGACGTATCGCCGAAGGGTACGGCGTAAACGGCAACGGCCTCGACGGCTTCATTACCGATCTTCAGAACACCGCCTCAGGCCAACTCCCGTTAAGCGCTATCGAAACTTTCGATCAAACGACCAATGCGATCACCCAGACCGTCGAGTCGGGCGCCGGCACCGTGTATTTTGCCGTTCCCTTCATCACCGGAGGTGGCCCGGGCATCTACGGCAGCGACGTCGGGCTATTCGGAGGGCTCAATGTGGCCGGCAGTCCCACTGTTACCTACAATCTCCTCAACCCGGTAGCGGCGGGAACGATCGGGAGTTCGTGGACTGCGCCTGTCCCGCTCTCGTACGCTTTGATCGACGCAAGCGCGGTGAACCAAGCCAACGATAACGTGGCGTTTCTCGAGCGGGCAGGCTCTACGTTCAATGTCTTCACCTCGCAAATTCAGCAGAACACGTCGAGTTTGCTCTACAACATCTCGGCGCCGCTTCAGGGCTTAGGATCTCCGCCGGAAGTGTACGGATTTGCCGAGAATACCTCGAGCACGGGTACCGCCATCGCCGTTGGGGGCGGCACAGTCACTCCGACGGACTGCGGCGCGCCGGTCATCGTTACGGTAAATCTCGCGAGCGGTGCGGTTGGCTCGTTTACGGGAGTTCAACATGGCGTGTGGAGCACGGCAGTGGACTCCGGCACGGCTACCGCCGTCATTCCGACGAAGGGCGAATGCGACGGAGGCATCGGTGTCTATAACCTCACGTCGCAGACCGGTTTTGAGATCACTCCGCCGTCCTTCGGTTCGCCGAATCCACCTGCGCTGCAGCATTTCTATGTTCTCGCGGCGGCCGACCCGGTTCACCATCTCTTCTTAGTCGCAGACCTGTACGGGGTCACCGGAACCGGCGACAATAATGCCTTGAGCCGCATCTTCGTCTACGATGAGAGCGGCAATCTGCAGAAAGTTATCTCGCGGGTTGCTTTGGTAGGAGGGGGCTTCAATGCCGTAGCGGCCGGTCTCCAACTGAACCCGGCGCAGCGTGTCGGCTATATCAGGGGCCCCGGCGAGGAGCAGCTTGCACCATTCAACTACTAACCTTCATTCCCGGTGCGATCACGTATCTGCACAACTCGATCGTACTACACGCGCGATCACGCGACGCGCGGCGAGAGCGCCGATGCGTGGCTCGAAGGCGCCGACAAACATCAGGGGAAGATTGGGCGTCGCAACCGGTGTAACGATGACGGATAACGATCGCAATAACGGCCGTGGAGCAGCCTCGGTGCGTTTTCCCGCGGACAGCGCGAGCTTGCGAATCTCTCGATCGTCGAGCACGCTATCAAACTCGATTCGCGCCTATCCGTGGATCAGAAGGAAGCGCTGATCCGCATCTACCGGAGTTTTGTCGCCGGCGGAGGGTATTGCCGCCACACGTCGCGCGGCGCCGGAGTGCCGACCACGAGCACGTCGCGGAACGTCGTGATGTTGTAGAAGTCGAGATCGCCGAAAAAATAGGTGCCCTGTTTGATCGTAAACGACTTCGACAAGCAACTCCCGTAGTTACCGAACGGGGCGGCAATTCGACCGGTCGACCACGTCGTATTGTTGCTGATCGCCGTCCCGATCGGCAGCACCAGGGGCGACGCAAACGCGTGCGGAGTGCTGGGGAACGCATCTCCCTTGAATCCGACGGCGGAATGATTCGGGCCGTACGCGCTTTCACCGTTAGCAAACTGCAAGACGTTGTTAGCGGTGATCGGCGCCGGCGTTCCGTTGGCGTTGATGTACTGTTTGATGACCGTCGCTTGTTGCGGAAACGTGCCGTCGTTGAGATTGACGACGGAGTATCCTCCGATCGGACCATAAGTGGGAACTCCGACCGCAGCGATGCTGCTGCTCATTGCGACGACGACCGTGTTCGAACTGGGATTGAGTGTTGCGCAGACGCCCGGCGTAGGAGAAGTGCTCGCCGACGCGGTCGGCGTCGGACCGCCGCCACCGCCGCTCGGAGTTAGGTTCAGCTTTCCGCAACTCGACAGCGCCGCGCCGGAGAGCGCTACGATTATCAATGCGAGCCACGTGCCTCGAACGCTGACGTTCATGCTGAAATCCCTTTCGCGGTCATGGACCGGATATCGACAACGGGATCGGCAGCGAGACCGTCGCCCCAGTACCGTTCGTCGCGGTTAGCGACATCGTAACGCTGCCCTGCGCCATCGGCGAACCGGCAGTGGAAAAGGGGAAGGTCGACTGCCATTGACCCGGGCCGATACTTTGCATGTTTGCAATCGGAACGATCGCGTTCGGACCAAACGCGAGTTTCGTGACGTTCGTCGTCGTGATTGCGGAAATCGTCATTTGCGCTCCGTTTTTCACCACCGACGGCGATACTTGCACGTAGTAAATCTGCGGAGCGGCGTTACTCGGCGCGTAATTGTTTTGTGGAGCCTGTCCGAACGTGTAGACGTTTGTTTGTGAAAAAGCCGTAGGGAGCGGTCCCGGGCTGCCGTTTGCACTAGGCGATGCCATCGGCTTCGGCGTCGACGTCGGGCTTACACCGCCCGGTGGCGGCGTATTCGAGGGCGGCGTCGGTCCTAGGAACGGCGTGGGCACGTTGACGGGAGAGGGCTCTTCCGCCGGCGTCGGCATTTCGAACGGGGTCGGCTCGGCGACGGGTTCCTTACGCGGCGGCGGCAACTCCGTTCCCGGGGGTAGGGTCGGTAAGCCCTCAGGTTTCGGAATTCCAAGCGTGCCTTTTCCGATCTCACCGTTTTCGCCGGCACGCACGATGTGCGGCGTCACCGTAACGATGAGCTCGTTTCGTGTGTGCGATGTGTTGTGATACGAAAACAAGAGCGGTCCGATTAACGGAATGTCGCCGAGAATCGGAATCTTTTGGACGGTACGCTGGTCCAGGTCTTCGATCAGGCCTGCGATGACGATCGTCTCACCGTCGTGTAATCCGATGGTGGTGGTCGTGTCACGCGTCTGGATATTGGGAACGCCGGCAGCCGAGATTGCGGCGATCGAGTTCACCGACGGATGCAGCGTTACGGTGATGTAGTTGCCTTGGTTGACGACGGGAGTGATGTCGAGCGTGACGCCCGTTTGGAAGCTCTGCACTTGCGTGGTCGCCACCGTGCCGACGCCGCCGCCGGCAGTCGTCAGAATGTTGACGGTTTCGCCTGCTCGCAGCGATGCGGTGCGTCCTGAGACGGTCGTGATGCGCGGATCTTCCAAGATCTTGGCGTGACTGTTGGAGACGAGAAAGTTCAGAACCGCGGTCAACTGCATCGGCGTGCGGATCAGCGGCATGAAGTTGAGGTACGGAATCTGCTGCCCCGCACCTGGAACGGTGTTGCCGGCCGGATAGAGCGGCGCCACCTCTGAAAACGTCGTGGACAGTGCGGAGGTCGGAAACTGCAGGCCGAGCTGTTTGCTCGTGCCTTCATCGACTTCGAGCACTTCGGTATCCATCGCTACCATCACTGGCTGCACGTCGAGCTTGTCGACGAGCTCTTTGGCAAGTTTGATGCTGTACGGACTTCCCGTAAGCACTAACTGCGTCGAGTTGGGCGGTACCGTGATCTTGAGATCGGACGCCGTACTGGACAGCGCGTTCGTAACCGTCGTCGCGATGTCGGTTGCACTCGTGGATGCGGCCCCCTGTAATCCGGGTACTGCAGCCTTGAGATCGAGGACTTCGACGCCCGACTCACCACCGCCGCCCCCGCCGGCCGCTCCGCCTTGTGCGCCCGGCGGTGCGACGTCGAGCTGACCGATCGCGTCGGCGATGCGGCGCTGCACCGTAAGGTTCGAGGTTACCGTGATCGCATTGAGATCGGAGTTGACCTGCACCGCGAGATTCGGGAACGAGCGGCGGAAGAGATCGGCAACCGATCCCGCATCGACGTATTTGAGCCGATACACTTGCGTGTACTGCGTGCCCATCTGCGGCACGTCGAGTTCGGCAATGAGCGTCTTCGCGTGGTCGACGTCGTCAGGCGGGCCGGCCAGTACGATCTCGCTGCCGGAGACCGCGACCCGTACCCCGGGAGCCTCGGCGGCAACGGCGCGCGCAACTTGTTTAACGTTGCGCTGCGTGACGCGCACGGCTTCGGCCGGATAGCGCGGTTTGGGTGACGGTGTCGGGGCGGGCGTGTCGATCGCGGCAATGATCGCCTTGATCTGGGTCATGTCCGTGGGGTTGGCCATCACGATGACGTTGTGGTTGGGCGCGGACATGATGCGCGAGCCCGGAAAGACACCGCTCACGCGCGCTGCCGCTTCGCTGGGATTGATCACCTTGAGCTGAACGGCGTCGACCTGCGTGTCGGTCGGGTTTTTTACGTCGATCCCGGTGGCGATCGTGCGCATGCCTTCTTCCTCATAACCGGGCGCGACCACGATGACGGCGTTGGCATGCGAGTCGACGCGAATTTCTGCGGAAGGATAGATGCTTTGCAGAATCGCGGCGGCACGAGAAGCTTTGATGATTTGGAAGCTGAGAACCGCAGGCGGATTCGGCGTCGGCGTGGCGATGGGGCCCCGGTGAGGTGCGGCAATGGTGACTACCGGGGACGAAAGACCGAGGAAAAACGCGCCGCACAAAAGAGCGGCGCATAAAGCCGCCGCGGGTCGTTTAGGGGATCGAACGCGTGATAGTTTTGGTTTCATCTGGCAGTGAGCGACGCTTTACGATACGACGATGCCGTAGACCCGCCATGCGCCTTGATTAAAAAAGGCACAACCATGGCACATGGCGGGTCGATCTCGGAGGCGATCAGTACGAGAACTGCTGAAGCGCGTCCCCGAACGGCGAGTACGTCCAGCCGGTTCGCGTGGCGGGATCGAGCTGCACGCCGCGATCGATGTACGGAATGCCGCTGACGGCCGGATAGGCGAAGTTGAAGGCCGGAATGCGCTTGAGAACCGTCTTGCTGTTTTGATCGATGACTTCGATCACACTCATGGCCGCATTGTTGATTAAATAGTCCGAGGGAGCGATGCAGCCTACGAGCGTTACGTGGGCGACCGGATCGCTCGCCGGCATGAAGCAGGCGCGGTCCGTTAAGGTGTTCGTCGCTCCAAGCTGCAGTGGATTATCCTGTACCGTCACGAGCGACGAAGGGAATGGTGCGATGCCCGGCCCGATCGATTCCAGCGCGCCCTTGGTAAGATAGACGGACGAACCGGCACGATCCGAGGCGAGGCCGGCCATACAAGTCGGCAGCGATGCTTTCGGCGAGACGGTAGCAGCGCCCAGATCGATCGTTTCGACGCCGGACGGCAAGATGACGCAGTTGGTGCCTTCGTTTAGCGCCGTGAGGTAGAGCAGACCGCTCGTGGGATCCAAATCCATCGCGTTGGGCTGACCGGCGCGGCTAAACGCACGCGTTCCCGCCGAAATTACGGCGCCGGCGGTTTCCGTCGTGAGATCGACGGGCTGAATCGTCGAGCCGATGGTTCCGAATTGATACTCGAGAACGGCCGCACGGTGCCGCACGCCGTCGACGCGCCCGGTGAGTGCGAGCGCGAAGCCGCCGGCGAGAGGAACGCTTGCCAACTGCGCGCCCGTCGTCGCGTTGAGAGCGACGAAGTTCTGCACGTTACCGCTCGCAGTCGGACTGTATACGATCGTACCAACCTGCCCGAGCTGCGTATCTTGTCCGATGACGTAGTACTGATTCGAACCGGAAGTGTCGTCGACGAGCGCGTTGCCGTACGACTCGTTCGAGCTTTGATACGGATACACGGCACTCTCGGTTACGTTGCCGTTGCCGTCGAGCGACAGCGTCGAAACCGTACCGGCGCTGGACGGTTCGACGTCGAAAGCGCTGACGTCGGCGCCGCCGGGCGCAACGACGTCGTCGAACTCGAGCGTCGACACCGGTGACGCCTCACCGACGACGGCACCCCCCGATACGGGGACGACACGAACGTTGTACAGCAGCGAGCTCGTGAGGCCGAGCTTGGACGCGTCGAGCGCGACGGACCCGCTGAGCCCGCTCAACGGTTGATAGACCGTCGACGCGGTATCGATGCCGTTGTCGTCGCGCATCGAACCGAACGCGTTCTCGAAAACGTTCTCGAGGGCGGACAGCGTCGGGCCGGGTGCCGACAACTCCAGCATCGCGCCCGTCGCACCGCGCACGCTTGAAACGTCGTACGAAACGGTGAATCCCGGCTGTACGCGGCTCACCGCAAGAAAGTGTCCGGTGGGAGTGTACGGTGAAAGCGCGAGTGCCGGCGCCGCCGGACGCGCGGCAGAGGTGCCGGAGACACGCAGCGGTGCGAAGCGGCCGACGACGCGCTGCGGCGTGTTCATCTCGATGCCGACGCCGTAGATGCCGGCGCCTTCGGCCAGTACGTTTGCGGGGATTTTTGCCGAGCCTTTGAGCTGCGTGATCGGCACGCTGTACACGATGCGGAAGTACGGCGCCGTGAACGGATTCCAATGGCCGACCGAGCCCACGATGAGCTGCGGACTCTGCAAGTTTCGCACGCCGGTCACGTCGTAGTTGACGGTAAACCCCGTTCCCGACGCTACGACGGGAGGAACTTGCGGTGCCAGCGACTCGATATACGTGCCGTCATTTGCTTCGAACGTCAACGGGAACGTGGCCTGAGCGACGATGTGATTTCCGACCAGGGCTTCGTACGTTAGCGACACCGTTCGCGCACTGGACGACACGAACGGCTGACCTGCCGCATTGAGAATCGTTTGCGGCATGAGCCGGGCCCACGGATTGGTCGACAACGGGCGAACGGCATGCCCCGCAACGATGAGCGCGTAATGCGCGGTCGCGGGAATCCCATACCAGTCGGGTGCGATCGTAATGGGACCGTACTGGTTTTGACCGCTGAGCGTCTGGACCAATCCAACGGCCGGTCCGGCCAGGTCGATATTCGAAGGATCGGTGTTCTCCTCGAACTCACTGCCGATCTCTCCCAGCTCCTGGCGCTGCGCGATGGCGACGCGCAAGATTTGCGGCGACGACGCGGTGTAGCTGGTGCCGAGGAGTGTCTTCACGGCCGCGGTGAGATCGATCTGCGGACCGACGCCGATCTTAGCGTCGAGCTGTTGCGGATCGGGTAACTGCCGCCCGGTCGCGATCAGTAGGCTGCGCAGCTGCACCGGGGTGAGCGATTTTCCGGCTAAACGCGCAGCTTGCAGCACGACTGCTGCTGCCGCCGCCGTTTCCGGAGCCGACGCCGACGTGCCGCCTTCGAGCACCGGAGTGACCGCGGTTGGGTCCAGCGTTGGATTGCCGCACGCGCACTGATGGATCATCGACGGAATGTTGTCGCTTGGCGCGGACACGTTGACCCGCTTACCGAAGCCGGACGAAAAGTTGATGGCACCGTCGAGGCGCGTTTCCGGAAACGCATTTAGGCCGCCAAGCGTGCCGCCGTCTTCCGGCGGAGCGACGAAGATGTCGTCGAGCGTCGAACCGCCGACGGCGATAGCGCCGCTGTCGGACACTTCACCAGGCGTCGTCGAAAGCGCGTCGTCGGCAATCGACGACGGTTGAATCAGGCCGTGCGCGACATCGGTCGGCGTGCTGCCGCCGTCCGGATTGACCGCCGCGTTCGTATACAAGCGCGTTCCGTCGTTGGCCGCAACGCACACGACGGTGTTGTCGTGGTTGACGATGGCGGCGATGACCGCTTCCGTAAGCGGATCTTCCTCGAGGTAGCGGCCGGGGAAGCCGGTCGTATCGGTACCAAATCCTAAACTTGCCGTTATGACGTTAGGATTTGGATTCTGCATCGCAGCGCCGAGCATCGCGGCGTCGATGTTGGCGATGGTCGGCTGCTCGGGCACGACCAGACGGTATTGCGCGCCCGGTGCGATGCCGAGGAGATCGGTGAGACCGGAACCCTGTGCGCCCGAACGTTGGAGATTGTCGGGCAGCGGCGCCATCACGGAAAAGTCGAGCAGCACCTCCCCGAGATACGGATCGTCGCCTTCCACGCTGCCGAGCGGATTGAGGTTACCGCTCATGTCCGAAGTAAACGTAGGGATAAGCGGAAACGACGGAATGTTCAAATAGCGCTGCTTACCGACGATTTCGGTCGTCGGCCCGTAGAACTGGACGTACTGGTCGCCGTTCTGCGCCATCGACGCATCGGTCAAGTCGCCGATCGAGATATTGGTCACGATCTCGCCCTGACCGGGCAGCTGACCCGAATGCGAAGCCAACGCTGCGTAGGTACCGACGGCATCGATGGAGTTCGCGTTCAGAAAGCTTTGCAGCGAGGACTGCAAGCCGTAGTTCGACGGAAGCGTTACCGGGGTTAGAGACGTGGGACGCATGGACAGCTCGTGCCGGCCGAAGCGTAAGGTCGTCGCCATCGTACGCGCGCGCTCCCGCCGGTGACGCGGAACGATGCGCGGTTCGGTGGCCAGCGAGCTCACGTAGAAGTTGGGCTCGGCGTACGCCACGTTGCGCGACGCGCGCAGCGCACGCGCGACGGCTTCGGGCGAACCTGCGCCGATGCGCAGACGGTACGCCTTATCGAGCGAGAGCGTGCTGCTGCCAAAGCGATTTGACGCGTGCGAGAACTCCGAGAGGCGCATCGAATCGAGCTTTCCGAAGAGCGGCTGCAGCGAACGCGCCTTGGCGGCGCGCAGAGCGGAAGCGAGCGACGGCTCGGCCGCAACGTTTGCGCCGATTCCCCCACGCTCGCGCAGCGCGACGCTCAACGCATGCGCATCGAACGAGTCGCGGAAGACGACGATCACTTCTCCCGGCATCGCGAGACGGCGCCGTTGCGCCGCTAACCGCTGTGCGATCGCAACGGTGTCGGGACCGTCGTCGCCGATTGCGCTCTTGTATCCCACCGGACGCACGACGTCGACCGCGTGCAGCACGCGGCCCGACGCATCGACACGAACGCCGAGTCCGTTCTTTTCAACGATAATCTGCGATCCGTCCGGAAGCAGTACGCGATCGGTGCCGTCCGGCGCGGTGCCGAGGCTCGTTTCCATCGTCGCTGCTTGCACGAGCGGCGCCCGCGAACCGAACGTTCCGGCGCTAACCGGGCTAGCGGTCGCCGTAATGAGTCCCGCCATGAGTGCCGCTGAAATTGCCTTGCGCATGACATTCCTCCGAGATGAAGCCGGTATGGAGTCACATTTACGAGGCGGCTTGACGTTTTGCTCTAGGAAAAAGAGACCAAAAAGTGACATTGTGTCTGCCGGAGGTACTTCAAGTGCGGCCACGATTGCTTCGAACGGACATCGCTGTAAAGCATCTCTTGCACCATTTGCACGATGCGTCGGAACTTCGCCTCAATCCGCTCGCCGAACATTTCTTTAATCGCGATCGAGGCGACGACGGCGACGCGCTCGCCCGAGTCAAAGACGCCGTCACGGCCGCAATCGCCCGCTGTTT
>DASRSM010000235.1:0-27315 GCA_035656415.1 Vulcanimicrobiaceae bacterium | reverse complement strand
TTTCGACGTGTTGCGCACGCCGGAAATCAATAAGGGAACGGCCTTCACCGAGGAGGAGCGCCACGCGTTGGGCTTGGTCGGCCTTCTTCCGCCGGCAATCCTGACGATCGAGCAGCAGGCGGAGCGAGCGTATGAAATCCTGGAGAAGCTCGACGATCTCGGCCGCTATCGATTTCTCACGGGCGTACGCGATCGGAACGAGACGCTCTTTTTCCACATCGTCACGTCGCATATCGTCGAATCGCTGCCGGTCATCTACACGCCCACGATCGGACTCGCGATTCAGCAATACAGCCGTCAGTTCCGCAGACCGCACGGCATCTTCTTATCGATCGACCGACAAGACGAAATCGAGCAGGCGTTCCGCAACGCCGATCCCGGCGGTGAAGCGGCGATCGACTTAGTCGTCGCAACCGATGCCGAAGCGATTCTCGGCATCGGCGATTGGGGCGTCGGCGGCATCGATATTTGCGTCGGTAAACTCTCGGTGTACACCGCCGCCGGCGGAATCGATCCGCAGCGCGGGATTCCGGTCGTGCTCGACGTGGGCACCGACCGCCGATCGCTGCTCGACGACCCGCTGTATCTGGGATACCGCCATCCGCGCGTGCGAGGTGACGAGTACCGCGCGTTCATCGACAGGTATATCAAGACGGTATTGCGTTTATACCCCAACGCGCTGCTGCACTGGGAAGATCTCGGCGCGGCCAACGCTCGCTGGATTCTCGACCGGTATCGTTCGTCGATCTGCACCTTCAACGACGACATACAGGGCACGGCCGGCACGGTACTCGCCGCCGTAACGAGCGCGCTCAAAGTTACGCGCGGGCGTTTGCGGGATCAAACGTTCGTCATCTTCGGCGCGGGTACGGCCGGATGCGGCATCGCCGATTTGCTCGTCAACGCGATGGTCGCCGACGGACTTTCCTCGCGAGAGGCCGCACGGCGTTTCTGGTGCATCGACCGCTGCGGGCTCTTGGTCGACGGCATGCAGGGGCTGCACGCATTTCAGGGACCCTACACGCGTCCAACCGGCGAAGTCGCAGGTTGGCAACGCGACGGCGAACGCGGCATCGCCCTCGACGAAGTCATACGACAAGTTCGGCCCACCATTCTCATCGGTTCGTCCGGCGTAACCGGCGCCTTCACCGAATCGGTCGTCCGCGAGATGGCCAAGAGCGCACCGCGTCCCATCATTCTTCCGATCTCGAACCCGACGGCGCTGACCGAAGCGACGCCGGCCGACCTAATCGCATGGACCGACGGAAAGGCGCTCATCGCGACCGGCAGCCCGTTTGCTCCGGTCATCTACAACGGCGTGACGTATTCCATCGCGCAATCCAACAACGCTATGCTCTTCCCGGGTCTGGGTCTCGGAACGATTGCGGTGCGTGCGCGGCTCATCAGCGACGGAATGTTCATGGCGGCAGCGCGCGCCATCGCCGACATGGTCAATCCATGGGAGCTCGGAGCATCCATTCTTCCGCCGATATCGAACGTGCGCGAGGTGTCCGTACGCGTCGCCGTCGCGGTAGCGGACCAAGCGCTCCACGAAGGGCTGGGTCGCGCCCATCCGCAGGACGTCGAGGCAGCGGTTCGCAACGCCATGTGGGAGCCTCGCTACCGTCCGGTTCGGGCAATATAGGAGTCAACGTCGTGCCTCACTCGCCGATCAGCTTTTCCCTCATCATGCGCATCGAGATGCCCAATAATCCCGGCGGCTTCGGAACGCTGACCAACGCGATTCACGACGCGGGCGGAACGATCAGCGCGCTCGACATGCACTCCGCCACGAAAGAGCGTGTCGTACGCGACGTGACCATCAACGTTCCGTCGGACACAATAGCCGACAACGTTCGCGCGGCGATCGAAGCGCTCGACGGCGCGCGTATCGTCAGCGCGTCGGATGCGACGTTTCTCGCGCACCTCGGCGGCAAGATCCGCGTCGCGCCGAAGATTCCGCTGAAGAACCGTCAGGATCTTTCGATCGTCTATACCCCGGGCGTCGCGCGCGTCTCGATGGCGATCGCGGCGGATCCCGGTAAGGCGTTTCAGCTTACCATCAAACGCAACACGGTCGCCGTCGTCTCCGACGGAAGCGCGGTGCTGGGTCTCGGCGACATCGGCCCGCTCGGCGCGCTTCCGGTAATGGAAGGCAAAGCGATGCTCTTCCGGCAGTTCGGCGACATCGACGCGTTTCCAATCTGTCTCGACACCAAAGACGTTGACGAAATCGTGGAGACCGTCGTACGGATCGCGCCCGTTTTCGGCGGTATCAATCTCGAAGATATCAGCGCTCCGCGGTGCTTCGAGATCGAGGAACGGCTGATCGAAGCGCTCGACATTCCCGTCATGCACGACGACCAGCACGGAACGGCCGTCGTCATTCTCGCTGCGCTGATCAACGCTGCGAAAGTCGTCGGGAAGCCGCTGGAGGAGCTGCAGGTCGTCATATCCGGAAGCGGCGCGGCCGGAACCGCGACGATCAAGATGCTGCTCGACGCCGGCGTGCGCGACGTCATTCCCGTCGATCGCAGCGGCGCGCTTACGCGCGAGGGCCGTTACGATAGTCCCTACAAGCAGTGGCTCGTCGAGCATTGCAATCGCGAGAACCGGCGCGGTTCGCTGCACGACGTGCTTCCGGGCGTCGACGTATTCATCGGCGTATCGGCGCCTGGTATTTTGCAGCCGGAAGACGTCGCGCGAATGGCGCGCGATCCGATCATCTTCGCGATGGCCAACCCGATTCCGGAAATCATGCCGGACCTCGTCGCGCCGTACGCCGCAGTCGTCGCGACGGGACGATCCGACTTCCCGAATCAAGTCAACAATCTGCTCGCGTTTCCGGGCATCTTCCGCGGCGCGCTCGACGTACGCGCGCGGCGCATCACCGAACGTATGAAACGCGCCGCCGCCTTTGCGATCGCGTCGATCGTCGGCGACGAGGAACGCTGTGCGGAGTATATCATTCCGAGCATCTTCGACCCGCGCGTGTGCGACGCGGTCGGTAAAGCCGTCGCCGCCGCGGCCGTCGAAGAAGGCGTCGCGCGCAAAGCGGCGCCGGTGTGACCGCACGCACCGGATTCAGCGGCGAAGATCAGCCGGACGCATCGATCTTCAATCAGTGCATTCGGTGCGGCTTTTGCCTGCCGGCGTGCCCAACGTATCTCGAAACGCTTACGGAAACGTCGGGTCCCCGCGGCCGCATCAGTCTAATTAAAAGCGTTGCCGAAGAACGCATCGACCTTCTGAGTCCGGGCTTCGTCGAGCAGATGGAGCAGTGTTTGGATTGTCGCGCCTGCGAGGCGGTCTGCCCGTCGGGCGTGCGTTACGGCCAGCTGGTCGAAACGGCGCGCACGCAGATTCAGCGTGCCCGCGAGCCGCAGTTAACTCCGGGTGCGCGGCGGATGCGCGCACTGCTGCTGGGCACGCTCTTTGGGCGCCTCGACGTCATGCGCGGGCTGGCTTCGCTGCTGCGTTTCGCCCAACGCACGCACTTGACGGCGCTTGCCGGTGCGTTCGGCTTAGGTGACGCTGCCAAGCTCGCACCGCGCATCGACGACCGCTTCTTCGTTCCGCGCGATCAGCGTTACGACGCGCAGAAGCCGGTAGGCGTCGCGTTTCTCCACGCCGGCTGCATCGCTCAAGTCGCGTTCGCACGCGTGCACGAGGCGTCGGTGCGCTTGCTGGTTCGCGCGGGCCTCTCCGTTACCGTGCCTTCCGATCAAGGATGCTGCGGCGCGATCGCGGTTCACGCGGGGGACATGCCGCTCGGACGCGAGCTCGCCAAACGCAACATCGCTGCGTTCGAACGCAGCGGTGCCGACGTATGGGTCGTCAACGCAGCCGGGTGCGGCAGCGCGTTCAAAGAATACGGCGAGTTGTTCGCCCACGAGGCGCAATGGTCGGAGCGCGCGCACCGTTTCTCGCAACGCGTTCGCGACGTTACCGAAGTTCTCGACGCCATGGATCTCGCTCCGCCGGCGCGCGGAATCGACGCGGACGTCACGTATCAGGAGCCGTGTCACTTGGCGCACGCGCAGCGCATTACCGCCGCCCCGCGACGGCTGCTCGCAAAGATCCCCGGCCTTCGGCTGCTGGAAATGGCCGAAAGTTCCGTCTGTTGCGGCAGCGCCGGAATCTACAGTCTCACGCAGCCGGCGATGGCGGCGCGGCTGCAGCGTCGCAAAATCGAAAACGTCACGCGCACGGGTGCGACGATCGTTGCGACTGCGAATCCGGGTTGCGCCCTTCAGGTGTCGGCCGGCTTACGCGCGACAGGATCCGGCGTGCGTGTCGCGCACGTCGTCGAACTGCTCGACCAAGCCTACGGTGCCGGCTAGATCGTCGTGACGACTCGAGCCCGGTCTTTTTTGGCGTCTTCCAACGTGTGATACACGCCCAGGACGCGGATCAGACCCGTGATGTTGAGCAGCCGAGCGATCGGTCCGTCGCTGACGACCAGCCTGAACGTGCCGTGATGCTCCGTAGCGCGGCGGTGCGCGCCGATCAAGCCGCCCAACCCGGTGGAGTCGAGGAATTCCAGTTGGGTGAGGTCGACGACGATATTCTTCCTGCCCTTTTCCGTTGCGTCCATTAGCGCCGCACGGACCGTTGGCGACGTCGCCAAGTCCAGACTCCCGCGCAGCTTGAAGATCAGCAGCTCGCCGCTGTCTTCGGTGCGAAGATCGATGGTCAGTTCGTCTTGCGACATAGGGTCAGCTAGTTTCGACCTTCCACACGTCCAGCCTGTTAAGAACTGCCTCCAAGAAACTGTGCTTTATCGTCGTCCCAACGCGTCGCGTCCGGCGATTCCAGGTGCACGCCGCCGATCCAGCGGTCGATTCCGGCTGCGTCGAGCCAATCGGCATCCCCAGCAAGCACGCGGCGCCCTAGCGCCGTGAGTACGAGTGCCGTTCCTTCGGCTTCTAGTAAGGGCGCCTGCGGCGCCTCAAGTTCGGCGACGATCTTTGCGAACGTCACGTCGCTCAAGAACCCCGCCTCCTCACGCGCTTGCGCCCGCCGGAACAACTCTTGATTCCGAGCCGCGCCTTGCGCGACGGCTTGGAGCGCTTGCCGCTGCGATCGCGAAAGCCCGTCGCGCACCCACGGGTACTCCTCGCACAAACGCTGCATCGCCGATCGCAGGAACGGCAGCCCGATCGCATCTTCTTTCGCCGCGACGTAAAGATCGAGCGGAGACGTTGACGTGAACCGCTCCCACGCACGGCGCGCGGAGCGAAACGTCGCCGCGGTGACCGTGCGCCTGCGCGCGAGCAGCGGTGACAGCTCGTCGGCCGTCATCGTGCCGAGATAATGATCGCTCTGCACGATCGCGATCCGCCCGGGTTCCAAATCGAGCGTTTCGAGCGCCGTGAGGATTTGCAGAATCTGCAGTTGGTCGAAAAGATCGTGCTCGAACCACAGCACGACTTCTTCGAACTCGGCCGCGCGGTGCAGTTGGGCATCGCGGCGTTCGAAGTCGTGAATGATTTTTATCGGGTTACCGTATCCGCGTGCCGATGCGAACCGCGCGCGATATGCGCTGGCTTCTTCGAGCGCGCCGCCGTGAACGGGGCCCTCGTACAGCGCGTCGCGCCACGCGAGATGGGTTCCCGTAATGCCGGCTTTCTTAAAGAGATAGAGGACCGTGTCGCCGTTGGTCACGTGCAGCGTCGCTGCCGTCCGTGAGGTCATCGGCGCGGTAGCCGCTTACTCCGACGTCGTCGGATCGATGATGGTCGCTACTTCGGAAACGCGATTTGCGGGGAAGCCGCCTTGCCGCGCGTGCTCGCGAACCATCGCTTCGTTCGGCGCGATGTACACGCAATAGATCTTGTCCGGTGTAACGAAACTTTCTACCCACTGGATCTGCGGCCCCAGCTTTTGGAGCACGCCGCAGGACTTCTGCGAAATGCCCCTGAGGTCGTCGGCCGACAGATTGCCGGCCCCCGGGATGTCCCGCTCGATAACGTATTTCGGCATAATCTCCCTCGTCTTAAGCGTGAGTAACGTTCTTTTAGCGCGCTGCGTGAACGCGCACCGCGCGAGCGAATCCCTTGAACTGCACTTCGCCGAGATCGTCGAACGCGAGCCCCTTGCCCATGCACAACTCCGCGACGACATTCGATACCACACTCTGCTCGGGTTGCGCATACGCGCAGAGCCGTGCGGCGAGTTGTACCGACGAGCCGAAGAGATCGCGATTCGCTTCGACCGGTTCCCCCGCAGCCGCACCGATGCGAACCTGAAGTGCGTCACCGTTGTCGGAGCGCCGGCGCAACGCGTCGTGGATCTGTATTGCCGCGCGAACCGCTCTGGCGGCCGAGACGAACGACACCATGATGCCGTCGCCCATATGCTTGACCTCACGCCCGCCGCCGGCGGCGATCGCTTCGCGCACGATCGCGTCGTGCAAACCGAGCACTTCCATCGCTCCCTCGTCTCCCAGACTCTGCGTGAGCGACGTCGAGCCGACGATATCGGTAAATAATACGGTGCGAATGCCGTTGTCGCGCTCGCCATTTTTCGTACCCGGAACGAGCGCGGCGCCTTGCGGGCTCACCTCGCATCCCCCTAAGAAACCCTCGGCAACGTCGGGAGATACTTCAATGAGCTTTTGCGCCATCAGCCCGTGGGCTTCACGATGCACGCTCGCGGCCGATTCGGCGTCGGGCGCCGTGCATAGACAAAAGATCTTTCCTTGCGTTTCGTTGAGCCAATACTTGTGATACACGACGCCGTACTTACCTTGCAGCTTCTCGTCCGCGTCGTGCGCTGCAGCTACCGCGTCGGCGGTGGCACCCGGTACGTCGTGGATGTCCATATACATCGGCATGCGAAAACCTCGCTCCTCAGCCTACGGTGTTCGAGGACGCCGACATCTGCGGCGGCTTGCATAAGGTCTGATATACGACGCAGTATCTTTCCGTCAATCGTAGCAACGCATCGACCTGTTCTTGTGGCGCGTCGGTATCGATATCAAAATGAAGCGATATGCGGGAAAATCCGACGGGCGCATCTTTGGCAACGCCTAGCGTTCCGCGAAAATCCAGATCGCCCTCGGCACGTACGTTTCCTCCGCGCAGCGCGATCCCCAGTGCCGTCGCCACAGCCGCCAGGGTGACGCCTGCGCACGCCACGAGCGCCTCGAGCAACATGTCCCCCGAGCACACCCACGTGCCGTCGCCTCCGGTCGCCGGATGCAGTCCGGCGTCGACGAGCGCCTTCGCAGTTTGCACGCGGCACGAAACGCCTTCGCCGATGCGGCCATGCGCGTGAAGCGTCACGACGGCGGATCCGGGGTCGGATTTGTAGCGCTCTTTGAGCGGCGCCTGAAGCGCCCGTAACGTCTCTGCCTGCATGCGCAATTACGAACTATGCTGGGGTGGCTGGATTCGAACCAACGAATGGCGGATTCAAAGTCCGCTGCCTTACCGCTTGGCGACACCCCAGTAGGTCTGATGCGGCATCCGTGATTATCGCTTTTGGGACGAGGCCCCTGTCAACCGCACGACCCACGGAACGTCGAAGAGCTCGCCGTTGGAGGCGCGGCGGCTGTAGCGAGCGACCAGGACCAGCCAAAACGCGAACAGCGCGACGTCGAGGACCATCGCCGCCGCGTAGACCCAAATCATGGCGGTGACGCCGGAAATGAAGAAGCTCGCGATCAGCGGCCACACGAGCGCGACCAGCCCCGCGACCGCGGACTCGAGGCCGAACCAGAGGGCTTGCTGCATGTGAAACCGGTACCACGATGAGCTGTCCGGCCGGGGCGCGATCGCGTTGTAGAGCGCGAGCGGCCAAACTGCATACGCGACGGCGACGAGGCGGGCCTCGTCGTCGGCGCGTGTCGGTGGTTGGTTTACCGTTTGGAGGCGATCAGGCGTTTCGCACCTAGATAGCGCGACGCCCAATAGGATTCCGAAAGGTTGCTGACCATCACGCCGTGGCTCGAACTGGCGTGAACGAACTGACCCTTGCCCAAGTAAATCCCAACGTGCGACGGCCCCTCCGCGTACGTCTGGAAGAACACGAGGTCGCCCGGACGCGGTCCCCCCACAGCAGGGGTCCCGGCGTCGTATTGCGCGTCGGCGGTGCGCGGCAGTGAAATGCCGACCATTCCGAATACGTGTTGCACGTAAGCGGAGCAGTCAAAACCCGACGTGCTGTTGCCGCCGAACACGTACGGAGTCCCCAAAAATCGTAGCGCGCTGCGAGTCAGCGTCTGGGCGAGCTTCGTAGTGCGGGCCAGGATGCCGCCGGCAAAGCGGCCGAAACCGCCACGCTCGCGACGCGGCGCGGAAATGACCAAATGGGACGTCCACTCGGCGACGTCAGGGCTGACGGCTTGGGCGCCGACACTCCGAGTCATCGCCGATTGCGAATAATCGACGTTTGCGGTTGTGGTTGGTGAGTCAGCCTTGGCGATCGTACCGGAGGCGGTGATCAACAGGGCAAATGCCCCAGCAGCTAACGCTTGACGCAAGAAACGGCTCCTCTTTCACAACACTTGCGAGGTTAGTTGACGGGTTCGGGCTGAAAGATGCGCCCTAGAGCCGACCGGCTCACTCACCCCTACCGGGATCTCCCCCGCTCGGCCCACTGGGCCGATTCAGTGTTCTTGTGCACGCGGTAGTGTATATATCGGGACCCGACGGGGCCCCTGAGTCACGGCGGATTAGGTTTCCGTTAAGCGCCCTATCTCCTCCTCGATCCGGAAGGCAAGGTGAGCAGCCACTTGCTCGACCCGTTTCCGGTCGTCACCCTCCGCCATAACCCTGATGAGCGGCTCGGTTCCGGACGGGCGTATTAGTAGCCTTCCTTCCCCGGCCAGCGCCCGCTCGGAGGCAGCGATGGCGTCCACAATTTCGGGACGTTGCAGCACGTCCTTGTGCGGCGTGCGCACGTTAATGAGTACTTGGGGCGCAATGACGACTTCCGAAACGAGATCGTGCAGTCGTTTTCCCGTTGCCGCGACGATGCCGAGCAGCGTTACTGCCGTCATCGGGCCGTCACCCGTCGTGTTACGCCGGAAATCGATGACGTGACCGGACTGCTCGCCGCCGAGTGCGTAACCGCCGGCGCGCATCTGTTCGAGCACGTAGCGATCGCCGACGGCGGCACGGACCAAACCGATGCCGTGCGCGCGTAACGCGCGTTCGAACCCGATATTGCTCATAACGGTTCCCACTATTGCCTCTCCGGCTAACTCGTGCTTCACCTGCATGTCGCGCGCGATCGCGAACATGACGTGATCGCCGCTCACGATCGCCGCCGTTTCGTCCACGAACAGCGCGCGATCCGCATCGCCGTCGAATGCGACACCGACGACGCGTTCGATGCCACGCTCGACGCAAGCGCGAACGGCAGCCTGAAGCGGACGCAAGTCGGTCGCGCCGCAGTCGACGTTAATGCGCGCTCCGTCGCTTTCGCAGTTGATTTCCGTTACGTCGGCGCCGAGTTTCCGCAGCGCATACGGCGCCACCGCGTACGCCGCACCGTACGCACCGTCGACCACCACGTGCAGACCGCGCAAATCGGCGCCGCTCGAGTAGAGTTCGTCGTAGTAGTGGCGTCCGAGATTTTGCGCCAGACGCGCGATGCCGACGCCGGTACCGGTCGGTCGCGGGAGGGTGGAAGCATCGAGCAGCGATTCGATTTCGTCTTCCATTTCGTCGGAAAGCTTGAAGCCGTCGGGACCGAAAAACTTGACGCCATTATCGTCGATAGGATTATGTGACGCGCTGATCACGACGCCGGCGGCAGCGCCTTCGCGCCGCGTAACGCACGCGACTGCCGGCGTCGGAACGATGCCCAAGCTCACCGCATCGCGTCCAACGGAGGTAATGCCGGCGACGACGGCCGCTTCGAGCATCGATCCCGACAGCCGCGTGTCGCGCCCGATGATGATCGGACCGGGATGCCGCGCTACGACGCTCGCGCCCGCGCGTCCGATTTGGAAGCACAGTTCGGGTGTCAAGTCGCGATTGGCAACGCCGCGAACGCCGTCGGTTCCAAAGAGCTGCCCCACTAATGACCTCCCGCCCCGCGCGCGGCGGCAAACTTGGTCTCCACGCGAACCAGATTCGGAGCGACCTGTAATCCCGCCACTTCCGTCCCCATCGCGTTCACCGGTTGAGCCCGCAGCGATTCGTCGGCGTCTACCGGCGCGTTCGGCAGCACGACGTCGACGCGCACGGCCGTGACCTGCGACAGGATCGAGCTCGGTCCTTGAACCGTAACCGATTTCGGCTGAATCTGCTGATCGGCGACGACCACGCCGGGCTGCGAACCGACGTAATGCACGACGATCGTGAAGCTGCGTTCTTCGCTCCGCTCGATCGACAGAGTCACCGAAGCGGGGCTGAGGCTCTGAACGGCAACGTCCGGCGCGACCAACTGAATCGGAACGTTGTACACGCCGGCGCCCTTATTCGAAAGATCGAGCACGGCGCGGATTTCGTCGGGCCTGACCGCCGGCGCGCCGGGTTTTCTGTCGACCGTCACGACCGCGCTCGTGTCCGCGTCGTGAAGAATCAATCCCGACGCGAGGTTCATCGGCGCGATCGGAATCGAGAGCTGCTGGTTGAAATGCGCCGCCGCGACGATCGGATTGGTGGCGAAACGAAAATACGTCCACCCGACGATCGCCAGAACGAGCGCAAGCAGCTTAAGTCCGAAGTTCTTGCGGATGATCTGCACGTGAATCCTGACGCTTGCGCGGCGATATCAGGCGCGAGCGGAGGTGCGAGACGAGATCGTTGGGCGGTCGCCGCTCGGTGCGCGGCGGCCGCGTGACGGCCAGCAGCATCTTCACGAGGCGGCTCTCTTCTTCTACCGGTCGGGACAACTTACCGTCGCGCGCAATCGTGATCGCGCCGGTTTCTTCCGAAACGACGACGACGACTGCGTCGGTCTGCTCGGAAATTCCGATCGCGGCGCGATGCCGCGTGCCCATGCGATCTTTGCCGAGCGACAGCTCTGCGAGCGGCAAGAAGCATCCCGCCGCTTCGATGAGATTTTCCCGTACGATCGCCGCCCCGTCGTGCAGCGGCGAACGCGGCATGAAAATCGCCAGCAATAGTTCGGCCGACAACTGCGCCTCCAATATCGTTCCCGTGTCGCAAAACTCTTTTAACCCGGTCTGTTGTTCGATGACGATCAGTCCGCCGAGCCGGCTGCGCGAAAGCAAGAACGCAGCGTGGGCCAACGCGACGATCGCGCGATCTTCCGGACGCGTTCCGCCGAGCTCGGCGTCCATGCGGAAAAGGCCGCCGCGACCGATTTGCTCCAGCGCGCGGCGCAGCTCCGGTTGGAAGACGATCGGAATGGCGACGGCGACGGCCACCACGATGACCTGCAAAATCGTGCGCAACAAAAAGAAGTGCAGCACGTTCGCCAACCCGAGCAATCCGAGCAGCACGAAGAATCCCAACAGAATCTGCACGGCGCGCGTCCCGCGAATGAGCAGAATCAAATAGTAGATGAGAATGCTCGTTGCGATGATGTCGATGACGTCGGTGATGCCGACGTAGGAAAGAATCTCGCTAACCATCGGCTAGCCCGGCCCGCTCGACGAGCGTTTCCAGCTCGCGATCCGGCGAAATCTCCGGAGCCTGCAGACCCTCGGCCGCGAGTCGCGCGATAAGGTCTTCCGGCAACGGCGCGAGCAGCTCGGCGGTCCGCCCGCCGCCGAAACGCGCCAACTCGACGTCGACGACGTCGTACACGACGGCCGCTGCAGTGCGATACGGATCCCACTCCACGACCACGCCGCCCTCGCAGCTCGACGTGGCGATAACGCCCGACGGTCGGCCTGCGCCGGCCAAAGCGTCTCGAACGAACGGCAAGGCTTCGGCGGCTGCAGGGTAAACTGCCAATGCGATGATCGCCGTGTCGTGCGCGGTCGCCGTGCCGATTGCCGCTTCGAGTTTGCCGTCAGGCAGCCGGACCAGCCCGTACGTCCGTCCGGCGCGCGCGTTCGAACGCCAGATCACCGAACCACCCTGGGTGCGAACGGTCGCTTCGACGTCGCCGCGCTCGGCCTCGGATGCTTGGTGGCCAAAGCTCACCGTTTGGAAATTCACGTGCGTTCATCGTTAGGCGCCGCCGCAGCGCAATCTTGCCCCGCTTGGAGTTGAGAAAAGCGCTGGTCGTCTCGACCGGCAAAAACTCAGCGTGGATCTCCGTGGACGGCGAGTGCGGTACGCGAATTGCCCAGCTGCGGCGGATGACCGGAAAGCGATTTATGCCTGTCCCCGGTGACGTCGTGTACGTTCGTATTCTAGAGGACGAGCGAGCGGTCGTCGATCGCATGGAACCGCGCTCGTTCGCGCTCGAGCGCCGCACCGTCGAGGGCCGTTCCAAAACGATGGCGGCAAACGTCGACACACTGATCACCGTAACCGCGCTGGCCAACCCTGCGCCGCGAGTGACCACGCTCGACCAGCTACTCGCGTTCGCCGAACTCGAAGGCATCGCAGCCGCGGTCGTGTTTACCAAACCCGACCTCGCCTCGGGCCACGAGCGCGAACGGCTCGTCGAGACGTACGCCGCGCTCGATTATCCGACGATGGTTGCCAATCCGAAGCAAGGAGACAACGTCGACGCGCTGCGCACGTTTTTGCACGGACGCCACGCGTTGTTGTCCGGCATCTCGGGCGTGGGAAAGAGCACGATTTTTCGCGCCTTAGGCGGAGAAGGCGACGTCGGCGACCTCTCGCGCCACGGACTAGGACGCCAAACGACGACCTCGGCACGGCTCTACCGCCGCAGCGACGGTTTTTTGATCGACAGTCCGGGTGTAAACGAATTCGGATTGGGCGCGATCGCGCCGCGCGAGCTCGCCGAAGCGTTCCGCGAGATGCGCGAGCCCGCCCTGCATTGCCGCTTCGGCGACTGCACGCACCTGCACGAACCCGGATGTGCAGTTCGCGCGGCCGTCGACTCGGGCGCGATCGCGCAGAGCCGTTACGCAAGCTTCGTAAAAATCGCACAGGAGGTACGTTCATGAACATCCATGCCGAACGTTCTGCCGGTTGGTCCGTGCTTTGTTTCGTCGTCCTGACCGTCGGATCGATCGCCTTGTTCGGACAGCCGCCCGACGTTGCGACCGCCCCCTCCGTTCAGGCCGCGTTCATGACCGCACACCGAACCGCAATTCTGTGGAGTGCGTGGCTCACGTTTCCGGCGGCCGGGTTCTTCCTTTGGTTTCTCGTCGGGCTTCGATCGTTTCTGCGGGAAGCGCCCGGGCCTCAGGAAGGGTTGCCCGCCTTCGCGTTCGGCGCGGGTATCGTGTTGACGGCGGTGGCGTTTCTGACCGCCTTCCTTCAGACTGCCCTCGCGTACGTGCCGCCGACCGTGTACGTGGCCGACGGACTCTCGGCTCTCTACGCTGCGTTCGTCTTTGCGACGACGGGGCTGGGTTGGGCCCCGCTGGCGATCTTTCTCTTTGCCGCCGCCCACTCGATGCGCCGCCACGGGTCGGTGCCGCCGGGGCTCGCCATGCTCGGCTACTTCGCCGCCTTCACGGCCGCAGTCGCCGCCTTCAGCATTTTCTTTAGCGCCCCCATGCTGTCGCCCACCGGACGCGCGACCGTCGTGCTCGGCGCGGTCCCGGCCACGCTTTGGTTCGTCGGGGTCGGCATCGCGCTGCTCCGAATTAAGGAAAGCCCAGCATCGTCCTAGACACGCGCTGGGGGGGCTGATATACTACTCGCCGTTGTCACCAGGCCGTTAGAGGAGCCCGTTTTGCCCAACATCAAAGCCGCCGTAAAGTGGTCCCGCCAGTCGGAAAAACGCACGACGCGCAATCGCGACGCGAAGAGCCGCCTGAAGACCATGTACAAGAGAGCCGCCGCCGGTTCCGACGCGGATGCCGCAAAGACGGTTGAGGCGGCGTACGACAAAGCGGCCAGCAAAGGGGTCATTCACCCGAACAAGGCCGCTCGTAAGAAATCGCGTCTGGCCAAGGCGATGCGCCGATCCGCGACGACCGTAGCGAAGCCCGCGAAGAAAACCGCGAAGCCCGCGAAGTCCGGCGCCAAGAAAACGACACGCAAAGCTTAGCCGACCCGCGCGAACTCTTTCTCGCTACGATGGCGCGCGAGCTCCATCGTGCAGGCATCGCGACCGACGCCATCGAGCAAACGCTGACCGGTCTCGCGCGCTCGATCGGCTTGGAAGCGCAGATCTTTGCGCTTCCCACGAACATCTCGATTAGCGTCGGTCCCGACTCGGATCAGCGCACCGTCAACATGCGGCTCGAACCGGGCCGTGTAAGTTTACGCAAGATCGCGCTCCTTAACGAAATTTACGACGCGCTCATGCGCAGCGACATCGACTACGCGCATGCGGCCGAGCTCGTTTCGGATGTCGACCACCGTTGGCCCGGACTGGCGCCGTGGTGGGAGATTCCGGCGATGGCGCTCATCGCAATCGGCGTCGCGCTTATTCTGGGCGGCGGCGGACGCGAGATCCTCGTTTCGGCACTGATCGGATTCTGTATCGGGCTCCTGGCCGCGCTTTCCGTAAATCTCCCGATCGTAGCACGGCTCTTTGACGTCGTCGCGGCTTTCCTCGCAACCATCATCGTCGGCCTCGTCGTGCGTTTTGTCGGCCCGATGAACGTGTACGTTTCGATCGTCGCGGGCATCGTCGTTTTGCTGCCCGGATACACGCTTACGCTCGCGCTCCACGAGCTCGCCAACGACTTTCTCGTCGCCGGCGTCGCTCGGCTCGGTAAAGTGCTGTCGGTATTGCTCGCGCTCGGCGTCGGCGCGTTCTTGGCGCTGGCCATCATGCCGTGGCTTCTCTCGAGCAACAACGTGCAGCCGCATCCGGTCGGAACGATTTTTTGGGTCATCGCTTCCGTCTGCCTAGCCGTCGGCATCTGCATCGAGCTCGACGCTCGCGTCCGCGATTTCGCATGGGTCTTCGGCGCCAGCTTTATGGCGCTGCTCACCACGCACGTGCTCGGCTCGACCGCCGCGCACACCGTCTCCGCGTTTCTCGCAGCGTTCATTTGCGGCATCGTCGCAAATCTCGGCGCCCGTTACTTACGCGTGCCGCAAGCCATCATGCTCGTACCGGCGCTGCTGGTGCTGGTTCCGGGAAGCTTGAGCTACGAAAGCGTGCTTTTTGCGTTCCAAGCCAATCTCAATACGGCGCTGACGCTGGGAGCGAACGCGCTCTTTGCCGCCATTCAGCTCGTCGCGGGACTCTTGCTCTCGCAGCTGATCTTGCCCGCGTCGACGCTGCGAGTGCGACGCTTCGCCCGCACGCGTTAATTAACGGCTACGGATCGACGTTGATCGCTAGCCGAGCCTCGCGTTCGCCGTGGGCGATCGGGAGCACGCGTTCGCGAATTGCGGCTCGTGCCGCTGCGGGCTTGCGCGTCTTGATCGCAACGCGATAGCGCCACTCCGCATTGACCCTCGCGACGGGATAGGGCGACGGCCCCAGCACCTCGCCTTCGACGGCGTCGCGCAGTAGCGACGCGTACCGCGCGGCTAAGTCGTGAGTGCGCGTTGGGCTGCGCCCTATGACGCCAAGGTAAATCAGCCGGCGCGCCGGCGGGAAACCCAGAGCGGCGCGTTCCTCGAGTTCGTGCGCCGCGAATCCGTCGTAATCGTGCGTCGCGGCGAAGACGATCGCTGGGTGCTCCGGCGAGTACGTCTGCACGATCGCCTCGCCGGGTCGCGCCCGGCCGCTGCGGCCGCAAACTTGCGCGATCAACGCGAAGCTGCGCTCCGCGGCGCGAAAGTCGGGCAGATGTAAACCGATATCCGCGGCGACGACGGCCGAGAGCGTCACCGTCGGATAGTCGAGACCTTTGGCGACCATCTGCGTTCCGACGAGCACGTCGCCGTCTTCTTCGAACGCGCGAAGAAGTCGCGCGTGATCGCCGATGCGCGTCGTCGTATCCGAATCCATCCGCACGACGTGCGCCCGCGGAAAGAGCCGCGCGACCTCTTCGGCAACGCGCTCGGTCCCGACGCCGAACTCCTTGATCGTCTCCATCGCGCACTTCGGACAACGCTGCGGTATAGGCATTTGATGGTCACAATAGTGGCAGCGAAGCAGGCCTTCGCTGCGGTGCGACGCCAGCGCTACGCTGCAGCGCGGACATTCCGGAACCGTGCCGCAACTGCGGCATAGCACGAACCCGGCGCTGCCGCGGCGATTCACGAGCAGCACGCACTTTTCGTCGCGCTCCAGACGGCTGGAAATGGCCTGAACGAGCGGAGGCGAAAAGATGCCGCGGTTTCCCGCTTCAAACTCCTTGGATAGATCGACAACGCGCACGGCCGGCAACGGCAGGTTCGTCGCGCGTTCGCGCAGCACGATCAGCCCGATCTTCCCGTTCGTCGCGGCGGCGAAGCTGTCGACCGACGGCGTCGCGCTGCCCAGGACCAGCACGCCGCCTTCGAGCCGCATCCGCTCGCGCGCCACCGCAACGGCGTGATAGCGGGGAACGTTGTCTTGCTTGTACGACGATTCGTGCGCTTCGTCGACGACGAGCAAACGCACGTCGCGCAATGGCGCGAATACGGCGCTTCGCGCACCGACGACGACCTCGATCTCGCCCGCCACGCACGCCTGCCACGCGTCGAAGCGTTCGCGTTCGGACAGTGCCGAGTGCAGGACCGCCACCCGTTCGCCGAACACCGATTCGAACTGACGCGCGGTTTGCGGGGTCAGGGAAATCTCCGGTACCAGCACGATCGCGCGGCCGCCTTCGCGCACGACGCGCTTGATGGTCTCGATGTACACGTAGGTCTTGCCGCTGCCGGTGACGCCGTACATGAGCGTTTCGCCGAACGCGCCCGCGTCGAGTAACGCAGCGATGGCGTCGAGCGCCCGTCGCTGTTCCGCCGTCGCCGGCGGGGGCTCCGGCGCAACGCCGGCAGTGCGTTCGTGCGACGGAACGATTTCGCGCTCGTTCAGCGCGCCGGCCGCAACGGCGCGCGCGATGACGGCGTTGGAAAAGCCTGCGAGCACTGCGTCGGCGCGCGGCACGGGGCCGCCGCGTTCGCGCACGAACTCGACGAGCGCCTGCGCCTTCTTCCCCTTAATGGCGGCGTCGCCGGGCTCGAGCACGCGGATGCGGTATTCGCGCGTCCGCGCTTCGCCGACCGAACGTTCGCGGCGTAAGGCTCCGCCGCGCACGAGTGCCTGGACGTATCGCATCAACGTTCCGCGGTCACCGGTACGCCGTGCTTCCGGATGCCGCAAGAGTGCATCGAAGGCAAATCGCTCCGGCAGCTCTTCCCAGATCAATCGCAGGAGGCGGGCCGGCACTCTGAATCGCCCGGGCACGGGCACGCCGCCACGCACGATCCACTCGCGCATGCGCGGGACGGCCCCGGCCAAAACGGCGGCATCGAGCGCTTCGCCTAACGTGCAGATGTAGTAACTGGCGATGAAACGCGCCAAATGCAAAATCGTCTCGTCGAACGCCCGCGGCACGTCGAGCCGCTCTTCAACGCGTTTGAGCGGCGAATCGGAACGCTCGATCTCACGCACGGGCGATACGACGAACGCGAGCACGTCGCGACTTCCGAGGGGTACGCGAACGACGTCCCCGACGTTGAGCTCCAGATCGCCGGCATCGTAGGTGAGTGGCAGATCGAATCGCGGCGAGCGGATCGCCGCAAGCGCCTCGACGACGCGAATGATCAGCGTTCCTTAATGGTGCCGGGCACCTGCGCCAGACGGCCGAGCACCGAACGCACGGTGCGATCCGAACATTCCACGCCGTACTCGACGTCGCCGATCGCGCGCGGCAGCACGAAGCGCAGCCGTCCGTCGCGGCGCTTCTTATCGCTGAGCATCGCGTCGAAGATTGCGCCGGTGTCGACCGACGTACGCACCGGCATGCCGAATAGCGTTAGAAGCGTCAGTACGCGCAAATGTTCGCGTTCGCTGAAGCGGCCGGTGCGCAACGCGAGCAAACCTGCGGCGCGCAGCCCGAGCGCGACCGCGGCACCGTGGGTGACGCGATAGTCCGACGCGCGCTCGATGCCGTGCGCGAACGAGTGCCCCAGATTGAGGACCTCGCGCATGCCGGCTTCGAGACGGTCGTCGGCAACGATCGCCGTTTTCACTTTAACCGCGGCCGCGATCAAATCGCTCCACGGCCACTGAATGAACCGGTGCGCCGAGAGCGTTTCTAATCCGTCGAAAAGATCCTCACCCTCGATGATGGCGGCCTTGACGATCTCGGCCAAGCCTTCGCGAACCGAGCGCATCGAGAGCGTGTACAGCGCCGAGACTTCGCAAAACGCTGCGACGGGATCGGAAAACGCTCCGGCGAGATTTTTGCCGGCGGGAAGATCGACGCCGGTCTTTCCGCCGATCGCCGCGTCGACCATTGCCACGAGCGACGTCGCCACGTGCGCGTAGGGCACGCCGCGCATGTACGTCGCCGCAGCGAATCCGAACAGATCGCTTGCCACGCCGCCGCCCACGCCGACGATCAGCGTCGAACGGTCCGCACCCAAACGTACGAGCCGCTCGAGCACGCCTTCAACGGTCGCCAGGCGCTTGCGGCTCTCGCCTAGCTCGAATCCCGCTACGCCGAAAACGCGATCCCGTCCGATGGCGCGTGCGTAACGCCGCGCGATAGCGGCAACGGCCGGATTGACGTCGTGCACGACGACGACTTTCGATCCGTGCGCTGCCGCAAAGCGCGCCGCTTCGACGTGCAGCCGTTCGCCAATCGCGATCGGATACTCGAGATCGTGATTGAGGACAACGGACTGCAGTGTTAGATGTGAATCTTCTTCTTGTGCAACCACGCGATGATATCGTCGACGGCCTGCGAGGTGGTCATCCCGTCGACTTCCACCACGTAGTCGGCATGCGCGTACTGCGGCATGCGCTTGGTATACAGCTCGCGGATCTTGGTCAGCGACGGCGTCGGACCGAGCAGCGGACGGACGACCTTGCTGCGGCGCATGCGCTCCAATGCCTGTTCCGGTGACACCTTGACGAATATCCGATACGCACGCTTCTTGAGCACCTTTTGATTGTCTTCCAGCGTGAGCGCACCGCCGCCGAGCGCCACGATTCCGGACTCGCCGTTCTCGAGGACGTCGGCAAGTGCGGCCAGCTCGTAGCGCCGAAACGCGGCTTCGCCTTCGTTATAGAAAATATCCGAGATCGCGCCGTGCTCGCGTACGACCACGTCGTCGATGTCGTAAAACGCGCTCTTGAGCTTGCGCGCCAGGCGTTTTCCGATGGTAGACTTGCCCGCGGCCATAAAGCCGACGAGCGCCAAATGTCGCTTCATACGTTCTCTGTTTCCGCTCCTTCGAATAACGCATCGGCGGCGTCCCTACTGCGACGCATATTATCGAGCGTCTCTTCCATCGAGTCGCCGCCGTACTTCTCCAAAACGGGGGCCATCAGTGCGAGACGAATCATCGCTTCGCCGACGATCGCTCCGGCCGGCACGACGCACACGTCGCTGCGCACGATCGTCGCCGGAGCGTCCGTGCGCGCGTGCAAGTTGACCGACGGCAGCGCCTTCATCAGCGTGGGAATCGGCTTTACGGACACGCGCACGACGATCGGCTGTCCGTTACTCATACCGCCCTCGACGCCGCCGGCGCGATTGCTGCCGCGAACGACGCTGTCCCCGTCGAGCACGAAGACGTCGTGCGCCTGCGAGCCGGGACGCGACGCGACGTCGGCGCCCAAGCCGATCTCGACCGCTTTGACGGTTTGCATTCCCATTACCGCGCCGGCCAGGATCCCGTCGAGCCGCTGCTCTGGCTGGCGATTGCTGCCGATCCCCACCGGCATGCCGTCGACGCGCACGATGAACTGTCCGCCGAGCGTATCGCCCGACGCTTTGGCGGCGTCGATGGCGTCCACCATGCGCTGCGCGCTCTGGGGATCCGGACAGCGCACGTCGCTCGCTTCGACGTCGTCTTGATTCCAGTCGTCGAGCTCCGCCGCTTCGACGGCGCCGATGCGATGCACGTAACTGCGCGTCGTGATGCCGAGCGCTTCCAGAAACTGCGCGCAGATGGCGCCGAGGCAAACGCGCATCGCGGTTTCGCGCGCGCTCGCGCGCTCCAGCACGTTGCGTAAGTCGCGCTGGCGATACTTCAGGGCACCGGCGAAATCGGCGTGACCCGGCCGCGGATTCGTCAGCGGATCGCCGCCGCCGGTAATGGGATCCATCAGCGCGCGAACCTTTGGCGTTTGATGGTCGCGATTGCGTACGACTGCCGCGACGGGCGAACCGAGCGTCTCGCTTCCCCGAACCCCGGCCAGGAATTCGACTTCATCCTGCTCGATCTTCATGCGCGCCCCGCGTCCATAGCCGCCTTGGCGACGGGCGAGCGTCGCGTTAATCGCCGAAACGTCGAGCTTGAGGTGGGCGGGAATGCCGTCGAGGATGCCGACGAGCGCCGGCCCGTGCGATTCGCCGGCTGTTAGGTACCGAAACATGCGTCTTAGGCTCTTCGGCATACGGGCATGCAGCTACTGTCGCGCGGTTTTTAACCCGGCCTGATGCCGGGTACGAGTTCGCCATGGCAGGACTGGAACTCAGCGGTCTCCGCGTCGCGATTCTCGTGGAAAACGGCTTCGAGCAAGTTGAGATGGAGAAGCCGCGCGCGGCGCTCCACGAGGCCGGCGCACAGACGTTCCTCGTTTCACCGTCTAAGGACACCGTGCAGGGCGTCAATCACGACGATCCAGGCGACACGTTTCCCGTCGACGTTACGATGAAAGACGCCGATCCGGCGCGGTTCGACGCGCTCTTGATTCCCGGCGGCGTACGCAGTCCGGATCGCCTGCGAACGAACAGGGCTGCGGTTTTGTTCACCGCGGCCTTCTTCACCGCGCAGAAGCCCATCGCGGTGATTTGCCACGGCCCGTGGATGCTCGTCGAGAGCGGCGTCGCTCGCGGACATCGCTTGACGTCGTGGCCGTCGCTGAAAACCGACATCATTAACGCCGGAGGCGATTGGGCCGACCAACCCGTCGTGCACGACCGCCTGCTGGTAACGAGCCGCAAACCCGACGACATTCCCAAGTTCAACCACGCGATGATCGACTTGTTCGCAAGCACGGCGCGTGCCGTCGGGGCGAGCAAATAACGCACGCGGGTGTACCGCGTCGCTCGCGCGCGGCTTTAGCGATCGAGTTCCCTGGTGCTAAACCTGCTGCGCGGCGCGCTGCCGTCAAGACCGAGTTGTCCGGAGCCGCAAAGGCGATTTCCCAATAGTTGCCTTCCGGATCGCTTGCGTACGCAGGACGGCCGTCAAAGAACTCCGCGTCGGTTGGAGCCTTCGATACACGCCCGCCGGCTTGCCGAAATTGCTCGGCGAGCTCATCCACTTCCTCGGCAGCGTCGACGTTGATGACGATGCTAAAACGTATTGCATCACCGCCTGGGGCAGCTTCCCGCTTTTGCATCCGCGGCGACCTGATCGAAAGGTTCGGCGTCTATCGTACTGGCGGCTGCCTGCCGTGTCACACAAGTTTGGTTCGCATCGTCTAGATATTATGACCGCGTACCTCATCGTTGTCGTCGTTACCGCTCTCGTTAACATGTGGGCGGCAGTAAGCGATTTCACGCGTCCAAGGTGGCTTCTTGCCAGCATGAACCGAGTTGGCGTCCTGCAATCGTCGTTGATCCCACTCGGCCTGCTCAAAGCTGCTGGAGGCTTGGGACTCCTCGTCGGTATCGTCGTCCCGATCGTCGGGCTGATCGCCGCTGGCGGTCTCATCCTCTTCTTCCTAGGTGCGATCGCAACGCATCTGCGCGCGCGCGACTTCTCGTTCGGTTACGGCGCACCGTTCGTGTTTCTCTTGCTTGCCGCCGCGTCATTTGTTCTGCAACTCGATGCTCGGGGACGGGTGAGCTACTTGTAAATCGCGCGACGGACTATCTTACTTCTTCGCTGCTCGTGTCGCGCGTCAAACCGCCGGGAATAATTCTTTGGTTATCGCCACGCGCAAGGTTTCTGAGGTCATTTACGGTTTTTGGGAACACATTCTCCAATCACCTGACGAACCAACGGCTTTGCGCCGGCTTTGCGCCAAATCCACCTGCTACTGAGACTACAGCCTGCAAGGCAGCGGCCAATGTGAGAGGCAGCCCTAGCCACCATTCGATGCTGGCGTCGATCGCTTTAATCCTTACTTCTCCCACCTGAACGGGCCGGCATTTTCATACTTACTCCGTTGTCAATGAGGTCGCGTATTGCGTGTCGGCTTCGAGCCACTCGTCGGCGACTTGTAGGCGTGGTGCACCGCGTGGATACCCCCCATCGGAGTTAGCCGCTATCCACTTTTTGGACAGCATAGCCGCATACTCTTAGTACACCCAAACCTGACTGCCGTGCTCGCGCCGGGATATTGCCGTGAGGGGCTTCATCAGCTCCCAGGCTCTGACCAAATCCGCACTGTAAATCATACTCGTAAGCTCTGCGTCGAGCAGTCCGGCCGCGATGAGCGCACCCACGTCCTCAAAATAGTTCCCCATGAGTCGAGCGCGCTCGATCTCAAAGCGAAACTCGTCCGTGCGCGCGCCGCGATGCGCCCACTGGTATCGAAAGGCGGGGTCCTTTACGAGTTGGCTAAGGCGCGTTTCCAGGAAGGCTTGCGCCTCTGAAAACTCGCGCGACTGAAAGACCGTACGTAGCTCGTCGAGCGCGGCGATCTGGTTGCTTCCGCGAGCGTGACGCAGCTGCACGAGCGCTGCGATCGCCGTTCCGGCAATGACCAAGAACGTGCCGAAGGTAGCAAACGTACTGAGCTTAGATTAACCCACCTACTGCGAATAAAGAACATTCTGGAAGGTCGCGTGTCATCAAGCCCTGCATTTACGCGCCCTCCAGAGCGACAAGCGTTCCATTTCTTGCCGTCTTCTCGTGCTTGCAAACCGCCTGAGCGTGCGTTACGATCACATCATTCGCGCGTGCGAGCGCGCTTGACGCGTTACGAAGAGGTAAGGACATGAAAATACAACTTGGCTCGGTTTGGCATTTCAGCCTTGCCGTCAGTGACCCGGAAAAGAGCGCAGAGTTTTGGACCAAGACCTTCGAGCTGCAGGAAATGTTCCGGTCCGATGAGGCCATTGCGCTGACGAACGACGCGATTATCATCGGGTTCTTCAAAGGCACACCGCATCCGGACACGATCGACCATTTGTCGTTTAAGCTCGACAGCATGCGCGCGCTGCGCGAAGCACTCGAAACGTTGAAGAAACACGGCGCAGAACTGGAAGATCCGGGCGACGAGATCGGCCCCACGGGGCCGGGCTCGCCGCATATGGGCCTGTGGTTTCATGATCCCGACGGGTATCGCTGGGAGCTCTCGGTTCAGAACGGTGCCCGCGAGCGCTGACCGCGCCGTGTGATGCTGTGTCTTAGCTAAGATGTGTTTTTTGCGCATTTCACCCGGTGGATAAGGATTGAGAAGGTCCAAAGACATAATGCCCTCCGAAAAGCATGGCGTCAGAAGAGCATTAAGCTGGCCAGCGATTTATCCTAGCCTCGCCCAACCGAGAAAACGTCGCGCCTGACCGAGGCAACTTCTACGGTTTGGCCTGGGCGGTGTCGGTCGGATAAATGACGTGCGGCGCAATCGTTTCGCTGCTAGTCTCGCGCCAATAAACCGCCTAGCACAATTGTTTGATTATCTCTGACGCAGAAGGTTCGAGAAGTCGATTATTGGAAACGGCTAATCTAGCCTTCAAGGTCTGCTACATCGGCGAAACGCTCCAAACAGAGCCGTCTGCATAGACGATCAATCGCGGCCAGCATTGCTCGACGTTCTCCATGCGCCCGTCTTCTGATACCTCCACTGGCGCAATCGTTGAGAGTCCGAGCGGAGGCGGCATCCGCATTTTGTAGCCGTGGCGTTTGAGTTCCGGACACTGAACCGGAGCTTTGGCGGATTCACATGTGGAGCCTCAAAGTCGTACTCATACGATGTCATGCCGCGTCCGGCTTTATGCCCGGACCGTACGCGAACGGTGCACGACGAAGCGGAGACCGGATTCGATGAACATCCTTGAGAACCCGCGAGCACGAACACCGGTGTAACGTGTTACCGCAACTGGACATTATCCTTTAGCTACTTCGCAGGTAGCGGTGCACCCGGATAGATCACGTGAGGCGTGATGAGAAACACGATCTCGTCGCGTTCGTGATTGGTTTGCCTATTCTTGAACAGGCCGCCGATGATCGGAATGTCGGCCAGGCCGGGAACCTTATCAACGGTCTCGCTGCTGGTGTCGCGCATGAGGCCGCCTAACACGATCGTGCTACCGTCTTGGACGCAGAACGTTCGAGAAGTCTATTGTTTTTGCCTGAAGAAACGAGCGGCGAGTTCGTCGGGCAACCCGCGCGTAATCTCGCACAACTCCCGTACCGACCGAGCGAGCTCGGTCATCGCGACCTCGCTCGATTGCCCGTCGCGCGCGTCCAGGACGTCGAGCGCGCCGCCGACGCCGTGCGCGAGCGCGGCGAGCGCTTCGGATTCATCGGGCGCGTACGCCTCTCCGTCGCGCTTCGGTCCACAGACGAGCGCGCCGAGGAGCCGGCCGCGCGATGCCATCGGAAAAGCCAGTTCGCCGCGCAGTTGCGATCCGCCGACGTCGTGCAAATCAACGGGCTTGCTCCAAGCTCGCAGCTCGACGATTGCCGGATCGTTTTCGTTAATTGCCACGGTCTGCGGCTGCATTGCTGATAGATAGTCGGCCGAGCCGTTACGCAGCCAAATATCGGAAGTCCCGGCCGTCGTGTGGACACGTACGGTGTTCAGCGTTCGTTCCAAAAGCGTCGCGCGATCGTTGATGTACGACGCCTCGTGCGCGAAACGGCGCAGCGCCGTCTCGTCCTCGTGACGCTGGCGAAATAGTATGTTGTCGACGAATCGGTCAACGTACCGATGGATGTACCGCATCGACAATCCGAGCGCTAACGCTACCACCATACCGACGACGGCACTCGTCACGTGGCTGACGTTTACGAGCCACGCACCTGCGGCCCATTCCACGACGATGAACGTTCCAATAATGATTGCCGACACGATAGCGAAAACAACCGTTCGGTTCAGGACGAATCCCACGTCGATGAGCCTGCGGTTGAGTGCCGCGTACGTTAGGACCAGCGGCGCAACCACAGCAACGACGCTGTACAACGCTCCACTGTCGAGAGTCATCGCATAGGACCCGAAATGAAAGCTGACTAACGGTATTGTCGCCGCCCAAAAGAGCATCGTGCACGGCGCGAGGAGCCAGCCTGCGCGTTGACGCTCGACCCCTACGGTTGCAAGTATTGCGAGGCCGCTGCACGCGGTTGCCATGGCGACGGCGGCAACTTCCGTTATCGTCCAAGCCGGACCGATGAAGCGCGTTGCGTCGAACCACATCGTCAGCACTCCGACAAGCGGAACGAGGCCCACCGAACGATCGGGCGTACCGTTTCCTAACACGATCCAGATCGCCACGAGTATAAAGCAGAGGGCGAGTGCAAAACGCCGCAGCCGAGAAAGTGGCCGAGCGAACGCACTCGTCAATGCGGCCCAAAGCGCTATCGAAATCGCCGCCGTCTGGCCGATTAGATCGGTCGCAACGTACGGCCACGACCACGGCCACGCAAAAAATACCAGCGACGAAATAATCCCGATCCCCGCACATGCGATTACCGTTGCGAGTAAGAGATTATTATCGACATATGGGCGCCGCCAGGCGATCACCGCTGCAAAGAGCAGCAACCATAGGCTTGCGAACTCCCAGACGACGTACGTCCAAAACCGCGACACCGAAAATCGCCCGGGTACGAGGACTCGCTGCGAGCTTCCAGCGACGCCGCTCGTCTGAAACGTAACGGGACGGCCGGCGAGAAGCTGCCCCATGAGGGACAGACGCACGAGCATGCTTTGATCGCGTACGTCGACCGAGTCGCCCTCGCGAATACCGGCCCGGTCGGCGGGACCACCCGGATCGATTCCTCGGATCGAGACGTGGTATGGTTCGGACGAACCGCTGAGGTAACCGCCCATCACGCCGTACCACGCCGGGGCGCTCCCCATCCCGACCTGATCCAAGAAGGCAACGATGACCAAGAGCGCTCCACCGGCGCAGCACGTCAACAAAATGGCTCGCCAGGTAGCGGGCTTCATGGCTGGCCATTAACCGTGTGCCGCGTACGCGCCTTCCTCAGGCCACCTACTCTGCGGGCGGCATCGTTCCGGGATAAATCACGTGCGGCGTGATGAGAAAGACGATTTCATCGCGTTCGTGATTGGTTTGCTTATTCTTGAATAACCCGCCGATGATCGGAATGTCCGCCAGGCCCGGAACTTTCTCGGTTTTGCTGCTCGTATCGCGCATCAGTCCGCCCCACACGATCGTTTGATTGTCGGCAACGCAGAAGGTTCGAGAAGTCGATTATTGGAAACGCTTAGTCTAGCCGTCAAGGTCTGCTACATTGGCGAAACGCTCCAAACAGAGCCGTCTGCATAGACGATCAATCGCGGCCAGCATTGCTCGACGTTCTCCATGCGCCCATCTTCTGATACCTCCACTGGCGCAATCGTAGAGAGTCCAAGCGGAGGCCGCATCGGCATTTTGTAGCCGTTGCGTTTGAGTTCCGGACACTGAACCGGAGCTTTGGCGGATTCACAGGAGAGTTTTATGAGGTCTTCCGGCTCCTTGTACTCGGTGGCCACGATATCGTGAAGAGTCTGGTGCGGAGCAAATGGAGCCTCAAAGTTGTACTCATACGATGTCATGCCGCGTCCGGCGTCATGCATGCCCCGTGCATACGCCAGCACACTGACGTGCCTGATGGCCTTCGAGGTGTTGTTAGTCAGCGTCGCTACTAGAACCGTCGAGCGTCCGGACCCTACGCGAACGGTGCACGACGAAGCGGAGACCGGGTTTGATGAACATCCCTGAAAACCCGCGAGCACGAACACCGTTGTAGAGAGAGCGGATAATCGTGTCAGAGTCTTCCTCATGTCGAACAAAGAACGTACGGCTTCGCCTATCCGGTCTGACCATCCCTACCGCAACTGGACATTATCCTTTAGCTACTTCGCAGGTAGCGGTGCACCTGGATAGATCACGTGAGGCGTGATGAGAAACACGATCTCGTCGCGTTCGTGATTGGTTTGCTTATTCTTGAACAGGCCGCCGATGATCGGAATATCGGCTAGGCCGGGAACTTTATCAACGGTTTCGCTGCTCGTGTCGCGCATCAGACCGCCGAGAACGATCGTACTACCGTCTTGAACGCGCAGCGTCGAGTCGATCTTGCGGTTTGCTACGATCGGATA
>DASRSM010000234.1:0-7277 GCA_035656415.1 Vulcanimicrobiaceae bacterium | reverse complement strand
ATTACGGCAACCCGCTTCGGTTCTGCTGCCGGTTCGAGTTTTAAATATTGCAGCTCGCGTCCGATGATCGCGTTCTGCACGCAGCGCACCGGCAGTCCGAAATACAGGCGATCGATACAGCCTTCGTTCGACCCGAGGCAGGTGCGAATCTCGTGCGCACGTCCTTCTTGCGCTTTGCGCGGCATCTCGTTGTCGGCGATCATCGCTCGCGTCATGCCGACGAGATCGGCGACGCCCGAAGCGAGCACGGCTTCACCGTCGTCGGGCGTGACGATGCGGCCGACGAGGATGACGGTCGCACCGACTCGCTCGCGCACGATCGAGGCTAGGTCGGCGAACGTCTTCTTCGGGTAGTACGACGACGGAATGTTGTAACCGCGTGATTTGTAGCCTTCGATGGTTCCGCCCGTGACGGTAAAGTAGTCGAGCATGCCGGTCTTATCGAGGCGCGTGATGATTTCAAGCAGTTCCTCGCGCGCGATGCCCGGCGTCATGCGGTCGTCTCCGGAGACGCGCGCGCCGACGACGAAGTCGCGTCCGACGCTTTCGCGGATCGCTTCGAGAACTTCGAGCGAGAAGCGCATACGGTTTTCCAGCGAGCCGCCGTACGCGTCGGTACGCTTGTTGATCGCCGGATTCCAGAACTGATCCGGAAGCTGGTCGTCGTAGAACGCGAGGTCGCAACCGTCGAAACCGCAGTCCTTGAGCCGCTTCGCGGAGCGCGCGTAATCGCGAACCAGACGCTCGATTTCACGAGTCGTCAAAATATGCGGAATCTCCGGCGTGACTTCACCCGAGGTATCCGAGGGACCGCGGCCGGTAAGATCGACTTGCGCGGCGGTTCTTCTTCCCAACGACGTGATTTGCACGAACGACAACGCGCCGTGCGCGCGTACCGCGTCCGATGCGGTGCGCAGTGCGGGCTCGACGTCGTCGCGCCACAGGTTCACGTGATTGTCGAAAATCGGCGTCAGCTCGCTGACCGCCGCACTGCCGAACATCATCACCGTGCCGCAACCGCCGGCGGCTTTGGCCTCGTGGTACGCGATCAAGTCGGGCGACGGAACGCCGCCGACCGCGAGGTTCGTTCCGTGGGGCGTAGAAACGATGCGATTTTTTGCGGTGCGCGAGCCGAGCTTAACGGCGCTGAAGAGACGTTCGTACGGCATCTCGGTACGGTTGAGTCCTGCAGCGACAAAGCCCTTCGGTCCAACGCCGGCTCGCTCGCCTCCGGATCACCAGCGCCGCGTCGCCGCTTTTGCCTCAAAGTTGCGGCCGATGACGACCGCGATGAAAATAACCGCTCGCCACGATCGTTAAATCCGTATCCGGCCCGATTACCTTGTTACAGGTCTTGCGTTACAAAGAAGCGGAAACTCATCGGCCCGTAATTACCGCCCGCGGTCGCGGCGAGAGAAACCGGCACAGGCTCCCCGGTGGTCAGACTGGTCTGCGTCGCATTCCGGACGAGCGGCAGCGGGATGCCGTTGAAAAAGCCGGCGTACGGGTTAGCATACGCCCCGGTGAGGTTGTCTGACGAGAACTGCATGCTCGTGCCGCGGTCGTTGAGGTTAAGGCGCACGTTTGCCGAGAGTACGCCGAACGGCTTCTCGTTGTAGGCGTTGTTGTTCCCAAAGTACGTCAGGCCGAGGTTGTAGTACTGGCCGAAGTGGCCGGTCCAGTTGACCTCACCATAGCCGCCCGCATACGGAACTCGTGCGCCGGCGACACCGTTTGGAGATCCGGATAGTGCCGTGGGCTGACCGCCGAAGTTCGCCTCAGGAAGGACCGCGAGGTTCGTGTTATTGATACAGCCCGGTCCAGGCGGCGTCGTGACACCGGTTTTCGGATCGGTGGTGCCCGCGCAGTAGAAGTACGGCGGTAGGTTGTAGGTGAACGCGCGCTGCAGCGAGCCCTGTACTTTCCAGCCAAAACCGTATTGCGGCACGTGATTCACCGCGAACTCGATGCCTTCGTAGCGCGCCTGACCGAGATTCGCGGTCAGCGAGACCTCGCACGGCTGGTTCGGACATCCTGCCGCGGCCGCCCCGGTAACGGTCGACGTCTCGGTCAGGAATAGGTTATGCAATTGCGTGTAGTAGAAGTCGAGCGACACCGACGTGGCGCGAGCGATGCGGTGATCCATTCCGAGGTCGTAGCTAAAAGCCGTCTCAGCGCTGATGTTGCCGTTATTTGCATTCTGTATCCACCCAGCCGCGGGCACGCCGCCGATGATCTGGCTCCACGTCGGACCACCCGAAGAGACGAGGCTGATGTACGGCGGTGCAACCGATCCGCCCGCCGAGAGACGATAGATCGTATCGTTCTCCGGTCGCCAGCTCAGCGCCGCGCGCGGTTCGTTGTAGGAGTGCGAGGCATCGTTAAACGTCTTGCCGCCGTCGATCGAGTAGTGACTGAGATAGTTAAGCTGATAATCGCCGAAGTTCAGCAACAGCTTCGGCTTGAGCGCGATGTTGCCGCGCAACGATATCGTTTGAAATGTCTGCTTCGACCCGGCGACGGGACTAAAGACGATAATGCCGACCGACGGTTCGTCCGCCGTCGAAGCCGATCCCTGCTCCGAGCGATCGTACGCGAGCGTGAGCGAATTGTCTCCGAGCTGCTCCTGCACTTGAAGCGATTCGCCGCTCATCGTGTCGTTGGTGAGGAACAGATTCGCCAGGCTCGCGGTCCGGAAGTTCGCGAGTTGCCCGCCGAACGTTGTGTTCACAGGGGCGACGGCATTCTTGCCCCTGACGCACAGCCATCCGTTCGCGTCGCTGCCGCCGGCGGCGGTGGGAAAATTCGGATCGAACGTCGTGCCGACCGGGCAGAGCGGAACCGTACCGAATGCTTTGAGCGATGTGTTCAGCGGCTGCGACGCCCCTTCAACGTCGTAGAGGTTCAGCGAGCCGGTGTAGTAGCGCGCGAGCACCGTTCCGGTCTGCCCCAGCGTCGTGCGGAACTCGCCTTGGAAAAGATTCTGCTGTTGCGACGTGATGCCCTGACCGTTAAAGGAGCTGATGTCGAAGGGAATTGCGCTGCCGCACTTGGGGCCGTTGCCCGGACTCTTGCAGTCGTAGGGCGTACCCGTCGCAAACGGATTGCACGTTAGCGACGCGTTCGCAGTGCCACATGGCTGGAAGAGCGACGCAGGTAACCCGGTAGTACTAACCTGGGAGACGTCGTACGCCTGCACGTCGCCGTCCCCGTTAACGGACTGTGCGCCGAGGTAGGAGAGCCGCAGCGACGTGCTGTTCGAGAAGTTGTAGAGGATCTTCCCGAGCTCCGAAGTGGAATGATAACCCGTCTCCATCGTATAGCAGCAGCCGACGAGCGGTTCGTTAAAGGTGATTCCCATGCCGTCGTACGGTCTGAAAGCCGAAGGCGCGAGATTTTCGCCGATGGGACTGATGGGCATCGCGAGCTGTTGCCCGTTTACGTAGAATGGACCGGCCGGCGGCCCGTTGGCGAGCGGAAGCTGCGAGCCGGCAAAACGGAAGTTCTGCAGCGGTCCGGGAGCGCCGTCGGTCACGTAACCGAAAGCGTATCCGAGCTTATGGTTCGTCGTCTCGCCCGTCGCCCTGAATCCCGTGGAGATGCCGCCCCACTTATCGACACCGAACATCGCCGATTCTCTACTCTTCGCGGTGGGTTCGAGCGTAATGTAGTTGATCGTTCCGTTGATGGCGTAGTTGATCTCCACCGGCATCGATCCCGGACCTTTGACGAGCTCGGCGGACTGAAGCAGAAACGGATTGATGAGGTTGGGCGAGTAGGTCCCCGCGGAACCGACTGAAACCGGGTGACCGTCGATGAGCGACTCGGTCTCGTAGGGCAACGCCCCGCGAATCTGCGGCGTCTCCAGCGAGGCGGGCGACGCGCCGTTGCTCGGGTTACCGTTCCCCGGTGAATATGGCGTGACGAAGATGCCCGGGGTTTGATTGAGCACCGTGGTGACTTGTTCGCCGCCCTGATCCAAGAACGTCGACCCGCTAATCGTGTTAATGGCGGCGGTCGACGTGTTCATCGGCGCGACTCCGGGTTGCGACGTTGAGACGTTGGCAATCGTCTTCAACGAGGAAAACGTCACCTGCGCGAGGATCACGTTAACGGTCAGCGTTTCGCCGATAAACGCCGTAACGTCTTCGTTGCGATACGTTTGGAACCCCGGCTTGCTGACGACTATCGTATACGCGCCAGTCGTGATATCTCGAAACGCGAAGGATCCGGCATTGTCGGTCTTCTTCGTCAGACGTACCACGCCGACGACCGTGACATCGGCTCCGGCAATCGGCGCGCCGTTTTGCCCGCGAACGGTTCCGACGATGCTGGTCGTCGTCGCCGCCATTGCCGCAGACGTACCGAGCAACGATAACACCAGCGCTATAACGACAGCTAAACGTATGTGGCGCCCTTCGACAGGCTCAGGGTGACAGTGAAAAAGATGCATATCGAGCCCTCGCTTTCGGAGACGGTTAATCGGCACGAACCGGAAGTGCGGCGTATACGTTGCCGCGCGGAGTCAAAACGAAAAAGTACGCCACTACCGAGCGCGGATAGATCAGCAAATATTCGTAAATGCGGTTGCCGCTGCGATACGACATTCCGCGAAACACCGCATGAGTCCAATGTCCGACGGCGCCCGCATCAGAGGCCATTTGCTTGGGCGTCCCCGGGATTTGCGAAACGATTTCGGGCGCGAGCACGCCGGATTTCTTGATGGTGCCGTCTTCCATGCGCCCCAGAACGCCGAGCGCGCGCGCCGTCACCGCAAGATCCTGGTTCGGCGCACCCGCATAAAACGCGGCCCATTGCTGCGACGACGGAGGATGGAACAGCGAGAACAGTTTGATCAGCAGCCAACCGTAATAGAACTGATTGCCGTTGCTCACGACCGCGACGCTGAAGCGATCGTCTGGAAAAACCGCGTTACCGGTGTGAAAACCTTCGTTGTCGCCGCCGTGCTCCCACTCGCGATGACCGAACAGCGTTTCCACTTGGAGCGCAAATCCGTAACCGCCCGGAACCGGTTCGCCGTCGGGACCGCCGGGCGGCGTGGTCATCGCGCGCAACGAGGCCTCGTCGACGACGCGCCCCGCGATCAGTGCTTGATCCCAGACGTTCAAATCGTACGCGCTCGATTCGACGCCGCCGTCACCATAGCCGTATTGCGCTACGTTCTGCGGAATCGCGACGAAGCCGCCGTTTTTGTACGTGTAACCCATTGCACCGTTGGGTAGCGTCCACGGCAGCTCGCCGGCGGTGCTGTCGTGCATCCCCAGCGGCCTAAAGAACCACTGACGCCACACGTCAAAAAGCGACCGATGCGTCAGCTTCCCGACGATCAGTCCCAGAATGACGTAGTTGCTGTTGGAATATTCGAATCGGGTTCCCGGGAAAAATTCCGGCGGCATCTTGGCAATTGCGGCCACTTGTTGCTCCGCCGTGGCGTTTGCCGGATAGCCTGAGTGGTCTAGGTAATCCGGAATGCCGGAAGTGTGGGTGAGCAGCTGCCGCAGCGTGACGCGATCGGCGTACTTATAGCCGGTGTAGTATTTACTGAGCCGGTCGTCGACGTTCAACAAACCCTGCTGCTGCAGCCGCATGATGGCCGCGGCGACGAACTGCTTGGTCGTCGACGCGATGTTATAGACGGTATGGCCGTCGGCCGGCAACCGCTTCGGAACGTTGCGATAGCCGTAACCGTGCGCGTAGACCACGCGTCCGTCGATCGCCACGGCAACCGAAACGCCCGGCAAATGTTGATGCGCCATCGCGCCGCGAACGACGGCGTCGACTTGCTGCACGATCGCTCCCGGCACGATCATCGCGGAACCAACAACCCTTCGACGGTGCGCCAGATCTTCTCGCCCGTATTGCGCACCGGATCGTCTGCCGGTAGGCCGGTTTCTTCCTCCGCACGCGCGATCGCCTGACGCGCCTCGTCTTCGCCCAGCGCCGAGGTGTCGAGCACGACGCCGATCACGCGCGCGGGCTTTACGAAGCCGACGATGCGTTCGTGGATCTCGACGAGCGTGCGCAGGTCGGGAATGGCCTGGGCGAATCCCAAAACGTTACGCAATCCAGGCCGGTGGCAGAGCAGCAACGCGTCGGGCGCGGATCCATACAGCAATCCGAACGTCACCGGGGCGTACGCGGGATGAAAGATCGAGCCTTGCCCTTCGACCAGCAGCGCTTCGGCGTCCGCGTCGGCCGACAGGACGAGCTGTTCGGCGGCGCCGGTGACGAAATCGGAGATCACACGATCGACCGCGATGCCTTTCCCGGTAATGAGGATTCCGGTTTGACCCGTTGCAATGAACTCGGCCTTGCGGCCTTGCGCTCGTGCTGCGCGCTCGACCTCGAGCATCGCCGTCATCTTTCCGACGGCACAATCGCTGCCGACGGCGAGTACGATTGGTCGCCGTTCCTCGTAGGCGGCGCCGCTAAACAGCGGAATTTTTGAGGGTGGGACGCGGACGTCGATCAGCGCGACGCCTTTGCTCGCCGCCCGCGAAGCAATCTCCGGATCGTCGGACAACACTTCGTGTAAGCCGCTGATTACCTCGAGTCCGGCGTCGATCGCTTCTAGAACCGGGCGTCGCAGCGCTGGTGGCATGGCGCCGCCGTCCGTTGCGAAGCCGATCAACAACGAGCGTGGATCGTACGCCAGCGCTTCGCGCACCGAAGCTACGATCGGGGTGTCGCTCGGCAAGGACGGCACGACTTCGCGTACCCGTTTGCCGGCGTGCTGCGAGTCGATGACTGCAGCTACTTGCTCGGGACGGTAGCGTAGGACGCCGTGCGCCGTCTTTCCGTGGACGTCTGTAAGAAAACCCTCCGTGAGTACGGCGTGCCGGCGTCCCTCGACGAGGTAACGAGCGTTCACGCAGCGCCGCCCCAGACGTCTTCCGCGACAAAAATGCGTCCTTGCGCGTCGTAGGTTGCAGCCGGCTCGCGATCGTTCGCGTACAGGATCGGTCCGTCGAGATCGACCACGTCGCACAGCTGACCCAGCACGAACCCCGGTGCCATCGAGAGCGACGTGCCGCCCATGCAGCCGACCATCGGACGCAATCCCATGCGGCGAATCTCGCCGAGCATCGCAAAACCTTCCGTGAGACCGCCGCACTTGTCGAGCTTGATGTTGACGACGTCGACGCGGCCGGCGACTTTGTGTAGATCCGAAGAATCTTGCACGCTTTCGTCGGCGGCAATCGGAATCGGCGACCTGAAGCCGTCGAGATCGGACTCGCGCCCGATGGGAAAGGGCT
>DASRSM010000233.1:0-26941 GCA_035656415.1 Vulcanimicrobiaceae bacterium | reverse complement strand
GAATTGCCGCGGCGGCTTTGGAAGGGGTGCGTCCGCGAAATAGTCGGCGACGCCCTCTTGGATATTGCGGCAGACCAACGCCGGCCATTTCGCCATCAGCGAGCAGATCGCGTCGGCGTTCTTTTGGAACGAGTGGCGGACGGTGGCGAGGTACGCCGATTTTAGTGGAATCCCCCCGTTTTCGCGCCCACTCTGCTTGAGCAGAAAGCCGGCGGTGAGTTCGCGCCGCTGGTACAGCTCCCAAAAGCCCGGCACCAGGGCCTCGTAGCGCGCGAGGTCGCCGTGTGCGAACGTCCACACGCCGTAGCGCGAGCTGCGTTCGAAGGGCGCGCCGATCGCGCCGGGGCCGAATAGCAGGATAAAGTCCAAGCCGGCTTCGCGCACAGGGTCGATCCAGGCGCTGTCGTCGATGTCCGGGTCGACGGTCAAAATGGATTCGGTTTTGCGAGCTAATTCCAGCCAGGCGTAAACGCCTTGCGTGCGCGCGCCGGAGCGCTCCGCGAAGTCGTCGTAAGCGCGGTTGTAGCGGTTAGGAATGCCGCCGTGGCGGACGACCAGCGCAAGCTGCGCCAGTCCCGACACCTCGAGCTCGCGCACGCAATCCAGCTCCCACGCGCGCATAGTTGCTCCGACTATGACCCCATACCGTAGCATAACGTTAGTAAAATAATCCCACTCATTTATCGCGCCTACGCCGGGCGGATGTGGTACGCGTGTTGGGAAGAACGGGCAACGATGGTAAGCAGCCGAGCTGGGTGGGTATCATGCGGACATGCCGTACGATCCCGATCCAGCCATCGTCTGGACGGTGTTGAGTTGTTGGCTCGTCTTCGCAGGCGTTTGGATCGTGGGGTGGATCTATAACGTCGTGCGCGCGCCGAAGGTGGAGCGCCGCCGCATTTCGCCGAGCGTTTTACTCGGCGCGGGAATTGCTTGGTTTGCGTCTTGGCTCGTGCCGACGAGCGTTTGGGACGCGATCGTGTTCGTCAATCCGGTCGTGCAGGGCCTCGGGATCGCGCTGGTGATTGCGGGAAGCGCGTTTGCGCTGTGGGCGCGCTTCGCGCTCGGGACGATGTGGACGGGAATTCCGTCGCAGCGCGCCGGCCATCGACTGCATACGAACGGCCCCTTTGCGGTGGCACGTCATCCGATCTACACGGGCGTCTTGGCGATGCTCGCCGGAACGGCGCTGGCGTGCGGCGTCGGCTCGTGGGCCGGTCCGGTCATCGCAGGGGCCATCGGCTTGGCGCTCAAGCTGCGTGTCGAGGAGAAGATGCTGCTCGATACGTTCGGACCGGAATACGAAGCCTATCGCGCTCGGGTGCGCGCGCTGCTCCCGATTCCGCGCTTTTGAAGCGAATCGCGATCGCGGTCGTACTCGCCGCCGGTTGTTACGGACGCGCGATCGCCGGTCCGCCGTTTCTCACCGACGATCCCGTTCCCGTCGAGTTTCACGATTACGAAGTGTATCTTTCCGCCTCGAGCGACGTGTCGGCGGCGGGAACGACCGTCGACGGACCGGTCGTGGAAGTCACGTACGGAGTGGCGCCCAACACGCAGCTCAGCGTTGCGGCACCGTACGCGTTCCAAACGCCCACCGGCGGCAGCGCGACGTCGGGCTACGGCGATACCGAAGTCGGTCTCAAATATCGATTCGTGCAAGAAACACGCTGGTCGCCGCAGATCGCGACGTATCCCGCCATCGAGCTGCCGAGCGGAAACGCCGCGGCCGGCTTGGGCAACGGCCGCACGTGGTACCGGTTGCCGGTGTGGGCGCAGAAGAGCTGGGGTCCGTGGACGAGCTACGGCGGCGGCGGATACGCTTTCAACGACGCGCCCGGACAGCGCAGCTACGCGTTCGGCGGATGGCAGGTGCAGCGTAACGCCGGAAAGGCGCTCACGCTCGGCGGCGAAATTTACTATCAAGGGGCGACGACGATCGGCGGACGCTACGAAACGTTCTATAACGTCGGCGGCTACTACAAGCCGAGCGATACCGTCAACGTGTTATTCAGCGTCGGACACACGATTGCCGGAGACGATCACGCGATCGGCTATATCGGGCTGTATTTCGCCATTCGTTCGAAAAGCGAACGAAGCTCGACCGAAGGATTCAGCGCGTCGGCGTGTACTAATTGGATCGGGTGCGGACGGCACATCTGACGCGTCCCCGTCTCAACGATCGCTTGGCGCACGCCGCGCGCTATCCGATCGTTCTCGTCGTAGCGCCCGCTGGATTCGGGAAGAGTGTGGCGCTGGCCGACTTTTTACGCGGCGTGGGCAGCGACGCCGTGCGCTTCGACGTTCGTCCCGAGGAAAGCAACCTTTTGGCGTTCGCGCGCCGATTCGCCGAAGTGCTGCAGCCGGTGGTTCCCGGAATCGCCGCATCGTTTCCGGCGCTGCAAGAAAACGTTCTTTCCACTGCGGCCGCGCCCGGTCTCGTGTTGGATTGGTTTGCCGAGCACTTCAAGCGGACCACCGCGACCATCGTCGTCGACGATCTTCATTTTGCCGCATCCGATCCGGATTGCATGACGTTTCTCGCAACGCTCGTGGAGCGTACGGCTGAAAGAATATCGTGGATTCTCGCAAGCCGTTCCGACGCCGGTCTTCCGACCGCCAGTTGGCTGGCGTACGGAAAGATGGATCTGCCGATCGATCAAAACGACCTGCGCTTCACGTTGGAAGAGGCGCTCGCGACGGCACACGCCGAGCCTTCCCAGACGGACGCTTCCGAGTTGGAGTCGCTATGGCGGCTTACCGACGGCTGGCCGGTGGCGTTTGCAATCGCGCTGCGAACCCAGACGCAAGCCGAAGATCTTCGCCCCGCGACCACGCGCGATTTGATCTACCGATATCTTGCCGAGCAGGTGTTCGAGCGCGTTTCGCCGCCGCAGCGCGACTTTCTGCTCGCGACGTCGGTGTTTTCGTCGTTCGACGCGTCGGTCGCCCGCGCACTCGGTGGAGCGGCCGACTTCATCGAGGACCTGCGCCAAGGCGTTGCGTTCCTGAACGAAATCGCACCCGGCGAGTTTCGTTATCACGATCTTTTTCGCGAGTATCTCGAAAGCGAATTGCTGCGGCACGGGCGCGAGGCGTGGCGCAGCGCGGTGTCGGCGGGTGCGCGATTGCTCGAAGAGCGCGGAGACGCCGCGGGCGCGCTCGCGTTATATACGAAGGCCAAGGATGCCCCGGCGATTCTGCGCGTGCTGGAAAGCGACGGTTTCGGTTTGTTCGAGCGCGGTCAAGCCGGCGCGTTGGGCGTCGCGCTCGACGCGGTATCCGACGACTTGCGCGCGCGAAGTGCGACCGCGCTGGGTTTGCAGGCGATGCTCGAAGCCGCGCGCGGGCACTTCGAGACCGCGAGCCGGAGTTTCGTCGCCGGTATCGCGTTGGCGAGCCGTGACGTCGTACGGTTAACGCTGGTGCACCGGTATGCCATCGAGCTCGTACGGCAGGGGCGGGATTGCATCGGACTTCTCGAGCCCTACGCGGACGACGACGCGATCGCGCCGGCGCTGCGCGTTCCGATTCTCGGTACGATCGCGACCGCCTACGCGCGTGCGTCGCGGCACGAACGTGCGGTCGAAGCGATCGCGACGGCGTTGGCGTTGCTCGATCCTACCGTCGGCGACGACGCGCGCGCGCGGCTTTACCAGCAGGCGGCGTACGTGTACAGTCAAGGCCCCGATCACGACGCCGCGCGCCGGTACGCGAGCTTGTCGGTCGATCTGGCGCTTTCGCGCGATCTCTACGACGTCGCCGTACGCGCATATAGTGCGCTCTATACGATCGCATACGACGACTCGGACGAACCGATCGCGTGCTTGACGATCCTCGACAAGCTGCTCGACTGCGCGCGCAAAGGCGGAAGCGTGCAAGGCCGGCTCTACGGATTAATCGCTTCGTACGGCATCGAAGCCGATCGCGGCAACGAGGCGGCGCTTGCGCGCATCGAGCTACTGCTCGACGACATCCCCGGTATGCTCTCGCAGAACCGCAGCGAGGTGTTGCTGCCGGCGATGGCGCTGCGCGCGTCGTGGCACGGGCAGTTCCAACGCGCCTACGAGCTGCTTTCGCAAGCGCGCGAACAACAGACCGAAGAGCGGCGCGCGGAATATTTTTCGGAACTCGCGCTCTACGCGTGCGCGGCCGGGCTGCGCGACGAAACGAAAGCGGCGATCGACGCCGCGGAGACCGCGCTGTCGCGGTGGAAAAAGCCGACGCGCCGGGCGCTCCGCGCGCAGCTGATGCTGGCGTTTGCCGAGTTGACGCGCGCGCGACTGACGTCGGCGCATCGCCATTTAGCTGCGGTAAAGCGCGAGCTCAATCCCGCGATGTCGCGCTTGAACGCGCTCGCCGAGGCCGGCTGGGGGTTCTACCGCAAGGCACTAGGACCGACCGGAAACGACGGCATCGGGCCTACGATGGAACGCCTGCGAGCCGAACAGTTCGGCGGAATCGCGCGGCTGCTCGAAGCGCTGCCGGTGGCCGACAGCGCCGGCAGCTATGCGGTGCTCACCTCGACCGAACGCGAGATTTTACGGCTGCTCGCCGCGGGCGGCAGTACGAAAAGCATGGCCGAGCGAACGTCCAGGAGTCCCCGGACCATCGATAGCCACGTGCGGTCAATCTGCAAAAAACTGAGCTGTCGCAGCCGCCGCGCGGTAGTAGCCCTTGCAATCGGGGCTGGGTGGGTGGAAAATGAAGACCGTTAAGGCGGCACCCGTGCCGCCGGGAGGCCGCTCGATCATCCGGTATTTTCTCGTAATCTTCTTGGTTTGCACGTTGGCGGGCTGCGCGACGAGCCGCTCGTTCGTTCCGGGCGCAGTCGCGGGTTGGGACTTGACGGTCGCGCCGGATCATGGCGCCAGCGCGCTGCCCGGCGCCACGCTGCCGTGCGGGTTCCCGGGCCACGGACGGTCGCGTCATCCCGCGAGCTGTCCGGTTGCGGTCAACGTACGCATTCCGGCGACGCGCAATCCGCATACGCCCGCCTCGAAGCTGCCGGGACTTCACCCCGACCAACTCGTCGCGGATTACGGCTTCCCCTCGAATGCGTTAGGAATGACGGTCGCGATCGTCGACGCGTTCGACAATCGCCGCGTCGAAGCGGATCTCAACCGGTATCGTGCGGAGTTTGGCCTGGGCGAATGCACCACCGCAAACGGCTGCTTCCGCAAAGTGAATCAACGCGGCGGCGCCGGACGGTATCCGCACGCCAATCGCGCGTGGTCGCAAGAGATTGCGCTCGACGTCGAAATGGTATCGGCGGTGTGTCCGCGGTGTCCGATTTTGTTGGTGGAAGCCGATTCGCCGGCAATGGACGATCTCGGCGCGAGCGTCGACACGGCGGTGAGTTTGGGAGCGCGCGTGGTGAGCAACAGCTACTATGCGACCGAATGGGCGGGCGAGACGACCGAAGACGTTCACTACAATCATCCGGGCGTAGCAATGACGGTGAGTTCCGGCGACGAAGCAGCGGCATATTATCCCGCGGCGTCGCCGCACGTCACGTCAGTCGGCGGACTGACGGTCAGTCAAGAGGGCTCTTCGTCGAGCGAAGCGGGTTGGAGATTTAGCGGGCGCGGCTGCAGCCAATACGAATCGCGTCCGGCGTTCCAACCGGCGGTGTGTCCGACGCGTTCGGCGGTCGATATGGCAGTCGTCGGCGATCCTCAGACCGGCGTGACCATATTCTCGACGCAATCCGGAGGATGGGTCGTCGCAGGCGGCACGAGCGTCGGCGCTCCCGTCATTGCTGCGGCGTACGCCCTCTCGGGACATCCCGTCGGGCCCGGGTTCTCGTACGCGCATCCCCGCGACTTCCGCGAAGTCGGGGCGTCCGGCTTCGACCTCGCGACCGGCCTTGGCTCGCCCAGCGGAGTCGCCGGCCTCTAGGTCCTTCGGCCCTCCCGCGATTTAGGTAGTTTGCGCGATATTTTTTCGTGCTCCGCGGCGGTACGCTAGGCCGTGGAGGATGCACGCATGGCCATTTCGGGAGATATTCTGTGAGGCGTAACGCCATCTCGCTGGCGCTCGGCGCGTTAGCCGCTGCGGGGGTTTTTGCTGCCTGCACCGGCCCGAGCGGAAATAGCCTTCCCGCCGGCACGGTCCCGGCGGCCAATAGCATTCACGGGCTGGTGCCTGAGGCGACCGGCACGTACAATATCCGGCACGTCTTTGCCGGTCTCACCTTCGACGGCACGACTTTTGCGGTCGAAACGCATCGCTCGTGCGGACATCGCGGCTTGGGCGGCATTACGCCGTACGTCGCTCCCACCACCGGACCGCTCGCTCTCACCGCAAGCCTTTCGCTAGCGCCGATGTGCGTGCCGGAGCACGCAAAGGTGTCGGGCGACGTGTACATCTTTGCGATTGCCAAGCATGGAAGCGGCAGCGGTAAAGGTGCCGACGCGGCGCACTGGGGCGGCGTGCCGATCGCCGGTCCGGCAGCGATTACCGACAATCCGTGGGTCTTCGCGCCTCTGTCGCCGGGTCTCACCATGACCGGCGGACAGAAATACGACTTCGTCGTCGCTACTTCGTGGCAGCATCCGAGCCCGGAGCCGAGTGCATCATCGTCTCCATAACGGAACCAGACTCCAAGCCAACCGCGAAGTGCGACGTCGTCGTGGGAGAAGCCGGCAGCCCCTGCCGGCTTCTCTCTTTCAATTAGTGCAGTAAGTGCAAACGCGGCGCGAGAAGCCCCGTGAAATGTACGACGACACCGGAATGGTCGGTGGTGAAAAGCTCATCACCGAAGCCGAAACGATACTGCCGATCGAAGCGATGCACGCGGCGCTGCCAGGCGAGCATCCCGCGCACGCAACGATCGACGCTCTTCACACCGCAGTTCGGTCGCCGAAAACCGACGCGCGCACGATCGAAGGTCACGTCGGCTCGCTCCGCTCGATTCCCGAGCTCGAAGCGACCGTCGCGAACTGGTGGGACGCGCCCGCGACGCAGCGGTTCATCGCGTATCTCGGACAGATTGGATTGTAGCGTGAGAACGCAGCACGTTGCGGCTGCGGCCATCGTCGCGGCATGCGTTCTATCGGGCTGCGCGAGCGGCAGCACGTTTGCGCCGGCAACGAGCGGCAGCGCACCGCGCGCCGCCGGGTTGCAGCGGTTCGTCAAGCCGCACTCGCGGAAGATCGTCGTAAAGCCGGGACATTCGATTCAAGCGGCGGTCGATTCGGCTTTACCGGGCGACACGATCCTCGTCGAGCCCGGAACGTATAACGAAAAGGGCCGTCCGTGTCCGTTCAAGTGGGACGAAAAATGTGCGGTGAGCATCACGCAGGACAACATCACGCTCATTGGTGACAGCGGTGCGTCGCCCGTCATTCTGAGCAACAAGAATAAGTTATCGGTCGGCATCGGAACCGGCAAAGCCTACGGATGCAAGGCGAAAAACCGCATCACCGGCAACTACATCGCCGGGTTTACGGTGAACGGTTTCCTCGACAGCGGCATCTATCTGAGCTGCGTTACGAACTGGGAGTGGGCCTACAACGTGGCCACCAACGACAAAATCTACGGTTTCTACCCCGTATTCGCCAGCAACGGGCGGCTCGACAACAGCGTCGCCGTCGGCGCGGGCGACACGGGATTCTACGTCGGCATCTCCGACCACATTCGCGTCGACCACAACGTCGCGTACGACAACGTTTCCGGCTACGAGTTCGAAAATACGATCGACTCGCTGATGGAGTATAATACCGCCTACAACAACACGGGCGGCATACTCGAGTTCATCATCCCGGGCGATCCGCTCGAGCGCAGCGCCAACAACGTGATCCGCGATAACGTGGTCACGGAAAACAATAACGCCAACAACTGCACGGGCGGCGTGGTCTGCACCGTTCCGCCGGGGACCGGCATACTCGACATCGGCGGCACCAACAACCAGATTCTCAATAACAAGGTGACGCGGCACATCCAGTACGGCATTGCATTGACCGACGTGTGCACGGCGTTCACGCTGACGGCCAAACAGTGCAAGGCGTTGAAATACAATCCGCTGGCAGAAAAGACGAAGATCGCCGGCAACGCCGCGCTCTACAACCAGTACGATCTCGCCTGGTCGCCGCAGTCCGGCAAGGGCAACTGCTGGAAGCGCAACCGCGCCGCGGTAACCATTCCGGCCAAACTCCCGGCCTGTTAGCGCCGGCGCGCATGCAACGAGCGATCGGACTGCGGGGCGCGGTCGCGATCAACGTCATCACGATGATCGGCATCGGTCCGCTCATTACGATTCCGTTGGTGCTTTCCGCGCTGGGCGGCCCCCTCGCGCTGACGGCTTGGATCGCGGGCGCGGTCCTCGCGCTCTGCGACGGTTTGGTGTGGGCGGAACTGGCGTCGCGACTCCCGGGATCGGGCGGCACCTATGCGTATCTGCGCGCCGCCTTCGGCGAGCATCGCATGGGCCGCGCCATGGCGTTTCTTTTCAACTGGCAGTGCCTATTGTTTTATCCGTGCCTCCTGGCAACGGGGTATATCGGCACCGTCAACTACTCGGCGTACGTCGCGCCGGTCTTTGCGAGCAACGCGCTCGCGCGCGATACGCTTGCGGTCGGGATCGGATTGCTTACGATCGGGCTGCTCTATCGCAAGACCTCCGAAGTTGCGGCGCTTGGGAAAGTGCTCGGCATCGCGGCGGCGGCGACGCTCGTCGTCGTCACGGCCGCGGCCTTTAGTCACTCGCACGCCGTCAACGCGTTTGCGCTCGAGAAGCCGTTTCGTTTCGACACGGCGTTTGTGGCGGGATTCTCTACCGGACTGTACATCGCGATGTACGACTACACGGGCTATTCCACCGTCGCGCTCGTCGGCGACGAAGTCGAGCAGCCCAATCGCACGATTCCCTTATCGATTCTGCTCGCCGTGCTCGTCGTCGCGACGCTCTACATTTTGCTGCAGATCGGCGTGCTCGGTGCCGTTCCGTGGCACTTGCTGCTCGACGCGCACGGCAACCCGACGCCGCAGTCACAATACATCGGCTCGACGATCGTCGAAGCGGCATGGGGACATCCTATCGCGCTCGGGGCGACGATTCTCGTGCTCGTTACCGCGCTGGCGTCGCTCTACGGAAACTTACTCGGGGCGTCGCGCATACCGTACGCGGCGGCGCGCGACGGCGCGTTCATTCCCGCGTTCGGCAAGCTGCATCCGACCAAAGATTTTCCATTCGTGTCGCTGTTGGCGATCGGCGGCCTCTCGCTGGTCGCAAGTTTCTTTACCCTCGATCTCGCGATCGCCGTATTGACGGCGGGAATCGTCCTGATTCAAGGTATCGCGCAGATCGTAGCGCTCACCGTTCTTCGGAGGACGCGCGGTCCGGCACCGTTTCGCATGCCCCTCTATCCGCTGCCGGCGCTCGTCGCATTGGCCGGATGGATTTTGGCGTTCGTCTTTACGGGACCGACGGCAATCAGTTTTGCAGTTGCGTGGCTCGTCGTTGGAATCGTCGTGTTTTTGGTGGTGGCAAAAATAGAACGATGGTGGCCGTTCGCGCAGCCTATGTCATAAGGCCCGGAAGCGTGAGAGCGTTAACACGTCAACGGTCAATACACACAGCGTAAAAACTCTGCAAGGAGCGTTGTCTCGGTAGCAACGGCGGTGGCATGATTGCTTCCAGGAGGCAACCGCCATTCTTAATCACACCAAGACGCCATTCTGGTCGAGACGCCGGGACCGGGACGAAGTCGACGACGCGGTGGTGGAAACCGCGCCGGAAGCGAGTTCCAAACTTGGCAGCTTGATGCAGCAGCTCGACGCTGGGATCGCGCAGTCGACGGAACGTGAGCGCGCGACGCAGCAAGGACGGCGGCGCGACCTCCAACCCGTTGCGGATCCCGCGCCCGTCGTGCAGTCGTCTTCAACCGTGGCCGAGGCGCCGGCCGAGACACCGAAAGTCGAACTTGGCGTAATCGAACGCGACTCGTCGCCGCTCTTGGCCGTCGAAGTCGATCCCGCGACGAGCGAAGCGTTACGTCTTATTGCCGATCAGCGCAGGGCCGCCGAGGCGCTGCTGTCTGAGACGCGCGCGCTCGAAGATCAGATAAAGAACGCGGCCGTCGCCGCGCAAGCGATGCGCGCGTATAAGTCGGCAAAAGCCAAAGCCGACGAAGCCGTGGCGAAAGTCACGTCGATCGTAGCCGCCGAAGCGGAAGCGAAACAGCGCGCCGATGCATTGGTTCGCGACCACTCCGTGCTGGCCAGCGAACTCAAGAGCATCGAAACGCTGGTGTCGGCCAAGCGCAGCGAAGCCGACGCGGCAAAGGTCGAGATCCTCGAGCTCGAGCGCCGGCTCAGCGAGTTGCAGCGCACGTCGCAGACGGTGCTCTCCGATCTCGCTCTGCACGAATCGCGTGGGCGCGAATGCAGCGCCCGCGAAACTGCGGCGGCGCGATCGGCGGCCGAAGCGGCCGCACGCGCGGGGTCGCGCAAAACCGAACGCGAAGCGGCCGAAGCGGCGGCGCAAGCGGCACACACAAGCGCCGAGGCGCTCGAGGCGGCGTTGCCTCCGGTTCAAGAATCGGGTACTATCGAAGATCTCCGGCTTCTTACGGCGCGCATTACGGAGCAGGTTCAGCTCGCTCGTAACCTGCGCAATGGCAGCCTGAACGGGCAAAAAGCAAGCTAATCTCGCTACACGGGGGGTTGTATGTCAACTTCTAACTCGTCGATCTGGCAAATGATGGAACTGCTCGATGCAGGAATCCAGCAATCCGAAAAGCGCGACGCCGAAAAAGGCGTGGTGGAATACCGCGAGAGCGACGTCGTCGAAGATTCCGGCTACCGCGTTCCTCTGCGCGTGGCGCAGGAGATGAGCGGTGAACCCGTCGGCTTCGAATGCCCGAAGCCTATGACCCCGCCTTAATCGCGGTCCAAACCAGCTTCAACGCCGGCTTTTTCGCCGGCGTTGTTTTTTGGGCAGTGGCGGTTGCGGCCGAGGGCGAATCCCGGCGTATGAAAAGATTGCTTAACGCTACCGCCTTAGCAGGGGCGGTTATTTTCGTTTCTTCGGTCGCGGCCGCGGCCGCGGACTCGGCGCCGGCAATGCCCGACGGCGCCATGGGGGCGACGTTCAACTACACGATCGCGGTGCAGACCTCGCAAGGCAAAAAGTCGAGTAGCGGCAAGATCGTCGTAAAGCCCGCCGGCGAGGGCAAACTCGCGCTGACCGTGACGTCGTCCGACGGCACGAGTAAGACCATTCCGCTCACGGTTGCGAACGGCACCGTAACGCCGGATATGCCGGCGCCGGCGGCGTCGGTACCGCCGGCGGCGCAAACGCTGATGGCGAATCTCAAGCTTGCGGCGACCGTCGGCGTCGCTGCGAAAAAGAGCGGCGGTAAAGGCTTTAGCTCGCCGATCGTGTTGACGCCGGTCGGCGACGGAACCCCGGTTCCATCGCAAATTTCCATGAATCCGGCTGCGTCGCCGGGCAGCGTTACGTATTCGGGATCGGTGAACGGATCGACGATGACCGTGCTGCCCCCGAGCGGCGGCCTCAATCCCGAGGACCTTGCGAAGAACGCCGGGGTCGGCATGGTAGCGCACGCGAGCTTAGCGGCAGCGATTGCCATGCATCACCGTGAGAAGGTGGTAAAGAACGCTGCAAAGAGTGCCGTTGCCGACGCTATGTCGTTGACGATTCACGCGACGTTCAACGGCGGCAAGTTCCACGACATCAACGGAGCGCAAACCGACGCAGTCAATCTCGCGGGTAAAGAGGTGAAAGTATACTCGACCTGGTCGTTCGTTCGCGTCGCACCGTAGTTCGTTCGCTCTTCGCGCTCGTTTGCAGCGCGCTGGTGGTGTGCGCCGCAGCAATCCGCTCGGCGCACGCCGACGCTCCGGTGACGGTGCCGCAGACGATCGCGGCGTTACGGGAAGCGAGTGGGTGTTCGGGCTGGCGATTGCTGCGCGCGGTGGCCGTTTCGGGTATGCATCAGGGCGACAACCTCAACGGTAGCTACGAGCAACTGATCGACGCGCGTAGCGGCCGGTACGTTACGCATTGGCATAGCGGAGATTTTACGAGCGGAGACGGTTACGACGGCACCGCGCCCTGGGAACGCGATTTTTCCGGAACGACGCACGTGATGGACGCGCCGAGCGCCGTCGCGATCGCGAAGACCGAAGCGTGGGTACGCGCGCGCGGCTGGTGCGACGCCGATAGCGCGGAGTATGCGCCGGCGGAAACGCAGCAGTCGGCGAACGGTACGCTGCTGGACGCGGTGGTTGCACGCCCGGCGGCCGGCGCTTCGGTCACGCTTTCGATCGATCGCGCGACACATTTGCTCGAAAGCAGCAGCGTGCGATACGACGAGAATCACCTCGTGCAGTATTATACCGATTGGCGTTCGGTTGCCGGAACGATGGTTCCGTACGTCACGTCGATCGTCGATCCCGAAGACAACGATATCGAGCAGCGCAAGATCGAAGGATTCGTCGCGCAAGAGTCTTTCGAACCGCCGAGTTCCGCGTACGCGCCGCCACCAACGTCGTTCGGCATTTCGATGCCAGCGGGCGCGAAAGCGGTTATCGTCCCGTACGTGATGGAAGGCTACAAGCCGATCGTCGAGGTGACGATCGACGGCAAAGGCCCGTTTCCGTTCGTCGTCGATGCCGGGGGGCATTTTATCGTTACGGCGGGCACGGCACGGTACGCCGGGCTCCAGGGACGCGGATCGATCAGCAGCACGAATCAGCGTACGGTATCGCACGTCGGGTTCGCACACGTGCGCAGTATCGGTATCGGCGGCGCGGTCTTGCGCGGCGAAGTCGCGGAAATCAATCCGTATTCGTTCGCGAAGCTGGAACGCGGTCCGCGCCCGCCCAAAGCGGGTTGGCTCGGTTTGGAGTTTTTCGAACGCTTCGCCGTGACGTTCGATCCGCGCAGACATGCGATGACGTTACGGCCCCTCAACGTTGCGCGGCCGGCGGCGGCGGGAACGAAGGTGCCGATCGTGTTCGATGCGGATTCGCCTCTGGCGAACTGTTCGATCGCGGGGAAATCGGGTTCGTGCATGCTCGATACCGGAAACGCGGCGCCGGTGATCGTCGCTAGCCGCTGGGCGAATCGCGCGGGCGTAGCTTCGGTTTTGCAGCGTGGATTGTTCGTCGGGAGCGGCACCTACGTCTCGCGCGTTCCGGTTAGCCTCGGTCCGTTCGTGCGTTCGCGCGAAGTCGTGATGTACGAACCCGATCCCGACGCGGAGCTGTATACGGTCGAGGCGGCAATTCTCAGCGAGGCGTTCATCGACGGATTCGTTTCGACGTTCGATTACGCGCGGCGCGGCGTGTGGCTCGAACCGCTGCGGCGCGGGCCGACGCCGTACAATCGCTCGGGCGTCATTGCAGCAAAACAGCCCGGCGGCGAGTTTATCGTCCGCTACGTCATTGCGGGATCGCCTGCGGTGTCGGCCGGATTGCGAGCCGGCGACGTTATTACCGCCATCGACGGCGTTTCGGCGAAGCGGTTTTCGGGTGCGGATTTCGCTACCGCCAACGCGTCGCAGAAGACGTCGATCGCATTTACGGTGGTGCGGAACGGTTCGGCGCGAACGGTCGTCGTACGGAAGCGAGATTTGGCGGAAGTTCTCGCGGGTCGCGCGAACTAGGCAGAATGCTTACGCCTGACGACGTACGCGAAGTGCCAATTTTCGAGAGTCTCGGCGAGGCCGAGCTCGAGCGATTGGCAAGGCGTTCCGCGGACATACGATTGCAGCCCGGTGAATATGTGGCGCACGAAGGCGAAGGCCGCGCGTTGTTCGTCGTGCTCGAAGGTGAAGCGAGCGTTACGAAGTCGATAGACGGGATCGAACGCGTCATCGGACGTCGCATGCCGGGTGAGGTTTTTGGCGAGGTTCCGATCGTGTTAGGGACGGCGTTTTTGGCAAACTTGCGTGCTGCAACCCCGGCTCGGATCATGCGCATCGAACCACGCGACTTCCACGCCGCTGCCGCGTCGGCCCCCGAGCTGGCAGCCGCGGTCGGTGCGCTCGCACGAGAACGCATAGAGGGTTTGCATGACATTGCCGCCGACGCGCCGCAACCGCGCGCGACGATTGTCGGCGAGCGTTACGACTCGCAATGCCGTGCTTTGCGCGAATTCCTGGATCGTAACGGTGTTTCGTTCGATTGGATAACGCCCGACGATCCGTGTGTCGAAAAACGAATTCCCGGGCACGCGAGCATCAAGGGGCGGTTTCCGGTCGTTGCGTTGGAAGGCGGTGGTCTTCTCGTTCGACCGGAGCAGCGCGAACTCGCACGTCGTCTCGGCTTGACGACGACGCCGTCGTTTTCCGAATACGATACGGTCATTATCGGCGGCGGACCGGCCGGCTTAGCGGCCTCCGTGTACGGCGCTTCCGAAGGCCTTCGCACGTTGATGATCGAGCGTGAAGCGCCGGGCGGACAAGCCGGCACGTCGTCGCGAATTGAAAACTACCTTGGGTTTCCCAACGGCGTTACGGGCGGCGAGCTCGCATCGCGTGCTCTTGCGCAGGCCAAACGTTTCGGTGCGGAGATCCTCGTGACGCGCTCGGTGAGCGATATCGATACAGACCGTCGCGAGATCGAACTCGACGGCGGCGAGGTCGTGCGCGCCCGGACGATCGTTCTCGCGACGGGCGTTTCGTGGAGGCGAATTCCGATAAAGGGTTTCGACGAGCTGACGGGTCGCGGAATCTACTACGGCGCGTCGCAGAGCGAAGCGAGCACGCTGGCTGGGCTAGACGTTTTTCTCATCGGCGCCGGTAACAGTGCGGGACAAGCCGCGATGTATTTCTCAAACTACGCGCGGTCGGTGACGCTGATCGTGCGCGGATCGTCGCTCGAAAAGAGCATGTCGTACTATCTCGTCGAGCAGCTCGCGACGAGAGCTAACGTGCACGTCCGGCTGCAGTCGGAAGTCGCCGCCGTCTACGGCGTCGATCATCTGGAAGCGGTCGATATAACGGGGCCGGACGGAACGACCGAAAAGCTGCCGGCCGCCGCACTCTACGTCTTCATCGGAGCGGACGCGCAGACGTCGTGGCTGCCCGCGGCGATCGAGCGCGACGACCGCGGATTCGTGTCAACCGGTGAGGACGCCGTGAAAAACCGGAACTGGACGCTCGAGCGCGATCCGTACTTGCTCGAAACGAGCGTGCCCGGAATCTTCGCTTGCGGCGACGTGCGTAACAAATCGATCAAACGCGTCGCAGCGGCCGTTGGCGAAGGCAGCATGACGATCGCGTTGGTTCATCAATTCTTGCAAGCGGAATCAACTGTAAACAGTTAAAGAAAGAGCCGCGCGTTTAGCGCGGCTCTCGTACGCTTAGCCCCAACCGGATTCGAACCGGTGTTACCGCCGTGAGAGGGCGGCGTCCTAGGCCTCTAGACGATAGGGCCTTGGCTCCCGGCCAGAGATTCGAACTCCAATAACATCCTCCAGAGGGATGCGTCCTACCGTTAGACGAGCCGGGAACGGCCTCAGGCGACGCTCTATACTACAGGACCCGGGCACTCTCTTGCAACAGCCCGCGGCCGACGGTTTCTTATGCCGTGGGTCTCGGTCTGGCTGTGGCAGTTTGGACACAGCATTCGCAGATTTTCTAGCCGGTAATCGGTCCGTACCCCGTTTATATGGTCGATCTGAACGGTAAGTGGTTCGCCGAGCCACTCAGTCAGGCCGCACTCCTGGCAACGATTTTCGAGCAATCCGGCCGCAATCAGCCGGCGCTTTATGTTTGTCCGGCTCTTTGCAGTGGCCAGTAAGTCCGCGATTGGGCGACCCATAGGCCTGGTTTTGAAATCGCCGCGTTTGATCGCCTTATGCCAAGCGCCGACGGAAAATCCGAATAGTCGAATACACTGACGGACCGAATTTCCTCGATCGTAGTGACTTTGAATCACCGACCAATCATAGCGTCGGCGCCCATCTCCGTTTCGTTTCATGCGGCCTCGTCGTCAAAAAGGAAAGGACTAAAGCGTCGAAGATTTCGGCCGCCGAATTCGGCGTTTGGCTGTGACAATTCGGGCAAAGCATCCGAAGATTTTCCAGCCGCCAATCATTCTTCTTGCCGTTGATATGATCGATATGTATCGCTAAACGCTTTCCACGCCAATTGCTGATGCGGCATCGCTCGCACTGGTTCGTTAGGATGCCTTCGCGTAGAAGCTTGAGCTTCTTACACCAACGCGACGATCTCGATTGCAGTACCCGTTCCAGTGATCGACCGCGACGGCGAGCCTGGATGTCACCGCGTTTTACCGCGCCATCCCACGCTTCCGAGCAGAAGCCGAAATGAGCAGCACACTGAAGGTACGTGTGCCCCTCATCGTAATACGCTTGAACCTTCGCCCAATCGTATTTCCGACGGCGATCTGTAAACAGTGTCAGCCGTGCCAGCAGTCGGCCACGCTTTATCGCTTTCGTCCACGCGGTATGCGAGAAACCGAACTTCTTCGAGCACTCGACGAAGCCGTGGCCGTCGTCGTGATAAGCCTGGATCGCCGTCCAATCGTGTAACACCCGTCCCATGGGGTAATAGTAAGCGAGCGGTGTGCCAACTGGGTGGCGCACTGATTTCGGCTATAACGAAATTTCGCGAGGGGGCGTCCCCCTCGACGCGCCCGGGCGTCCCACGCTAGAATCGGGGTCTATACCAAGGGGAGGAGCTCTTAGTGCAAGCGATCGTTCTGGTCGGGGGCGAGGGGACGCGGCTGCGGCCGCTGACCTACGGCACGCCCAAGCCGATGGTGCCGATCATGAACGTGCCGTTCCTCGCGCGGACGATGGAGCGCTTGTACGAGGCCGGCATCCACGACGTCATTCTGCCGGCGGGCTACATGCCGCAGGCGATCGTCGACTACTTCGGCGACGGCTCTCGCCTCGACATGAAGATCACCTACGTGATCGAGGAAACGCCGCTCGGTACGGCGGGCGCCCTCAAGAACGTCGAGCAGTACGTCACCGGCCGGTTCTTCGTCCTCAACGGCGACGTTTTGACGAGCCTCGACCTCAAAGCGATGCTGGCGTTTCACGACAAAAAAGGCGGCCTCGGCGCGCTGCATTTGATTCGCGTCGACGATCCGTCGGCGTTCGGCTGCGTGGTGCACGACGCAAGCGACCGCGTGAGCGCATTCGTGGAGAAACCGTCGAAAGGCGAGGAGCCGACGAACGAAATCAACGCCGGAACCTACCTTTTGGAGCGCGAGATCCTCGATTTCATTCCCGGCGGCCGTAACGTCTCGATCGAACGCGAAACGTTCCCGCAAGTCATCGCCGCCGGCAAAGAGCTCTTCGCGTACACGACGGCCGATTATTGGATCGATCTCGGACGTCCGGAAAACTATCTGGCCGCGCATCGCGACGTGCTCAGCGGAGCGATGCCCCTTGCGCTCGAGCCGGGCATCAGCGGTCCCGGCCGCGACGCGCTGCGCGGACACCCCGGCGTCGTCCCACCGGTCCACGCCGATGAAGATGTCGTTCTCGACGCGAGCGCGAAGGTTGGACCGAACGTCGTTCTCGGACGCGGCTGCAGCATCGGCGCCAACGCCGTCCTTCGCGAGTCGGTGCTCTGGGAACGGGTGAGCGTCGGGTCGGGCGCCACCCTCGAAGAAGCGATCGTCGCCAGCGGTGCCACCATCGGCCCGAAAGCTCAGGTTGGCCGCGGAAGCGTGATCGGCCACGACGTCAGTGTCGAGCCCGGCCAAGTCCTGGAACCAGGCAGCCGCCTGGGACCTGTGATCAAGGCAGCGACCTAAGTAGTAGCCCAAGGGGGCGAGCAGCCAAGCACGTTTCGGTTGCATCCTCGAGCGGGTAATTTTGTGTCCTACCTTGTGGAGGAGCTAAAAATCCATATGCTACCGCCGCGCGCCTCGTTCTTAGGTTCGTATCCGCCCCGTGAGTGCGGAATCGCGACCTTTACCAAAGACGTCGTCGACTCGTACAACCGTGCGTTCGGCGTCTCGAGTGCGGTAATTGCCATCGACGAGCCCGGCGGCGAAGTGCGCCGCTACGGGCCCGAAGTCATTGCCCGCATTGCCGAACAGGATCGCTACAGCTACGCCGAGATGGCGCGCTTCGTCAATCGCAGCTCCGCCCAAATGATCAACGTGCAGCACGAGTACGGCCTCTTCGGCGGCGAACGCGGCGAGTGGCTGATCGATTTCTTGCGCGCGCTCGAGAAGCCCGCGGTGCTGACGCTGCACACCGTGCTGCCGGAACCCGACGAAACGATGCTGCGCGTCACGCGCGAGCTATGCCGCTACGCGTCGCGCGTCGTGGTGCTGTCGCAGACCGGACGCGATCTGCTCGAAATCGTATACGGCATCGACCCGGAGAAACTCCGCGTCATCCATCACGGCGTTCCCGACGTACCGTTCCAAAGCACCGATCCGGCCAAAGCGTCGTTCGGCATCGGGCAGCGCACGGTCATTTCGACCTTCGGCTTGATCAGCCGCGGAAAAGGTCTCGAATACGCGATCGAAGCGATGCGCACGGTCGTCAACCGTCATCCCGAGGTGCTCTATCTCATTCTCGGCGAGACCCATCCGGTCGTTCGCCGTCACGAAGGCGAATCGTATCGCGAGTCGGTGCAGGCATTGGTACGCGATTACGGTCTGCAGTACAACGTGCAGCTCGTCGATCGCTACCTCGACTTCGACGAACTCGTCGGCTATCTCACCGCGACCGACATCTACTTGACTCCGTATCTCAATCCGGTGCAGATCGTCAGCGGCACGCTGGCGTACGCGGTCGGATGCGGTAAAGCGATCGTTTCCACGCCGTACCTTTACGCCCAGGAGCTCCTAGCGCATAATCGCGGCTTCCTGTGCGAGTTCCGCGATGCCGATTCGATCGCGCGACAGCTCAACATGCTGCTCGACGATCCCGCGCTGCGCCGCGCGACCGAACGCCGCGCGTACCGTTTCGGACGTCAAATGACGTGGCCGCACGTTGCCGTCGAGTACGGTAACTTGTTCCTGGAACTAGCGCCCCCCGAATCGCTCGAGCTGGTTTCAACCGCATAATGCCGGCACTCCCCACGCTCGAACATCTGGCCGTCCTGTCCGACGACGCCGGAATCATTCAGCACGCCACCGAGAACGTTCCGAACCGTAAAACGGGCTACTGCACCGACGACGTCGCGCGCGCGTTCATCGTCGCGCTGCAGGCGCTGCAGCTCGCACCGAAAGACGATGCGGCAGACCGTTTGGCGTCGACGTATCTCGCGTTCTTGGAAGACGCGCAACTCGAGGACGGACGCTTCCACAACTTCATGTCTTACGAGCGTTCCTGGCTCGACGACGTCGGCACGCAAGACAGCATCGGGCGTGCAATCTGGGCGCTCGGTTACGGCATCCGTTACGCGCCGCGCGAGCCGTGGCGACGAGTCTGCCGCATGCTATTCGATCGGGCGCTGAACGCGATCGAAACGCTGGAATTTTCCCGCTCGCGCGCTTACGCGATGCTGGGGCTGGCGCACGCGTATCCGGCGTTGCACGAAGTGTCGTACGCTGCCGCGTTTCGTCGTCTCGCCGATACTCTCGTTGCCGGATACCGGACCGAACACGACGCTGATTGGCCGTGGTTCGAGCCCGAAATGACCTACGATAACGCGCGCCTGTGCGAAGCGCTCATTCGCGCGGGGCAGGCTCTCGGCGAGCCGCGCTATGCAGATTTGGGCTTGGTAACGCTCGCCTTTTACGAGCGAACCACGACGATCGACCGGATTTTCGTCCCGATCGGCAACCACGGCTGGTACCCGCGCGGCGGCCCGCGCGCGATCTACGATCAGCAACCGCTCGAGGCGTGCGCAACGATCGATGCCCAGCTTGCGGCCTACGACGCCACCTCGGATCCGGCACGGACGGCCGCGGCCGAGACCGCGCTGGCATGGTACTACGGCAAGAATTCACGCGGAATCGTCATGGCGCACGGCGGCGGATGCTACGACGGGCTCGCCGAAGACGCGGTCAATCGCAATATGGGCGCCGAATCGACGCTGGCGCTATTGGCGGGGTCCTATACGATGGCACTCCGGCGTCCGCGGACGTTGCGCGCGGTGCGATAATTATCTACTTCGCCCTTCGAATTTGGCGCTTCACGATGCTCGGCGCCTACGCTCAGGATGACAAAAGGCGCCGATAGCGAATAACTGCTAATGCTCCTTGAGACGGAAATACTCAACGACGCGCAAGCCGCGGCCGTTCGGAAGACCGATGGTCCGGTTTTGATATTTGCAGGCGCGGGCAGCGGAAAGACCCGCGTTTTGACCCATCGGATTGCGTATTTATTGGGCGAGCTTCGCGTCGAGCCCGACCACATTTTAGCGGTTACTTTCACCAACAAAGCTGCCGGCGAAATGAAGTCGCGGCTTCAGACGATGGTCGGATCGGTCGCGCGCGACATTTGGGTCGGCACGTTCCACGCAATGTGCGTGCGGATTCTCCGCCGCGACGGTTCCAAAATCGGCATCGCGCCGAACTTTGCGATCATCGACGATACCGACCAGCGCCAGCTCGTCAAAGAAATTCTCGACGACCTCGACTACGACGAGCGCCAGCTGGCGCCCGGCGCGTGTTTGGCCGAGATCGGCAAGGCCAAGAACGCGCTGATGTGGCCGGAAGCCTACGCCGAAAAGCAGGCGTCGTTCATCGGCGAACGGATCGCCAACGTCTACACGGAGTATCAGCGGCGGCTCGCGGAGTCGAACTCGCTGGATTTCGACGATCTCATCGTGCGCACGATCCATCTCCTCGAGCGCGATAAAGCGACGCGCGAGAAGTATCAGAATCGCTTCGAGTACGTGCTGGTCGACGAGTATCAAGACGTCAACGCGGCACAGTACCGTTTGGTGGCGCTGATGGCGGCGCACCACGGCAACATCACGGTCGTCGGCGACGACGATCAGTCGATCTACTCGTGGCGCGGCAGCGACTATCGCATGATCCTGCGTTTCGAAGAAGACTTTGCGGGCGCGACCATCTTCAAGCTCGAAGAAAATTATCGCAGCACTCAAACGATTCTCGACGCCGCGAACGCGCTGGTCGCCAATAACCGGACGCGTGCGTCTAAGCGGCTCTTCACGCAGCGCGGCGGCGGCGATCCGATTACGGTGTATCCCGCGGCGACCGAACGCGACGAAGCGCGTTACGTCGTCGAGAAGGTCAAGCATCTCGTCCGCGACGGTTCGGCGTATCGCGACTTCTTGGTGCTCTATCGCACCAACGCGCAGTCGCGCGTGTTCGAAGAAGCGTTACTGGCCGAAGGCATTCCGTATCGCGTCGTGGGCGGCGTCGGCTTCTACGCGCGCGCCGAGATCAAGGACGTCATCGCGTACCTTCGTTACATTCTCAATCCGTCCGACGCGCTGGCGTTCAAGCGTATCGTGAACGTGCCGCGGCGCGGCATCGGTCAGCAAACGCTTGCGGCGCTGGTGCAATCGGCGACGGCAGCGCATCTCTCGGTCGGCGAAGCGATCTTTGACGGCGAGCTGCTGCGCACGGCGGTGCCGAAGAAGCTCAAGGAGCTCGAGCGCTTTGCCGAGCTGGTCGCCGATTTCCGTAAGCGTGCCGACTCTATGGGCGTCGCCGATCTGCTCGTCAACGTGATGGAAGATTCCGGCTACGTGCGCGAGCTGCAAGCGGAAGACACGCACGACGCGCGGGCACGACTCGAGAATCTGCACGAGCTCGTCGGCGTTGCGCGCGAGTACGAAAATAACGATCCCGACGCGTCGCTGGGTGGATTCCTCGCGAACATCGCGCTAATCAGCGATCTCGACGCGCTGGAAGAAGAAGCGTCCTACGTCACGCTCATGACGATGCACGGTGCCAAGGGTCTGGAGTTTTCCAGCGTCTTCTTGACCGGCTTGGAGGAAGGCGTCTTCCCGCACAGCCGCGCGTTGACCGAACCGCAAGAGCTCGAAGAAGAGCGCCGGCTGGCCTACGTGGGCGTTACCCGCGCTCGCGATCGGCTCTTCCTCAGCTACGCGTTCCGGCGCGCGCTCTTCGGCAACACCTACGCGTATCCCAAATCACGGTTCATCGAAGAGATGCCCGATCTCGAAGTGCTCGAAAGCGACAGCGTGCCGCTTCCGCGTCCTTCGGGCGGACGCTGGCGTGAAGTTGCGATTCACGAGTCGGCCGGTGCGGGCGTTCACCTCGGGCTGCAAACGGGCGACAAAGTGCGTCATCCGAAGTGGGGCGAGGGAACGATTCAAAACGTGGTCGGCGCCGGCGGGGACGGTTTGGTTACGATCGATTTCCCGAACGTAGGCCAAAAAATGCTCATGCTAAAGTATGCACCGCTGGAGAAAGTTTAGCCCCATGTCGTTGTCGGCTCGGGCCTCGTGTACCGTAGTACACTTCGGCCGTCGCCCCCTAGACCTGGGCCAAAACTTTCACCAGTAAGCAATTAGCAGCGAGCCTATGATACGGGTTGCTGTAGCCGGGGCGTTGGGGCGGATGGGGTGCGTGGCACGTGCCGCGCTTGCGAACGCGACGGGATCGATTGCGTACGCCGGCGGTTACGCGCGTACCGCGCACGACGCCGAAGGTATTACCGGCGACCTCGAGCAGCTTTTTGCTCGGGGCGTCGACGTTTTGCTGGATCTCACGACCCGGCCCGGTTCGGTCGACATCGCGATGGCGGCGGCGGCGCACGGCGTTCGTCCGGTCATCGGCGTCAGCGGCTGGACCCAAGAAGAGCGCGACGCCTTGGCGAGATGCTTGAACGAGCGCGGCATCGGCGGTTTGCTCGTACCGAACTTTTCGCTCGGCGCGGTACTGATGATGCGGCTCGCCGAACAAGCTGCGCGGTATTTCGACGCGTCCGAAATTATCGAGCTCCATCACGCCGGTAAGAAAGACTCGCCGTCGGGGACGGCGATGATGACGGCCGATCGCATCGCGCACGTTGCCGGTAAACGTCCGCCGATACACAGCGTGCGTTTGCCGGGATTGGTCGCGCATCAGGAGATTATCTTCGGCGGAACGGGCGAGCTGCTCACCGTACGTCACGACTCGTTTTCGCGCGAGAGCTTCGTTCCGGGAATGTTCATGGCGGTCCGTGCGGTGATGTACGCGCACGGTTTGGTCGTTGGGCTGGATTCCGTGCTGGAGCGCGAATGAGTCTCGATATAGCCGTTGTCGGCGCGACGGGTGCGGTCGGCGAGACGATCGTTCGTGTGCTCGAAGAACGCAACATTCCCATCGGACAGCTCACGGCGTTTGCATCGCGCGAACGCACCGCGGCGGTGCGCTTTCGCGGACGGCCGATTGACGTTTGCGCGACCAGCGCTGCGGCCCTGCAAGGATTCGACGTCGTCTTTTTTGCGGGCGGTGAGGACGCCGCCGAAGCGTACGCTCCGGAACTCGTCGAGCGCGGCACGGTCGTCATCGACAACAGTGCGACGTTCCGTCTGCGCGACGGAGTGCCGCTGATACTGCCCGAAGTCAACGCGGAAACGGTGCGCCTCGATCACAAACTCTTTCCCGTCGCCAACTGCACGGCGATCGTTCTCTGCACCGCGCTCGCGCCGATTCGCAGCGTCGCCGGTCTGCACGCCGTTCGCGTCGCGACGTATCAAGCGGCCAGCGGCGCCGGGCGCGCGGGACTGGACGAATTTCTCGGCGAGGAACGCGCCCTGGTGCTGGGCATGCCCGAGCCCGAGGCGTCCATCTTCCCGCAACGGTTGGCGCGCAACGTGATTCCGCAGGTCGGTGCGTTCGACGAATCCGGCTACAGCGGCGAAGAGCGCAAAGTGCGGGACGAAACGCGCAAGATGCTCGGGCTGCCGAATCTCGACGTCAGCGTCACGAGCGTACGCGTTCCGGTGCGAACTGCGCATTCCGAAGCCGTGTGGTTCGAGACCGACCGCAAGACGAGCGTCGAGGAGCTCGCCGCTGCATTCGAGCGCGCGCCCGGCATCGTCTTTCATCGCGAGGGCATCGTCACGCCGCGCGAGGTTGAAGGAACGGACCCCGTTCACGTGGCGCGTCTGCGCGCCGAGCAAGAGACTCCGCGCGGAGACCTGTTCGCGCTGTGGTGCGTCGGCGATCAACTGCGCAAGGGCGCCGCGACCAACGCCGTGCAGATTCTCGAACTGTTGATTGCTAGAGGGTTCTTACGCGCGTGACGACCGGTCGAGTTGCGGTATTGAAGTTCGGCGGAACGTCGGTTGCGACGAGCGAGCAGCGTGCGATCGCGATCCAGCGCGTGCGGGACGCGCGCGATTCCGGTTTTGCGACCGTCGCCGTCGTCTCGGCGATGGGAAGGCCGCCCGAACCATACGCCACCGATTCGTTGCTGGCGCTGATCGGCGGACGCACCGGCAGCGCCAACGCCGACATGCTGCTTTCTGCGGGCGAGCTGATCGCGTCCGCAATCGTTGCCGACGAACTCTGTGAGGCCGGCATCGAAGCGGTAGCGTTGACGGGCGCGCAGGCCGGCATCGTGACCGACGGCCGTCGCGGCGACGCCGCTATTCTGCGCGTCGAACCACAGCGCGTGCGCGACGTTTTGGACGGCCATGCGGTGGCAGTGATTGCCGGATTCCAAGGCGCGACGGAAAACGGCGACGTCACGACGCTCGGCCGTGGCGGCACGGACCTTTCCGCAATCGCCATCGGACACGCCTTGGGCGCCGATCGCGTCGACATTTACACCGACGTCAGCGGAGCGATGACCGGCGATCCGCGGCGCATTCCCGGCGCGCGCACGATCGAACGCGCGTCGTTGTCCGAAATGGCCGAACTGGCCGAACACGGCGCCAAGGTCATGCACGACAAGGCCGCGAGCTACGCCGGCCGTACGGGCACGCACTATTCGATCAAGGGTTTGCAGAGCGATCGCGGGACGCTCGTCGACGAAAGTGCCGACCACCATCGCGTCGTCACCGGCGTGACGTCGTCGGGCCGGCTGACGTGGGTGCGCATTATCCGCGGGGATATCGAGTCGCCGTCGCGCCGCATGGAAACGGAGCTCGAAATGTTCCGCCGCGTTGCGGAAGCGGGTTTCTCTATCGACCAGGTGACCATCAATCAAGCGGGCGTGGCGTTCGTCGTGGAAGGCGATCGCGGCGCCGAAATCCGGCGGCTGCTCGGCGATCTGAACCTTGCGGTCCGCGTACGCGAAGGATGCTCGAAGGTGTGCGTCGTCGGTTCCGGAATGCGCGACGCGCCGGGCGTCGTTTTTCAAGTCGTCGACGCGCTCTCGCGCGCCAACGTGGAGATCATTCACTGTACCGATAGCAACGTGACGATCTCGGTGCTCGTGCCGACGGGCGACGCAACGCGCAGCGAGATCGCGATTCACGAACAGTTTTCACTCGCATCAGGAGATCCAGTGCTATGAAGAACGAAGCGGCACGTTCCCGTTTAGGAACGATCGTCACGGCGATGATTACGCCCTTCGACGAACACGGGTCACTCGACATCGCCGAAGCGCAGCGGCTCGCGCGATGGCTGGTGGATCGCGAGACCGACGGCTTGGTGCTCGCCGGGTCGACGGGCGAAGGCCAAACGCTCGACAAGAGCGAGCGCGCCGCGCTATGGGCTGCCGTCAAGAGCGCGGTCGGCGACCGGGCAAAAGTGATCGCCAACGCCGGCACCAACTCGACGCGCGAATCGGTCGCGGCAGCGCAAGACGCGGCGGCGGCCGGCGCGGACGCCATTTTGGCAGTGGTTCCGTACTATAACAAACCGACGCAAAGCGGCATGATCGAGCACTTCGGCGCGATCGCCGACGCGACGCCCGGACTTCCGGTCGTGATCTACAACATCCCGGGACGCACCGGAGTCAACATGCTTCCCGAAACGCTTCTCGAACTGGCGCGCCTGCATCCGAACGTTTGCGGCGTCAAAGAATCCAGCGGCGACCTCAAACAGATCGCGACGATCATCCGCGACCGCAAAAAGGACTTCGTCGTCTTTGCAGGCGACGATCCGCTGTTCTTGCCGTGTCTCGCGCTCGGAGCGGACGGCGTCGTCGGCGTCGCATCGCATCTGTGTTCGCGCGAGTACCGCAAGATGTTCGACGCGTATCGCAGCGGGCACGTCGAAGAGGCGGCCGGCATTCACGCGTCACTGCTGCCGCTGATGGACGCACTGTTTGCAACGACGAGCCCCATTCCGGTGAAGTGGGCGATGCGCCAGCTCGGTTTCAAAGCCGGCGAGTGCCGCTTGCCGCTCGACGGGATGCCGGATTCGATTGCAAAGCGTCTGCAGCCGCTGCTGGCACCGTTCGCCGGCGACGGCGCGGAAAAGTTGGTCAACGCGTAAGGTGCCGCCGCGAGTGGAAATTCTCGGTTGCCGTTTGGACACGGTCGACGCAGCCGAAGCCGCGACGCAAATCATGGCGTTCGCGCGGCAAGGCGACGGCGCGCAGATCGTGACGCTCGGTACCGAAATGGTCGTTCACGCACAAAGCGACGAGCGATTCCGCGCGATCGTGAACGCGTCGGCGCTTTCGCTCTGCGACACGGTAGGCGTGCTCGCGGTCGCACGGCGGCGCGGCGCAACGCTGCACGATCGCGTGACCGGCGTCGAGCTTATCGACGAGTTGTGCCGCCGGAGCGCGGACGACGAGCTGCCGGTCTATTTTCTCGGCGGCGCGCCGGGCGTTGCGGCAGACGCGGCCGCGATTTTGGAAGCGCTGCATCCCGGGCTGAAAGTTGCGGGCACGCGCGACGGGTACTTTCGTGCGGAAGAAACGGGAGACGTCGTTGCCGAGATTCGTTCCAGCGGCGCCAGGCTGCTCTTCGCCGGCCTCGGCTTTCCGCGCCAAGAGTTTTGGCTCAACGATCATCTCAACGAAACGGGCTGCGGCGTTGGAATCGGCGTCGGCGGATCGTTTGACGTCATCAGCGGGCGCGTCGATCGTGCGCCGACGGTGCTGCGGCGATTCGGCTTGGAGTGGCTCTATCGCCTG
>DASRSM010000232.1:0-14989 GCA_035656415.1 Vulcanimicrobiaceae bacterium | reverse complement strand
TTCGACTCGCTTCGCTCGCTCAGGATAAACGAAGTCGAAGGGCGGGCGCATACTAGATGTTAGCTCGGCGGCGCGCAGTAGAGCCGGTATGTATGGTTACTTCGTGTATATGGTGTTTTGCCGCGACGGGAGCTATTACGTCGGCGTCACGAACAACGTTGAACGGCGGGTCTGGGAACACAACGAGGGCTTCGATGAGGACAGTTTCACATTCTCTCGCCGTCCCGTCGTGTTGGCTTACTCGACTAGCTTCGACGACGTCGGCGCAGCCATCGATTGGGAGAAAAAGCTCAAGAGATGGAGCCGCCGCAAGAAGAGCGCGCTAGCCCGCGGTGATTGGCGGATGATTGGAAAGCTCGCGAAGGGCTCGCACAAGCACGAACGCGCAAGCAAAAAGTGAGATGCGCCTGCCCTTCGACTGCGCGCCTTCGGCGCTACGCTCAGGATGACAGGGACCAAAGGTCTTCGAAGGCGCGTTTGTTTTCTTCGAGCAGGTTATCGAGGTCGGATTTCCAGAGCGACCCCGGCAAGTGCATCGATGAGAGGATTTCAACGACCCACGCGCCCGTATAACCGGTGCTGCGGATCGCGCGGATGAGGGATGCGAGCGGAATCTCGCCGGTGCCGAGCGAGTAGCGATCGGCCGTGGACCGTGGCGTCCTCCAGTCGCTTAGCTGAACGGCGAAGATGCGTTTGCCGCATTGGCGAATGAGTTCTTCGACGTTCGGCGTCTGCCAAACGTTCCACGTGTCGATGCAAATCCCGACGCTGGGGTGATCGACGCGATCGACGAGCTCGAGCCCGCGATCGAGGGACCAGACGGCCGTATCGGTGTGGACGTTGACGGGATTGAGCGGCTCGAACGCGACGCGCATATTTTGCGAGGCCGCAAACTCCCCCAGCTCTTTGAGCGCCTCGACGGTACGGTCGAAAGCTTCGCGCACGTTGCCCTTGGGGGCGACGCCGGTAATGACGATAAACGGTGTACCCGGCGGCAGATGCGGCGCGCTCATCGCGATGCCCTGTTTCATCGTTTTGAGGCGGTCCTCGGGATCCTCGGGCTTGCTCGCCATTGAATCGACGAAGATCGAATGCACTTGCATTTGAATCGACGTCGGAAGCAACCCATCGCCGAGCATTGACAGATGTTCCGCGTAGTCGTTGTACGGCAGCTTGAATTCGCAGACTTCGATTGCCGTCGCACCGTGATGCCGGTAGCGTTCGAGGTCCTTCTTGAACGGCCACGGCCACGTCGTAAACTCGCTGTATCCAAAACGGGGTAGTTGGGTCATGGCGTTTTCTCGCAAATCTCCAGCACGCTGAAGCCGTGACGGGAAACTTGTACCGGAAACCCTTCGTGCAGCAACGCCGGATCGAAATCGGGAAAGTCACGCCATTCGCCGACGAGACTGTCGTACAGCCTTAGCGAGCAGCGTGCCGGAAAGTGTCTCGCGGGGATCGACAGCGACGTCGTAATCGTGCGATCGAACGTATTTCCGACGAGGATCGCCACGGCGCCGTTGCGCCGCAACGCGATGCTCGTCGCGTGATCGCCGCCGACGCGAACGTCGTCGGAGACGTCGGTATCGTACTGCCGGTCGGCGTTTATTTCGAGCTGCGACGAATTGGCGTAGGTCGTCAGCTCGTCGAGCCGTACCGTGAACCACGCGACCTTATGACCGCGAACCAGGACGTTGCGCGCTCCGAGCCAGCCCCAGCCGGGCGGCAAACGGCCGTGCAGCTTCGGCGGCCGCGACGTGATCTCGAGGCCGGCGGCGCCCTCCATGGCAGCCCACAAGTACTTGGGCGGGAACCACGGCGATAGCATCATGCCTTTATTGTTGAGGGTCTCGCCGTGCAGCCACTCGGAAAATTGGCCCGGAACGGTATTGTACCGTCGTGGATCTTGCGCGTAGTGCCGGAAGCTCGCGGTAAGCGCGTACGCCATGAACTCGGTATTAAACGCGGCGGCAGCGGCCGCGAACCAAAACGTCGGGCCGCCCCAAACGCCGCCGAGCAGGCCGGAGCCGTACACGGGTCCGTAGTCGATGGCCGTGCGAGGAACGGTGTGCAGACCTGCATCGGTCCAAAACTCCGGACGGCTCAAGGTCGCTACGATATTTGTCGCGACTTCGTGGTCGGCAACCCCGAACAGCACGGGAAAGACGAGATCGCACGTGAGATCGGTCCGCTTGCTGCCGTCCCAGTCGATGGTGAGATAGTAGAGTTTGCGCGAGCGATCGAGCAAATGTTCGTTAATCGCGTCGCGAAGCGTTCGAGCCGATTCGTCGAACTTGCCCGCCGTGTCGGCATCGCCCAGTTCGGCTGCCATCTTTGCGAGGGTTTGCAGAGCCGCGTGACACTCCGAGTTGAGCTCGGTCGTTGCGCCGTCCAGGCGATAGCCTTGAATCACGTTGCGCCAACCGACGATACCCCAACTGCCCCTGCCGTCCGCGCGGCACCAAACCAGTCCGCGATCGCCCTGCTGCGAAAGAATGTACTCCGCGGCACGGCGAGCTTTCGGATAAGCGGCTTCTAGGAACGAGCGGTCGCCGGTGACGCAGTACTGATGCCAGAGCGCGAGGATCAGCAGCGGGGTGTTGTCGTTGATCGTGAGGCCGTATGTCTCCGTCTTTCCGTCGCGAATGTCGTAATATTCGACCACCATCCCGTCGGGCGTGAGATGATCGGCGTACCATAGCAGGGTCTCGCGCGTGAACTCCGGCGCGACGTAATCGCCGCCGAAAGCGTACCAGCAGGTGTCGCGTCCGACGCTGTTGTTCGAACGCGTCGGATCGTTGACGAAGCACCAGCCTTGCGGGGACAGCAGCTGAACGCGCAGCATATTAGCCTTCGCCCATAGCACTCCGCGGTTCACCTGCGCTTCCGGCGTCATCACGATAGCGCGCTTGAGCATCCGATGATAGTGCTCGCGCGTGCGCTCGAGCGCGGTTCGCGCGTCGGGAAGTGACGCGAGCGTCGTCCGCGCGTCGTTCGGGCCCTTCATTGAAAAGGTTAAGGTGAAGAAGAACGAGCAGCGCTCGCCCGGTTGTAAGCGGTGATTCAGATGAAAGATGCCCACCGGATCGGCGGAGCATTCGATCGTTGCATTGCCTAACTCCCCGCGAAACCGCGCCGCGTTGCCTTTGGCGGTGTCGACCGTGACCTCATAGCTCTTCGGAGCGACCGAGCAGGCTGCCATGCGGACGACGTCGGGCGCTTCTTCGTTGTAGGCGACGAACGCATGCTCGCGCTTATCGTACGACGTATGCGTTGGACTCTCGTATCCGCCGCGCAAGCGAATCGATGCGTACGTCGCCATCTCGACAACGCTCTCACCATCGTTGCTCAGCTCGACGGTATAATAGGCTGCCGGCGGATCGACGTCGCGCCGGTCGGGGCCCGACGGCTTTCCATTGAGCATGAAGATCTTCTCGTGAACGACGACGCCGTTGGCGAGCTCGAAGATGTGCTCTTGGTGGTCGGGATGCACGACGAACTCGCCGGAGCTAGGCAGCAGCGGTATGCCGCTGCGACGATCCCAATGATGCAGCACGAGCGACCGAAAGACGTCGACCCCCGCCTCGCACGAAAAGATCTTCTCGAGCGCGCCGGTCGCTTTGATGATGAGTGCGGCTCGGGGCGCTCCTAGCGTGCTGCCCACCGGCATTTCGCGGTCCGAGATCACGTATTCAGAAATCTCGTGTCCGGGGCCGGATACTCGAGCGATCATCGCCTGCGCCGAACTGCGACTCCGGCGCCGATTCCCAAGGCGACGGCGGTGGCCGCGCCGAGGGCCGCGTAGCCGCGGCCGACGATTCGGCGGCGACGCGCGTCGCGATCTTCAGCGAACCGTCGCTCGGGGTACGGGTCGTTACGATCGAGGCCGCGATCGGCCAAGCCCATCCGCATGACTTCCGCCGGATGCATTGCCTCGCGGCCGGTACATTGAGCGATCTGCTCGCGGCAGCTAAAGCCGTCGGCCACGACGATCGTCTGCGGCGCCGCGTCACGAACTTTCGGAAGCAGCGCGCGTTCGCCGCACGCGACCGACATCTCGTAGTGGCGCGCTTCGAATCCAAACGCGCCGGCCATACCGCAGCAACCGCTATTGAGCCGCTCGTGCGACAGGTGCATTCGGTCGAACACGTGCTCTTCGGCCAGCGGATCGAGAACGGCCTTCTTGTGACAATGTTCGTGAACGACGGCGAAACGATCGAGCGACGGCGGACGGTACGACGTTTTCTTGTTGATAAACGCTTCGAAGTCGTAGCATTGCTGTGCGAGCCGCATCGCGTCGAGATCTTGTCCCAGCAGGTTTTGCATCTCGTCTTTGAATACCGATAGGCAACTCGGCTCCAAGCCCACGACGGGTACGCCCTCCCGGATGAGCGGGCGCAGCTGGTCGACGATCGCGACGAGGTGACGTTTTGCTTCGTCGAGCAGGCCGAAATCGTAGAGCGGACGGCCGCAGCAAATCTGGCGCGGCGGGATCAGCACGCGGAAACCGGCGTCCTCGAGCACGTCGACTGCCGCCTGCGCCGTGCGCGGATGAAAATGATTGTTCCACGTATCGGTCCACAGCAGCACGCGCTGGCCTTGCGGATTGCGCGCCTCGCGCCCCTCGAACCACTGCCGGAAGGTACGATCGGCAAAAAGCGGCACGTGTCGCTGCGGGGCAATGCCCGCAACGCCCTTGAGAAGCGTGCTGAACGGCGGTGCCTGCGAGAAAAAATTTGCGATCGCCGGCGCGAACGAAGCGACCTTTGCCCATGCGAACATGTATCCGAAAAGCCACGCGTTCAGCGGGCGAATCCTGCCTTTGAAGTAGTGATAGAGAAACTCCGATTTATATGTTGCCATGTCGACGTTGACGGGGCATTCGTGCTTGCAGCCCTTACAGGCGAGGCAATAATCGAGCGACTCTTTGACCGCGTCGCTTTTCCAGCCGCGGTCGATCGGCTCGCCGCGGAGCATTTCGAAGAGCAGACGCGCGCGGCCGCGCGTCGAGTATCGTTCTTCCTTCGAAACCATGTAACTGGGACACATCGTGCCTTTATCGTGCTTGCGACACACGCCGGCTCCGACGCAGCGATTCGCGGCGTAGGCGAAGCTGCCGCGGTCTTCGGTAAAGGAAAACTTCGTGGGCGGATCCCACGGTTCGTATTGCGTTCCCCAGCGCAAATCTTCGTCGAGGCGCCGCGGCCGCACGACCTTGCCCGGATTCATCTTGTTCTGCGGATCGAATGCGGTTTTGAACTCCCAGAACGCTTCGACGAGTTCGTCGCCGTACATGATGGGCAGCAGCTCGCCGCGGCTTTGCCCGTCGCCGTGCTCGCCCGAAATCGAACCGCCGTATTGGACGACCTCGTACGCCATCTCGGTGACGAAGCGGCGGTAGTTCGCAATGCCTTCGGTCGTAAAAAGATCGAAGTTGATGCTGCAGTGGACGCAGCCTTGACCGAAATGGCCGTACACCGAAGCGTAGTAGCCGTACTCTTGCATCTTTTTTTGGAAGCCGCGAAGATACGGACCGAGGTGTTCGGGTGCGACGGCGGCGTCTTCCCAGCCCGGATAGAAATCCGGTTGGTTCGGAACCTTGGACGTTACGCCGAGCCCCGCTTCGCGAATATCGAAGATCTCTTGCATCGAGCGGTCGTCGCTGACCACGCGCGTTCCGCGTACCGCATCGCTGCACGACGTGAGGTCCTTAACGAGAGCGTTCGCTTTGCTTTCGGCTTCGGCCGTCGTTTCGCCGCCGAGCTGAACGACGAGCCAGCCGTGTCCGTTGGGAAAGAGCTCGTGCCGTTCGCGAGGGCTTTTGCCTTTTTCGCGCATGTTCTCGAAGAGCGTTTCGTCCATGCCTTCGAGCGCGTGCGGTACGTGTTCGTTGCAGCGCGGGACGTGATCGCCGGCCGTCGCGATGTCGTCGAATCCCAAGAGCGCGAGGGCGGTTTTCTTCGGTACCGGCACGAGGCGCAACGTCAACTCGAGCGCGTGAACGATCGTTCCCTCGGTGCCGTTGAGCGCACGCGCGACGTTGAAGCCGTTTTCCGGCAGCAACTGGTTGAGCGGGTAACCCGAGACGCGGCGCGGTACCTGCGGAAAGCGCCGGCGCACGAGGTCGCCGTAACGCGCCGCAATGTCGCGCAGCTTGGCGTAAATCTCGCCGCGGCGGCCGCCCGCGGCGACGATCGCCTCGAGCTCGTGCGGGCGCGTGGACCCCACGCGCAGGCGCGTTCCGTCGTGTAAGAGCACCTCGGCGCCGAGGACGTTTTCTTCCATGCGCCCGGCGAACTGCGCGGGCATCCCGCACGAATTGTTGCCGAACATTCCGCCGATGGCGCAGCGGTTGTGCGTCGCCGGAGCCGGACCCACGGTCAGGCCGAACTGCTGGGCCTGCATTCGGATATCGTCGAGCACTGCTCCGGACTCCACGCGAACGATGCGGCGCTGCGGATCGAGCTCGAGAATGCGGTTCATGTACTTGCTGTAGTCGAAGATCGCCGCAACGTTGCAGCTCGCGCCCGTCAGACACGTTCCGCCGCCGCGCGGCGTTACCGGCGTTCCGTGGCGATGGCACACGGCCATTGCGGCGCGGGCGTCGTCCGCATCGCGCGGCAGAACGACGCAGATAGGCACCTGCCGATAGTTGGCCGCATCGGTCGAATACATCGCCCGGTACCCGTCTTCGAAATGCACTTCGCCGCGAACGACCGAAGATAAATCGCGTTCGAGACGGAGCGCGTCGGAATCGACGACCATAATCACACCGCGTACCTTTCTGCATCTTGCCGTTTGAGTTCTAAGCCGATACCGGGTCGAGTGACGTCGGGGACGAGGGCGCCGTCTTTGGGATCGCCGGCGCCATCGAAAAACATTCGTTCGATGCGAACGTGATCGAAGAAATACTCGGCGTGCCGAAGTCGCTTGGCGGCCGCCGCTGCGTGGAGCGTGGCGTACGGCGCGCAATGGCTCGAGAGCGGCATCGCGTGCGCTTCGCAGATCGCGTCGACGATCGCAAAGCCGGTGAAACCGCCGCAGCGCGTCACGTCGGCTTGCACCACGTCGGCGGCGCGAGCGTCGGCAATGCGCTCGAAATCGTCCGGCACGTAACCGTATTCGCCGTTGCTTACTTCCATCGACGCGGGCGCCCGCTCGCACACCGCCGCGTTCCCCGCGAGATCGCGATGGTACACCGGCTCTTCGAACCACGAAACGCCGTTCGGCTCGAACGCCCGCGCCATCGCGAGGGCTTGCTTTACGGAATACGCGCCGTTCGCGTCCACGAAGAGTTCGGCGTCGTGACCGATCGCGCGGCGAACCGCTGCGACGCGATCCGCGTCGCACTCCGGTTCACGTCCGATTTTCATCTTCACCCGAAGAATGCCGTCGCGAATCCAGCGCGACATGTGGTCGGTAAGTTCGCGCGTGCTATACGACGTGAAGCCGCCACTCCCATAAAGCGGAACCGAATCGCGCGCGTTTCCCAGGAGCGCGCAGACGGGAGCACCCAGCAGCTTGCCTTTGAGGTCCCATAGCGCGATGTCGAGCGCGGACACCGCCATCGAAGCGATGCCGCTCCGGCCATCGTTACGTACTTTTGCAACGAGATCGGCCCAGCGCGCGTTGGTCGCGAGCGGATCGGCGTGCATTAAGACGCCGGCAAGCGCGTCGTCGATGATTCGAGCGACGGCCGGGCTGCCGTAGGTATATCCCATGCCGGTGATGCCATCGGAGCGGATCTCGACGTATACCATCGTCGTCGAGCTCCACTCGAACGTCCCGTCCGATTCGGGAGTCTCGGTGGGCACCGTGTAGGTGCGGACGGAGATACCCTGGATAGGACCCATAGTGAATTGTGTTTCCACCCGGTGGTCCGGACAAACGATAGACCGCGTTAACGCATAGACAAAACGTCACGTTAAGAGGCTCTTTCAGAAAAAATAAGGGATTTTAAGCTCGCTCGGTCAGCCCTATAGAGGAGAGACCTGCGGGGGCGTACGAACGGGCTTTAGCAACTGAGGCTTCGCTTCAGCCTTTCACCCATCTACACGCGCACTTAGATGAAATGAGGAGAATCATGGCTGCTCTTATTTTCACCCCCGGTGAAGAACGTTTCGATTCGAAGCACCACGTGGAAGACGAACTGAAAGCGTTCCTGGAAGCCTTCGCGCTGCTCGAGACCGGTATGTTTCCGGCCGAGTTGTTAAAGAAAATCGCCTAACACTTTTCCATTTGCACGTAATCGAGGAGACGATACAAAATGGCTGCTCTTATTTTCACCCCCGGTGAAGAACGTTTCGATTCGAAGCACCACGTGGAAGACGAACTAAAAGCATTCCTGGAAGCGTTCGCGCTGCTGGAAACCGGTATGTTTCCGGCCGAGCTCCTCAAGAAGATCGCTTAAGAAACCTTTGAAGGCTGCCTGGGGGCAGATCCTAACGCTGAGATCAGCCCCTCGATAGCATTCTGTTCCAGCATCGCACCATCGTCGGTCAGACGATCGAGTGCTAAGCTTCCGATCGTCTTACGAAGACGTTCGTACCACGTTTCTATCGAACTGCGCTCCGCGGTTTGCAGCGGTACGCGTATCGTACTTCTGAAACGGACGGCGTATCCGTATACCTTGGCGGCGACGTCGCGGGCGCCGAGCGCTACTGCGACTTTGAAAGCCAACTCGTAGTAACACGCCAGGTAGAACCTGTTCGGCCGTTCGCCCATGATGCTGCGCGCCGCTTTCAAGGCGGAAACGGCCTCTTCGATTCTCGCGCACTCGAGGAGTATTTCCGCGACGTTGAGAAATTGGTTGCTGGCCTCACCGTCGTTGCCGAGCTTGCGATAAAGGATTAAACTCTGCTGCGCGTACGTGAGTGCTTGATCCAAATCGCCCGCGTTCATGCAAATGACGCCGAGATTGCCCAAAGCGAGAGCGCAGTTTGCCGGCGAGCCCAGTTCCTTGAAAAGCTCGAAGCTGTGTAAAAGCAACTGTCGCGCCGCGTCGTAGTTAAGGTGAAGCTGCCCCTCGATCCACGCAAGGTTTCCGAGCGCGACGGCGATGCCTTTACGGTCGTTCTCCTCGCGAAACTGTTCGAGCGCTCTGCGCAAAAGCGGCTCCGCCTCGGCGACGTTTCCTAGCCCCTGCTTAGCGTTTGCCAGCAGCTGTAAAGCGTTGCCGAGGCCGGTCGTGTCCGTCGACCGCTCGTGAATCTCTACGATGAGCTTTGCAAGAGGATCGAGCGCGCGCCAATCCTGTCGCGTCGAAGCGATTTGCGCGGCACGCTGCAACAGCTCGATACGCAATGCCGGCGCGATATCCGCGCCTTCCAAAGCGCGGTTGATCCAGTACCAGCCTTCGGCCGTGCGTCCGGTCGTCCGCCAAAACTCGAAAAGGCCGTGAACCGCCCAGCGCCCCCCTTCGAGATCCATCCGTTGTTCGAGCGCCAGATGCAGCGCGCTCCGGATGTTGTTCCACTCGACCGCGATAGCCGTCACACCCGTATCGGGTTTATCGTTTGCGCGCGACGCCGTCAGCACGAACGTCGTGTAGTAAAAACAATGCCGACGCAGCGTCTCGTCAACCTCGCCGGAGTCGCGCAGAGGCGCCATCGAGAAATCGCGAACCGCTTCGAGCAGGCTGTATCGTGCGCCTTCGGCCGTGGTGAGTTGGAAAACCAACGATTTGTCGACGAGCGACGCCAGCAGCGCTAAACCATCGACATTCGAACCTGCGTCCACCGCAACTTTTTGCGCGGCGTCCGACGAAAACGAACCTTCGAAAACGGCAAGCCGGCGGAAGAAGCGCTTCTCGTCTTCTTTGAGCAGCGAGTAACTCCAATCGATCGTCGCATCGAGGGGATGCCCGGCGATCGACAAGAGCTCGTCGAGATGGGGTGCCGTTGGATCGGCAAGGCGCGCCGCAGCGAGTTCGATCGCTAACGGAATTCCCTGAAGCTTTCCGCAGATCGTGGCGACGGTGGCATCGGATAGCGTGACGTCGCCATGCAGCGCGCGGGCTCGATCCAAAAACAGCTGCTCGCTTTCCTCGATCCCGCCGATGCGCAGAACGTGCTCGCCGCCGACGTGCAACGGTTCGCGGCTCGTCACGATCACACGGATGCCGGGAACGGCTTTGAGCAGTCGCCGCGTAAAGTTGGCGACTTCGTAGAGCATGTGCTCGGCGTTGTCGATGACGATCAAGCACTTTTTCTTGAACAGCGCCTCGAAGAGCGTCGTTTCGATCGGCTCGCCGGGAACCGCGTCGACACGCATTCCGTCGGCGGCGATTTGCGCGATGAGCGTCGGATCTTCGATCTCTTTGAGCGCGACCAACCAGCAGCCGTCTTTATAGTTGCGAAGGAGTTTTGCCGCTGCGTGCAGCGCCAGCCGCGTCTTTCCAATGCCGCCCATGCCGGCGATGGTAACCAGCGGGTAGAGCGTGATGAGATCGCGTACGTGTTTGAGTTCCTCGGAACGGCCGACGAACGTGGAACCCTGGGTCGGAAGATTGTTCGGTGCGACCTCGACGAGCGGCGGCGGGCTCGGCATCTCACGCAAACCCGGACCCACGACTTCGAACACGACCTCGGGTTCGTTGAGTTCTTTGAACCGATGCTTTCCTAAGTCGCGCAGACCGACGTCACCGAGATCGCCGGCGAGCAGCGACGCGGTTACCGACGAAACGAGAATTTGACCGCCTAGCGACGCCGCAGCGAGCGAAGCTACGCGGTTAACGGACGGGCCGCAATATTCTCCGCGACGCAATACCGCGTCGCCCGTGTGAAGCCCCATCCGAATGCGCAACGGATCGACGCCGTTCGGCCAGGGCTCGATCGACAGCGCTCGCTGTGCGTCGACTGCAGCGCGCAGCGCCTCTCGCGGTTGTTCGAAGACGCAGCAGAACGCATCGCCGACGGTTTTGAGCGCTTTGCCGCCATGGCGCTGCGTGGCTTTGTGAAGGATCTCATCGTGGCGGCCCATCGCGCGCCGCATGGTTCCTTCGGCACGCTCCCACAGGCGCGTCCCGTCCTCGACGTCCGTGAAGAGAAACGTCAAGTTCATTGAATCGCACTTCGCCCGGCTTGGGGCGGTGGCCTACAGCGCCTCGTGAAAAACGACGCCTAACACGTACCGCGTACCCCGTCGCACCGTGCCGACGCCGTGCTTGAAAGCGGCTCGGTACGTCCCGCGCGTTCCTTGGCGCGGCACGCTATGGCTCGGCAGCACTAGTAAATCGCCTTGACGCGGCTGCAGAACGTGCACGCGGGTCTGCGCTCTGGGGCGCTGTTCGCTCAGCACGACCTCGCCCCCGTCGAACTCGTTGCCCGGGCGGCTGAGATAGATGGTGGCCTGCAGCGGAAACGTTACCGGTCCGTAAAGGTCCTGGTGTAAGCAGTTATAGTCTCCGGCTCGGTATTTCAGCAGCAGCGGCGTCGGCCGCCGTTGGTCCGAGGCGAAGCAGCGCTCGAGAAACTCGCCGAGCGCAGACGGAAACGTGACGTTTAAACGCAGCTGCGAAGCCCATTCGTTGGCCGTGGGTGCGAGCGCAGCGTAGAGTCGCTCGCGCAGCTCGCCGATCGCCGGTGGAAGCGGATTTGCGAAGTATTTATACTCGCCCCGTCCGAACGCGTGCCGCTGCATCACGATCCGGCTGCGAAAGGCAGCGGCGTCGTCGTCGTACATCGCTCGCAGCTCGTTTGCAGTATCCGATTCGATAAACGACGGAACGAGCGCGAAACCGTCGGTTGCTAGAGCCGAGAGATTCATCGCGCAACCTCGTGCAACAGGTCGGTTTCGCGTTCGGGCGTTAAGCCGGCGCGCCCGGCGAACTCCGGATGGGCGGCGAGCCAATCCGTCACCGCTGCGGAGGTTTCGATTCCGCGACGCAGTTCGAAACCGGCTGCATCGGCTTTGCTGCGATCGACTCGTAAAAGACCGCGCATGTCGTCGCCGGGAACCCAGACCGGCAGCTCCATCCACGGTTTGACGCCGCGCTCGAGGAGAAACGCTTCGTCAGCCCACAGCGGCTCGCTGGGCGGTGCGCCACGCTCTTTTGCAGTCCGCATGCAGTCGTCGAGAAGGCTGCCCATAGTCGCCGTCTCTTTTGGTCCAACGACGTTGAACGTTCCGGCAATAGTGTGCGCGATCGTCCGCTCGACGAACCGCGCGACGTCGCGCACGTCGACGAACTGCGCGGGGCGATTTGGCGGCGAAGGGGCGATGAACGTGTCGCCGCGCACCGTGCGCTCGCACCAGTACGAATAGCGTCCGGTGGGATCCCACGGACCCGCGATCAATCCAGGGCGCAGGATCGTCGCGCGATCGCCGAAGCGTGCCATCACTTCGCGCTCGCACGCGGCCTTGTTGCCGCCGTAGCGCTGCCCATCGTCGTTCGGATCGAACGTTTCGTAGACCGGTGAATCCTCGGTGATGCCGATTTGCGAGAAGTCGCGATAGACGCTGACGGTCGAGACAAAAACGTACCGGTCGCAGTGCAACTCGAGCGATCGCGCGAGTTGGGACGGTTCGTAGGCGGCGACGTCGACGACGGCGTCCCACGCCTCGCTCGAAACCGCGCTCGTGTCGGCGTTGCGGTCGCCTAGGCGCTCTTGGACGCCCGGCGGAAGCTCGCACTGCGTGTTGCCGCGATGAAAGCGAACCGTAGGGTGGCCGGCGCGGGCGAGCCCCTCGACGATGTGGCGTCCCAGAAACTGGGTGCCGCCTAACACGAGAATCACGCGGTCATTGTAGCGTCCGCGGGGCGGCCGCGCCATCCGCTTCTTGCCCTTCGGGGCGCTCGTGACGAGGGTAGCCGCGGTCCGGCAGAGTAGGCTGCGGCATGGCTGCTATGACCAGTTTTCGCGTCATTGCTGCGGTTATCGTCTTGCTGCTCGTCGGCTTGCCCGTTGCCGTATGGCTCGATTTACGCGACGTCAGCGCGCATTCGATGCTGCTGCAGGCAGACGACTTCGACTCGGTGATCAGCGGCATTCGCGGCTTTTATGCCGACAAGGTCGTACACAACGTGCTCGACGCGCCGCCCGGCGCCAAGGTTTCGGTGACGCCCAATTTCCTCGAACATCCCGGCGCGATACCGATCCCTGCGACGTTCTCGCTGGCGTTGGGAAAAGTCGTGAGCGACGGCCAATCGCACGTCGCGTATCGTTTCATTTCGCACTTTCCTTTCCGCGGCCGGCCGGCGCACCACTTCGACGCATTCGAAGACGCCGCGCTCGTGGCGCTGCAGAAGAACCCCAGCGTCCCGATTACCAGCGTCTCGTGGCACGGATTTTCCACACGAGCGCGCTACGTGACGCCGATCGTCATGGGTCCGACGTGCGTCGCGTGCCATAATTCGGACCCCGACAGTCCAAAGCGCGATTGGAAAGTCGGCGACGTTCGCGGCATTCAAGAACTGGTCGTTACGCAGCCGCTCGCGGCCAACATTTTCTCGTTCAAATTCTTGCTCGTCTACTTCGTCGTTGCCGGATTGCTCGGTGTGGGCTTGATCCTCGGTCAGTACCATCAGAAGACGTTTTTGGCGTCGATCTCGGAGAAGCTCTCGCACTATCTCTCGCCGCAAATCTTTCGCAGCATCTTCAGCGGCGAAACCGCAACCGAGATCGAGACAAAGCGCAAGAACCTCACGATTTTCTTTTCCGACATCAAGGATTTCACGTCGGGCTCGGAACGGCTTCAGCCCGAAACGCTCACGGATTTGCTCAACGAATATTTCACGGCGATGTCGACGATCGCCCTGCAGTATGGCGGAACGATCGACAAGTTCGTCGGCGACGCGATCCTGATCTTTTTCGGCGATCCGGACACGCGCGGCGAAGCCGAAGATGCCAAAGCCGCAATACGTATGGCCGGCGCGATGCAGCGCAAGCTTGCCGAGCTGCGCGTGACGTGGCGCAGCCGCGGCATCGAGGAACCTTTCCACGTGCGGATGGGCGTCAATACCGGCTTTTGCAACGTCGGGAACTTCGGATCGGCCGATCGCATGGATTACACGATCATCGGTGCCGAGGCCAACCTTGCAGCACGACTCCAATCGATCGCCGAACCCGATACGATCGTGGTCAGCTACGAAACGTACGCGCTGGTCCGCGACATCGTCCAGGTCCGTCCGCTCGATCCGATTCACGTGAAGGGCATCGCCCGCGAGGTTCGTCCGTACGCCGTCGAGGCGGTGCTCGACGAATCCGGCGCCGCGCCGCAGATCTTCAGCGAGCACGCAACCGGACTCGACATCTACCTCGACGTCGGCATGCTCGACGAGCAGGGCGCGCAGCGCGCGCGCACCTTATTGGAGCGCGCGCTCGACGCCCTAGGGCGCCAGAAATAGGTGCTCGGGCTTCGCGTTGCAGAATTTCGTGGCGGCGGCCGCGTTGCGAGCGGTCCGAAGTAACCGGGTAAAATCCAGATGCGTTAATCCGCTGAAGCGTCAGATGTCGCGAAACCTGCCGCCAGCGTACGGTGTAGATGCAGCGCGCGCCTCGAGCGCGTCGCATCGAACGGCCTCATTCTGGAAAAGACATGAGGGCCAGGTTTCCACGATGCCACCCAGTTGGCATTGTCGTGTCGTACGATCGCTCATGTGAAGCGAATCGAGCGCGTGCGCCTCTATCCAACGCCCAGGCAGATCGAAGGGCTCACCTTCGCGCTCGACGTAACGCGCGAGCTCTATAACGCCGCGCTGCAAGAGCGCCGCGATGCTTACCGGTGCAACAAGACGCGGATAACGGGAAAGCAGCAGTACGCGGAACTGACCGATCTGCGGGCCGACGACGCGCGCGTTGCCGCCGTGTACCGCGAATGCGTGCGTCACGAAGGGAGCCTCAGACTATGAGGTGACCATGCTGCATAGGAGATGAGGGGAGGTCCCTCAGGGTCGGCTGGTAGGAGCTGATTCTAAACCACCTCGAGCTGCTGGAGTTAAGAGTTCTGGTGGTGAGCATTGAGGGAAAAGGCGGGAGCAAATTCCGTC
>DASRSM010000231.1:0-2854 GCA_035656415.1 Vulcanimicrobiaceae bacterium | reverse complement strand
AGCCGACAAAGGAGTGTCGCTGTTGGCAAACAGCTTCACCGAATTCGTCGCGTCGCTCGTTCCACTCGACGACGACTCGGCAGCAGGATAAGCACTCTATACCCCGCTATGATCCCTCAAAGTATTGAACAACTTCTGTCCACCGAGAGCGAATCGACCGTCGAGGCGATGCTCGCGGATCGGGACCATGTCTTCCTCGTCGACTGGCGAGAGGAGGATGATGCGATCGTCAAATACTGCGAGGACATTCTCCAGACCGGCGACCTGGCCGCCGAACTCGTCGAGATCGATGCCGACCCTGGATTCGAGATTTACATCTCGCATCGCGGGAAGCGCGTGAAAGTGCCGCTGGTGGTCGGGCCGGAGGACCGGCACATCACGCTTTACACGTTGAACGAGCTGCTGAAGCCGGCGTTCGAGATCCGGGTCTGCGTGGACTCGAACGGCTCAGACACGCTCGCGTTTCTGCCGTTATCGGCCGCCGAATGGTCGGGCTTGGAAGCCCGGTACGCCCCAACGGTCGCGAAACATTTTCGACGGATCGAGCAGCGGGAACTCCTGCTCGCCACCCGCGGCACGACTTTGGTCGAGGCCTCACCGCATGACCGCGTGTGGGGGATCGGGTTGGCGGCCGACGATCCGCGCGCACGCGACCGCGCGCAATGGCTCGGGCTGAACCTGCTGGGCGAGGCGCTGACACGCGTCCGGGAGGTGCTTCTGTGGGAGCGGTCGCGAGCGGCCGCTCTGCCCAGTGCATAAGTCGCCGATGCGGTGGATCGAGCTGGCGGGCACGCTTCCTGGCGACGGGAAACTGACCGTGTCCGCGCAGCCGCTGGTCGGCCAAACGTTATCCTGCAGACGAAGAAAACGGGACGGGTCGAATAAACGCCAAGGCACGATGCAAAACGCAGTGCTGCTGCCATGGCTTCATTCCGTCGACGCAGGCGGGACGAGGCGTCGCCGGAAAATCGAACCCGTCCCGTTACTTTCTCCGGACTGAGTCAGTCGATCCACGCTTTCGTTGGCTCCGGCATGCTATTTTACCCGGTAATGAAGTCACTCTTTGAGGCACGCTTGGCGGCACCCCCATTTCTGCAAGCCACGATACTGGGAATATATTGCGTAGGAATTATCGCGGTCGGACGTCGCTCGAATGCCACTTTACGTCGCAATGCGACTTTCGGGCATCTGCGACTCCTCAAGTTGATTGTTGTTGGCTTGGTCCTTTTGCTTGCGTTCGGTAGTTTGACGTGGACGCTAGTGATTCACTGCCTGTTCCTAGTTATCGGCTGGAGATTGTGGCGGCGGAAGCTTGTTCTGGAAGACGAGTGTCTGTGCGTTGTTGACTTCCGCAGCAGTTCGTGCATCCCGCTTGAGGAAATTGCGTCGACGACACTTGATACCGTTGATAGTGATGGTGAAGAAGTTGAGGGCGATCTAAAAATATTCGAACGTTCGGGGGCGTCCAGAGCACTCGCCGGGTTTGACATGAGCGCACGGTGGTTAACCCTTGCGAGCGAGCCTTTGAAGCTGGTGGGTTGCGCGACGGCCCGCGTCGGCGATATTCAGAGTAGACAAATGCACCGGCACTTGCTTACCGGAATTGCATTAGTTCTCGCTGAAGCAGGTAAGTTGCTGTTCTTTCATGCTCGCGTTTAGCTGCCGCCGCCCGCTGCGATTATCCGAATGGCACTCCATGAGATGATCCAATTGCTCTGCGACTTATGGGTCTTGATTCTCTTGTGCCAACCTCCAAAGCAGGATCTTCGCAAATTCCGTCCCGAGGCAGGCTGCCGGGAAGTCCATGGTGCGGGTCGTGTCGTTCACCGTGTGATAGCTGGGAAGGCGCGAAGAACACGGGACTGAGGGACGGGTACGTAAATCGGACAGAGCTCGGTCCAAGCTCGCCGTAAATCCGCCCGTTGTCGTGGACCGGCCACAACGGCCCTTGTCATTGGTAAAGTGTTCCGGCGGTCGCCCGGCCGCTGATAGGATTTGCGTTGGCTGCCCTATGGCGAATTCTGCGAACAAGGAGGTCCGCGACCGCTACGGGAAGTTGTTCGACGAGGTGTCGGCGTTGCTCTTTCGCCACGATCCGATCGGCATCAACTTTGATACCAACGCCGACGAGTACGACCCCGAGGCTCGAACGATTCTTCCCCGCTTGTCGGAATGCGGATCTGAAGCTGACGTGCTTCGCGTTGTCCTCGAGGAATTTCGCCGTTGGTTCGGCGACGATATCCGTGAAGACAGCGTGTGCTACAATCCGATTGCCGCGGAGCTATGGCAATTGTGGTCTGGCCGGTCGACCGGCAGATAGTCAATCGCCGTGGTAATTCACCCACACCGCGCTGCGCGTCGATGCAAGTGAGGCTTTGGTCGGCACGATGCCGGCCATTGAGCGTTGGGTTTGTCATGCAGCAGAAAGCTCACCAGCCCGAAGCCCCACCGGCCCCTGGTGCCATGGTTGGGATGGGACCGCCTCGGCGGCGTACGTGGGGATTACGATGAAACGATTCACATTGCTCCTGCTCCTTGCACTGTCGCTGCTCACCCCGGCGGCCCGCGCGGCCGATGCGCCGGCGCGGCGGCCGAACATTGTGTTCTTTATCGCCGACGACATGTCCATCAAGGACTCTGCGGCGTACGGGCCGACGAACATTCCGGGGCCGAACATGGAGGCGCTGGCCAGGAAGGGGATGATCTTCGATCGGGCGTATGCGACGTCGCCGAGCTGTGCGCCGAGTCGGGCGGCGCTGCTGACTGGGTGTTACAACGTTCGCAACGGCGTGATGTGGAACCAGCAGCGCGCCAATGCGGCCATCAAGAAGTGGCCGGCGTACTTCCAGGCGCT
>DASRSM010000230.1:0-3841 GCA_035656415.1 Vulcanimicrobiaceae bacterium | reverse complement strand
TCCGCCCGCCGCGACCGCAAACGCATTCGGACGAATCGTCGCGATGCCGTACTCTGCTGGTTTGATCTCGCACGTCGTGATCAGCGCGCCGCCCATCTTCGGCGACACGCACTCGACTTTGCCGTTCTCGATTTTGAAATCGGTAACGTCGGCGCCGATGCCGGCACCCAACCGCGCGAGCAGCTTGCCGGCTACGTCGCGTCCCGAAAGCGTATTCGGAATCAGAATCAGCGACGGGCCGATCGCCTTGGCGGCACTTTCCAAATAATCGACGACCGGATCGATCAAGAACTTGTCGACGTCGGAATCTTCACTGACGTGGATGACGTCGAGCGGATAACTCTTGAGCTGCTCGGCGAGCTGCGCCGATCCGCCGCCGACGACGACCGCGTGCGCCTTGCCGCCGAGCGCATCGGCGAGACGGCGGGCTTCGGTCGCCATCTCGAACGTAACTTTTTTGCTTTCACCGCCGCGATGTTCGGCGTAAACGATGACGTCTTTCATCGGCTTATACCAGCTTCTTCTCTTTGAGGAAATCGAAAATCGCTTGCGCGCCGCTCGCACCGTCGGCGGCTTCGACGACTTTGCCCTTGCCGCGAACTGGCGGCGGCGCAAAGCTCAGCAGCGCCGTCTTCGAGCCGTCGGTACCGACGGCGCTTTCCAATCCCAAATCGGCGATCGTCAGCGTTGCGATAGGCTTTTTCTTGGCGCCCATGATGCCTTTGAGCGACGCGTAGCGCGGCTCGCCGAACGTTAATGCGGTCGTCAGCAGCGCGGGAAGCGCAACGTGAACGATTTGGTGTCCGGTGTCGGTCTCGCGCTCGACCTGCAGCTTACCGTCGGCGATCTCGGCTTTGCGCGCGTTCGTGACGCACGCGAGTCCGAGATGTTCGGCCAGCGCGCCGGGAACGGCGCCGGTGCTGCCATCGTCGGTCAGCCCGCCGACGATCAATAAATCGAATCCCGTCTTTTGCAGTCCGCGCGCCATCGCATACGCCGTGGCAGAGACGTCGCTGCCCTCGAGCCCGGCGTCGCTTAACACGACGGCGTCATCGGCTCCCATTGCCAGCGCCTTGCGGAGCGTCTCGCGCAGCCCTTCGGGGCCCATCGAAAAGACAGTCACGGTCGAATCGCCGCCCGCACGCTCCTTTAATTGAAGCGCGGCCTCCAAAGCGTACTCGTCGTACGGATTGAGGACCGTCTCGACGCCGGTACGAACGAGGCGCTTCGTGCCGGAATCGATCTTCTTTTCGGAGTTCGGATCCGGGACGAGCTTGACTGTCACCACGATCTTCACGTGGATATGACCTCCTGCGAAGGGGATCTGCGGGCGGAACCCGGCGCTATTGGCACTGGGAAGGGGTACTACCTGCTTCCCGCTGGGTGGGCCATCGCACGGACGCCGGGGGGACGGCGGGCGTGCTTGGTTGCAGTAATGGACGTCATGCCCTGGTATATCCCGGCGCAGTACTGCGCGAGGCAAGGCGCGACGGCTTATCTCGAGATGTGGGCGTTGCTGCTGGTGCTCGCCGGCGCGGCGATACTCACCCGGCGCACCTCACGCTTCTTAGCCGGCACCTTCGTTGTATTTGCGGCACTCACCGGCATTCTCGGCACTTCGATGTTCTACGGCTGTTCGGTGAGCGCGCCCGCCGAGCAAGGGTTGGGGACGAATCTACCCGCGGCCACGTACGGAATACTGCGGTGTTTCGGACACGACGTGGGTTACACGGCGTACGGCTGGGTGCTTTTCGTGCTGTCGTGCGGCGGCGCAATCGCGCTGTTCGTGTTCGGAATCATTCGCTGGAAGCAGGCGGGGCGCGCTCTTGCGATTATCGGCGCGGCACTTCTCGCAATGGCCGCGTTCGCCGTCAGCTTCTTCTTATTGTTCGCATTCTCTTGGTGTGCGTCGTCGAGGTTGTTTTGATCGCCGATCAACTGACCTCTAGCGTCGCCGAGGTGCTGCGCACAAACTATTGCCCGACGAATAGGACACAGTTTATCACGAGCCTCGCCGGGCTCGCGGCGATATTCTGCGCCGTCGCGATCGTGCTGATCGCGCGGGGCAAAACCGCACGCGTCGCCGGCATCTTGATCGTGCTCTTTGCCCTTGGCGCAGCCGCGCTGGATCTTTTCGGCTTTTCCGGATGCAGCTTCCGTTTCGAGCCCGGTCTGACGTGGGACTGGCCTTGGTAACGATTCCTGCGCTATTCTTTTTCGCGCTGAGCTTGACGGTAAGTGCTGCGCCCCCATCGCCGCCACCCATCGCAAAGATCGGCTTTGCTTTTCCGCCGCTCGAACATCTCAAATACTACAACAAGGCGACCTTTACCGATTTGCGCGACGGGCTGCATGCCGACTTCATACGGACCGGCTGGATACCCACGTGGATGATGAAGTACGACAAAGTCCCGTGGCGGCTCGAAGATCGTGCGATGCATCGTGCTTGCCATGCCGGTCTCAAGGTAATGATCATTACGCCCAACTTCAAAGACGACGTCAAAGGCGAAGAGCACCTGTACGGTAACATCGAGGAATTTTTCGCGCGATACGACGCTCGCGAGCACGGATGCATTGCCTGGGCGGAAATAGCGAACGAAGCCGATCTTCCGCGAAACCAATTTGCCGACGTTGACGCCTACGCACGATACTACGAACGCGTGGCGCCGATTGCCGCGAAGTATGGCATTACGGTCATTACGACCGGTACGTCAGGTAAGGATACGCCGTGGACGTATCGGTTGGCACAGTTGCTGCACGCCGCACAAGCGCCGGTCGACGGATTTGGATTCCATCCCTACGGCATCGCTCCGAACGCGATGCGCGCGGCGCTCGGCGAAATGCGCCAGGCGGCGTCGGGCGGAGCGAAGCAGCTTCCCGAGGTTTACGTCACCGAGCTGGGGGTCAAGGATCCGGACGGTCTTTACGACGCGATCGTTAACCTCGCGCAGGCGACGCCGGTGCTAACGATCTTCGAATACGTCGGGCAGCGAGACGAGGATCGCGCCTACGGTGTAAAAGACGACCCGCGGCTGTACCGAGCCGTGCAGCGCGCGCTGCAGCATCTAGCAAGCGTTACGTACAATTCGTAGGAGCCGTGCTTCACGACCACTTCTAGCCAAACGGATAACAGTTACTAGGACTGAAAGCCTCCCGCGTACCCCTTGCCGTAACTGTCCCCGTCGCAGCGCATCCCGCTACACTTTGCTGGTGCGACACATCGCCGGAGCCGCGCTAGCTTTTTTTGTCGTCATCGCTTCCACTGCCTGTGCCGGAACCGGTACTCCCGGCTCGACGGCAGCCTCATCGCTTTTGCCTCCGTCGCAGCCCGCTAGCGTAACTGAAAGCAAAATCAGACACGTCGTCATCTTGATTCAGGAGAATCGAAGCTTCGACAATCTCTTTGCGGGTTTTCCCGGCGCCGACGGAGCGACGAGCGGAAAAACGCACACGGGGCAATCGGTCCCGCTCCAAAAGGCCAACCTGTATAGCGCGGTGGATGGGCAAAACGCGCACTGGGCATTCGTCAAGGATTACGACGGCGGCAACATGGACGGTTTTGACTTGGTGCCGGTCCCGGGTCAGGGTTCGACCTTCGTCTATCAGTACGTCGATCCGACGCAGATTCAACCCTATTGGACGCTGGCGAAAGAGTATGCGCTCGCCGACCACCTGTTCCAGACGCAAGGCAGCGGAAGCTTCACGGCACATCAGGATCTCATTCGCGGCAACACCGCGATCGATTCGTCTGAAAGCCTCGTCGACTTGCCGCATGGGGAGCCGTGGGGATGCGACGCGCCGTCGGGTACGGTGACGCCGCTGCTCACGTCGAGCGGGCAGT
>DASRSM010000229.1:0-7055 GCA_035656415.1 Vulcanimicrobiaceae bacterium | reverse complement strand
TACCGGATCTTGCTCGAGCGATGCCAGAAAGTTGCTGTGCGTGCTGTAATGTCCGTCGCGCCGCGCCAGCGTCGTCGCGAGGTCGAAACGAAATCCGTCGACGTGCATCTCGTTGACCCAGTAGCGCAGCGAGTCGGTAACCATCTTCAAGACGCGCGGATGATCTAAGTTCAGCGAGTTGCCGCAGCCCGTGTAATCGGCGTAATATCGCTCGTCGTGCGGCACGAGGCGGTAATACGATTTGTTGTCGATGCCGCGAAAGCTCAGCGTCGGTCCGAGTTCGTTGCCCTCGCCGGTGTGATTGAAGACGACGTCGAGGATGACCTCGATGCCGGCGTCGTGCATGCGGGAGACCATCGTCTTGAACTCGCCTAAATCGTGCGCCGCGAGATAACGCGGCGACGGCGCGAAAAACGAAATCGGACTGTAGCCCCAGTAGTTGCGCAGCCCTTTCTCGATGAGATGCCGCTCGTCGACGTGATTGTGTACGGGCAACAGCTCGATCGCCGTTACGCCGAGCCGGCTGAGATACTCGATGACGGCCGGGGATCCAAGGCCGGCAAACGTGCCGCGCAAGCCCGGTGGAACGCCGGGGTGCTTCATCGTGTAGCCGCGCACGTGCATTTCGTAAACGATCAGCTCGTGCCAGCGCGTATGCAGCAGCCGGTCGTTGCCCCACGTAAACGCGGTGTCGACGACCACGCATTTCGGCATGCCGGCGGCGTTGTCGCGGCGATCGAACGAGAGATCCGAACGCGGCGAGCCCACGCGATAGCCGAAGTGCGCGTCGCTCCACACGATACCGCCGGTAATCATTGCGGCGTACGGATCGAGCAGCAGCTTGTGATGGTTGAAGCGGTGACCGTTGTGCGGTTCGTACGGACCGTACACGCGATAGCCGTAGAGTAGTCCCGGCCGCGCGTCGGGCAGATATCCGTGCCACACCGAATCGGTGTACTCGGGAAGTGCGATACGTTCGATCTCGCGACGGCCGCGCGGATCGAAGAGCGAAAGCTCGACGCGCTCGGCGTGTTCGGAGAAGAGCGCGAAGTTGACGCCGGCGCCGTTCCACGTTGCGCCGAGCGGATACGGTCTGCCCGGCAGAACGGCGGCGCGCTTACGCGTCAGCACGGATCAGCATCACGGCCGCAAGCGGCGGAAGGGTAACGGCAATCGAATGCACGCGGCCGTGCGCGGCGATCTCCTCGCTCGCGACCGCACCCTGATTGCCGACGTTGCTGCCGCCGTAGTGTTCCGAATCGGTGTTCAGTGTTTCGACGTAGCGGCCGGGTTCCGGCACGCCGATCCGGTAGGCGTAATGAACGACCGGCGTCGCGTTGAGCACGACGACGACCGGCGGCGTTTCGCGATCGCGGCCAAGCCGTGCGAACGCGAGCACGCTGTGCGCGGCGTCTTGAAAATCGATCCATTCGAAGCCGCGCGGTTCGGCATCGAGCTCGTAGAGCGCCGGCGTGCTGCGGTAGAGCCGATTGCAGTCGCGAATCAACTGCTGCACGCCCGCGTGCAGCGGATCGTCCAGCAGTTGCCATTCGAGCTGGCCGTCGTGATTCCACTCGCGCACCGATGCAAACTCATCGCCCATGAACAGCAGCTTCTTGCCGGGATGCGCGTACATGAACGCCAGCAATAGGCGCAGATTGGCGAAACGCTGCCAGCGGTCGCCGGGCATTTTCCCCAACAGCGAGCGCTTGCCGTGAACTACCTCGTCGTGCGAAAACGGAAGCACGTATTTCTCGCTGTACGCGTAGACCAGCGAGAACGTAATGTCGCTCTGATGGTAGCGGCGATAGATCGGATCGTAACCGAAGTAGCGCAACGTGTCGTGCATCCATCCCATGTTCCATTTGTATCCGAAGCCTAAGCCGCCTTCGTCGACCGGATGGGACACGAGCGGCCACGAGGTGGACTCCTCGGCGATCGCCGGCGCGCCGGGAGTGACCGTCGCGAGCGTCGAGTTGAGAGTTTTGAGAAACCCGATGGCTTCGATATTTTCGTTGCCGCCGTACTCGTTGGGAATCCACTCGCCTTCGCGGCGGCTATAGTCGAGGTACAGCATCGAAGCAACGGCGTCGACGCGCAAACCGTCGATGTGAAACTCCTCCAGCCAGTACAGCGCGCTGGCCACCAGAAAGTTCGCGACTTCTCGCCGTCCGTGATTGTAGATCAGCGTGTTCCAATCGGGATGGAAGCCTTTGCGCGGATCGTCGTGCTCGTACAGATGCGTTCCGTCGAAAAACGCCAAGCCGTACTCGTCGTCGGGGAAGTGTCCCGGCACCCAATCGAGCAGCACGCCGATCTCGAGTTCGTGCGCGCGTTCGACGAAATAGCGGAAGTCTTCGGGTAAGCCGTACCGGCTGGTCGATGCGAACATTCCCGTCGGCTGATAGCCCCACGATCCGTCGAAGGGATGTTCCGTAACCGGCAAGAGCTCGACGTGCGTGAATCCTAGGCCGGCGACGTAGGGGAGCAGCCGATCCGCGAGATCGCGATACGAAAGAAATTCGCCGTACGGCCCGCGCTGCCACGAACCGAGGTGGACTTCGTAAATCGACATCGGTGCGCCGGGGCCGTGCCGAGCCGCGCGCGACGCCATCCACGCTTGGTCCTCCCACGGCGGCGCGTGCATCGCGTGAACGATCGACGCGGTTTGTGGGCGCAACTGTGCGTACCGTGCAAGCGGATCGGCTTTGAGCGGCAAGAGTCCGCCGCCCGGGCGTTCGAGCTCGTACTTATAGCACGCGCCCTCCCACACGCCGGGAATGAAGATTTCCCAAACGCCGCACTCCACGCGTTTGCGCATCGGGTGGCGGCGTCCGTCCCAGTCGTTGAAATCGCCGATGACGCTGACGCGCAGCGCGTTGGGAGCCCACAGCGCAAACGCTACGCCGTCGACTCCATCAACGGTTCGCCGGTGCGATCCCAGCGCTTGCCACAGGTTGCGATGCGTTCCTTCGGCGATAAGGTGCGCGTCGACGTCGCCGAGGATCGTCCCGAAGCGATACGGATCCTCGATCGTCGTGTTCCAGTCACCCGACTCGATCGCCAGCGCGTAGTCGAACTGCTTTTTCTTTTTAAAGCGTGCCTCGAAGATGCCGTCCTCGTCGACGCGCTTCATCGCGAACTTCTCGCCGGTCTTGCGCTTGACGACGAAGGCGCGTTCGGCTTGAGGCAGCGACGCTCGCACGATCAGCGCGTCCTTTTCGACGTGCGGTCCCAAGAAAGAAAACGGATCGGTCCAATAGCGTTGGAGAATCATACCTTGCAAATATCCCCAATATCGAACCACGCGCGCAAGAGTTCTCCGACCGACCAGGCCTGCGCGATCGCGCCCCGCGGCCGAAATGGCGCGCCGCCGTCGGCAATCTCCGAGATACTTCCCAGCCCGTAGTCCCAGAGACGGTCGGCCAGCGGAATGAGAAACGATCGCGCGACTTCGGCGTCGCCGTACGCGCGGGCGTGCGCGACCGCAAAGGCGCCGATCAACCATGGCCAGGCCGTGCCTTGATGGTAGGCGGTGTCGCGCGCTTCCGCCGAGCCGCCATAGCGCGGCGTGAAGCGTGGATCCTTCGGGCCGAGCGTGCGCACGCCGCTCGACGTCACGAGCTGCTCGGCGCAAACGTCGACCACGGTTCGATAACGATCGGCACGCAGCACGGGATGCGGTAAGGCGATGGCAAATAGCTGATTCGGCCGCAGGGTTGCATCGTTTCCGCCGGGCCCGTCGATCACGTCGTAGCAGCACGCGAGCTCGTCGTTCCAGAAGCGTTCGAATCCCGCGCGAGTCGTCGCTGCGAGCGACGCGTATTCACTGCCGTCGCGTTCGGCTTTCGATGCGAGCTCTGCAACGCGCATCAATGCGTTATACCAGAGCGCTGCGATTTCCACGGGTTTGCCGCGGCGCGGCGTAATCACGCGATCGCCGATCTTGGCGTCCATCCACGTCAGCTGTACGTCCGGCGCGCTTGCGACGATCGATCCGTCGGTATCCATGTGAATGCCGTAGCGCGTGCCGTCGCGGTACCCTGCGACGATCAGCTCGAGAGCCGGAAAGAGCGCGCGCAGCGTTTCTTCATCGTTTGTCGCGGTCACGTATCGCGCAACGGCTTCGACGTACCACAGGGCCGCATCGACGGTGTTGTACTGCGGCGACGTGCCGCTTTCCGGAAAGCAGTTGGGCAGCATTCCGCCGTCGATGAAACGCGCGAACGTCGACAAAATCTTCTTTGCGATGTGAGGGCGCCCCGTCGTCAGCGACAATCCGGGGAGCGAAATAGCCGTATCGCGACCCCAATCGGCAAACCACGGGTAGCCCGCAATGACGCTCAAGGCCGACGGGTCGCCGTCGAGGGGACGCGTAACGACGAACCGATCGGCGGCGAGCGCACAGTTGCGTATCCACGAAGGCGCCGTTTGCGCGTGCGGCGTGCGATCCCACGCAGCGAGTACTTCGGCGTCGTGGGCTTGGCGGCGTTCGAGCGCGTCGTCGGCCACCGCGCCCGAATGTGTGCTCGCGACGACCGTAACCTCGTCGCCGGATTTCAGCGTTACGGCAAGATCGGCTAATCGCAGGTTATCGTCGCGGTCGTCCAGCCCGCGAGCCGTTTCCGCAGACAGTACGAAGTCCCGCGACCAGACGTTTTCGAGCGTCCAGTCGCCTTTGGCCGCCGAGATCCAGTACGGGGTTGCGCCGTCGTACGCGCAGACGCGTATGCCGTTGCCGTCGCGGTCGATCGCAAACCGCCAAGAACCGGCGTGCGTACTGCCGTGGTGGTCGCGATAGTTGCCGAAGACGCTCAACGTCAGATCGAGCGAGGCGCTCGCGCGGAGAACACGATAGCGAACGTAGGCCGTGTTCTCGCCATGCTCGAGCCAAACGCGCTTTTCCAGCAGGGCGTCGGCGAGCGCGAAGTGCCAGACCGGCGTGGTGCCGTCGAGCGCGAAACGTTCGATGTTGTCGTAGCCGGCCGGCGATATGAAATCGCCCTTCCAACGATTGGTAAAAACGTCGTAGCTCGTGTCGCGATATCGAACCGTTTCATCGATCTTAGTAACGAGCAGCGTCCGTTCGACGGGCGGCCGGAGCGCCGCAACGAGCAGCCCGTGGTAGCGCCGTGTCAACGTGCCGGCGATCGTCCCCATTGCATAACCGCCGAGGCCGTTGGTCACGAGCCATTCCCGCCGCTCGCCGGCGTGGAGATTGTCGCAGATCGCGCGGCCGAATGCGATGTGGCTCACCGGTTTCGCTTTACCCCTGCGGACGCGTGTCGAGCGGGTGCTTCCCTTGATACTCAGCGCACTGCAAGATCAGCTTGGCGACGAGCGCGCTCCAGCCGGTTTGATGGCTCGCGCCCAACCCCGCACCGTTGTCGCCGTGGAAGTACTCGTAGAACGGAACGAGATCGCGCCATAATGGATCGTTTTGGAACGTTTGATTTCCGCCGAAGACCGCACGTCGTCCCGACGCATCGCGAGTGAAGATACCGATGAGCCGCTCGGAGAGATCGGTCGCGACTTCCCACAAGGTCGCATAGTTACCGGAACCCGTCGGCATCTCCACTTTGAAGTCGTCACCGTAATAGAAGTGAAGTTTTTGCAGCGCTTCGATGAGCAGAAAGTTGGGTGGAAACCACACGGGTCCCCGCCAGTTCGAGTTTCCGCCAAAGGTACCGCTGCTCGACTCGGCCGGTTCGTACCCGATCGAGTGCGGATGGTGGCCTTGAATGTCGAGCGTATAGGGATGCTCGAGATGCTCGCGCGATAGAGAGCGTATACCGTTCGGGCTCAAGAATTCGGCGGTGTCGAGCATGCGTCGCAGGAGACGCAGCATCTTGTCCGCGTCGACTAAGGCCAGGAGATAGCGCTCGCCGATGCCGGCCTGTTCCATATACGCGATCGTTTCAACGAGGTCCGGACGGTTTTCGAGGAACCAGCGAACGCGTTTGGCGAGGTCCGGCATTGCCGGAAGAATCTTCGGGTCGGAGACGGCACAGGCCACGAGGGGAAGGAGGCCGACCAGCGAGCGAACGCGCAGCGGAATCGAGTTATTGCCGTCGCGCAGCGAATCGTAGTAGAAGCCGTCGCTCTCGTCCCATAACCCGCCATCGGGCTGATTCATTGCTTTTGCGATGTAGAGAAAGTGCGCGAAAAACTTCGACGCAATTTCTTCGTAGGCGGGATTTTCCGTAGCGAGTTCGATAGCGATTTGCAGCATGTTTGCCGAGAAGATCGCCATCCAGGCCGTGCCGTCCGATTGATCGAGCGTAACTCCCTCCGGCAGCGGCGTGTCGCGGTCGAAGACGCCGATATTGTCGAGGCCGAGAAATCCGCCTTGAAAGATATTATTTCCGCGTGCGTCCTTGCGATTGACCCACCAAGTAAACGTCAACAGAAGCTTTTGAAAGATGCGCTCGAGGAAGAGACGATCTTGACGACCGGTGCGCTTGGCCTCGATCTGATAAACCCGCATCGCGGCCCAGGCCATCGCCGGCGGATTGACGTCGTCGAACGCCCATTCGTACGCGGGTATCTGACCGTTGGGATGCATGTACCACTCGCGGGTGAGCAGGTTGAGCTGTTTCTTGGCGTAGTCGGGATCAACGAGCGCCAAAACGACGCAATGAAACCCCGCGTCCCAGGCAGCAAACCACGGATATTCCCACGTGTCCGGCATCGAAAGAATATCCTCGGCATGGAAAAAGTTCCAGTCGGCGTTGCGTCCGCTTTTTCGCTCGGGCGGGGGCGGCGGCATCGCCGGATCGCCGTCGAGCCACTCTTGGACGACGTAGTAATAGAACTGTTTGCTCCAGAGCATTCCCGCGAGCGCTTGGCGTGCGACGGCCTGCTGATCGTCGTCGAGCGGCACGTTGAAGACATCGCGATAGAACTCATCCGCTTCGATCCGTCGCTTTTCCATGACGTCGTCGAAACCGGCGAACGGATCGTTTTGAAGTTCGCCTTTGGAGAGGCGCAAGCGAATCGAGAACGATTCGCCCGGACCGAACTCTCGAACGAAATGGGCCGAGGCTTTCGTGCCG